>NZ_CP137549.1:4054998-4356248 GCF_033335955.1 Streptomyces sp. N50
GACAGGCCCTTGCCCTCGCTGCCGACGACGATGACCACCGGGCCTTCCAGCGCGGCGAGTTCACCGACCTCGTGCTCACCGTCGGCCGCGAGACCGACGATCGCGATACCCGCCTTCTTGTACGCCTCCAGCGCGCGCGTCAGGTTCGTCGCGCGGGCGACGGGCGTACGGGCGGCCGTACCGGCGGACGTCTTCCACGCACCGGCGGTCATGCCGGCCGCGCGCCGCTCGGGGACGAGCACGCCGTGGCCGCCGAACGCGGCGACGGAGCGGACGATCGCGCCGAGGTTGCGCGGGTCGGTGATCCCGTCGAGGGCGACGATCAGCGGGTCCTCGCCCTTGTCGTAGGCCGCGTTGGCGAGGTCCTCGGCGTGCGCGTACTCGTACGGCGGGACCTGGAGGACCATGCCCTGGTGGTTGAGGCCGTTGGTCATGCGGTCGAGCTCGGGGCGGGGGGCCTCCATGAGGTGGACGCCGCCGCGCTCGGCGACGAGCTGGAGCGCCTCGCGGACCCGCTCGTCGTTGTCGATGAACTGCTGGACGTAGAGCGTGACCGCCGGGACGCCCTCGCGCAGCGCCTCCACGACCGGGTTGCGGCCGACGACCATCTCGGAGGTGCCCTTGCCGCCGCGGCCGCGCGCGACCGGTGCCCGGCGCTGGACCTGCTTGGCCTGGGCGTTGGCGATGCGGTTCTTCTTGTGGCCCTTGCGCGCCTCGGCGGGCGGGGTGGGGCCCTTGCCTTCGAGGCCCCTGCGCCGCTGGCCGCCACTGCCGACCTGCGCGCCCTTCTTGCCGGACATGCGGCGGTTGTTGGCTGCCATGACCTACCTGTCTGTGTGATCCGTCGTGGAGTGCGGTGAATACGTACGTCTATGCAGTGTGCCGCCCGGGAGGCCGGGCGGCACAGTCGATCTTCGTTGACCGGGTGCGATCAAGGTGCGATCGGGGTTGTGATCGGCGTGCGATCGGGGTGGGTTCAGCGGGGGCCGAGGGTCCAGCGCGGGCCCTGCGGGCCGTCCTCGATGTTGAGTCCGGACTGGTTGAGCTGGTCCCGGATGCCGTCGGCGGTCGCCCAGTCCTTACGGCCCCGGGCGGCCTCGCGCTGGTCGAGCACCATGCGGACCAGGGTGTCGACAACGCCGTGCAGGTCCTCGCCCCGGTCGCCGCCCTCGCCGATCCAGTGCGGGTCCAGCGGGTCGAGGCCGAGCACCCCGAGCATGGCGCGCACCTCGGCGAGACGCGCTACGGCGGCTTCCTTGTCGTCGGCGGCGAGGGCGGAGTTGCCCTGCCGGACCGTGGTGTGGACCACGGCGAGCGCCTGCGGGACGCCCAGGTCGTCGTCCATCGCCTCGGCGAAGGCCGGCGGCACCTCGGCGGCGGGCTCGACGACTCCCCCGGCCTTCTCGACGACCCGCTGCACGAAGCCCTCGATCCGCGCGAACGCGGACTCCGCCTCGCGCAGGGCCTCCTCGCTGTACTCGATCATCGAGCGGTAGTGCGGGGTGCCGAGGTAGTAGCGCAGGACGATGGGGCGCCACCGCTTGACCATCTCGGACACGAGCACGCTGTTCCCGAGCGACTTCGACATCTTCTCGCCGCTCATGGTGACCCAGGCGTTGTGCACCCAGTACTGCGCGAAGTCGTCGCCGTAGCCCTTGGCCTGGGCGATCTCGTTCTCGTGGTGCGGGAAGATCAGGTCGAGGCCGCCGCCGTGGATGTCGAAGGCGGGGCCCAGGTACTTGTGCGCCATCGCCGAGCACTCCAGGTGCCAGCCGGGGCGGCCGCGGCCCCACGGGGTCTCCCAGTCGGGCTCGCCCGGCTTGGTCGCCTTCCACATCGCGAAGTCGCGCGGGTCGCGTTTGCCGGTGATGCCGTCCTCGGGGGGCTGGCGGAGGTCGTCGATGTCCTGGTTCGACAGCTCCAGGTAGTCCGGGTACGAGCGCACGTCGAAGTAGACGCTGCCGTCGGCCTCGTACGCGTGACCGCGCTCGATGAGGCCGCGCATCATCTCGATCATCTCGGGGACGTGGCCGGTCGCGCGTGGTTCGTACGTCGGCGGGAGGCAGCCGAGTGCGGTGTAGCCGTCGTTGAACGCGCGCTCGTTCTCGTAGCCGATCGCCCACCAAGGGCGGCCCTGTTCACGGGACTTGGTGATGATCTTGTCGTCGATGTCCGTGACGTTGCGGATGAACGTGACGTCGTAGCCGCGGTGTTCAAACCAGCGGCGGAGGATGTCGAAGTTCAGGCCCGAGCGGATGTGGCCGATGTGGGGGGCGGCCTGCACGGTGGCGCCACAGAGGTAGATCGAGACACAGCCCGCTGTGAGCGGGGTGAAGTCGCGAATCTGCCGGGCGCTGGTGTCGTACAGGCGAATGGTCACGGTACAAGGGTAGTGGGCGGTACGGGGTGCGCGGGACCGTATATCAGGTGCAGGCCGGTGGGGGCTTGTCGCGCCCCGCGGCGGAGCCGCTGATGTCACAGCCCCGCGCCCCTAAAAGCAAAGGTCGGACCAGTTAAGCGTGTTTCACGACCAAGGCCGTTGCCACCGCCATCAAACCCTCGCCCCTCCCCGGGAAGCCCAAACCGTCCGTTGTCGCCCCCGACACCGACACTGGGGCTCCCGCAGCCTCGGACAGGAGTTTCTGGGCTTCGTCGCGGCGCTTGCCGATCTTTGGCCTCGGACCTACGACCTGGACCGCCACGTTGCCGATCGTGAAGCCTGCCTCGCGGACGATACGAGCCGCCTCCCTCAACAGCGTGACCCCGGACGCGCCCGACCACTCCGGGCGGCCGGTGCCGAAGTGTTGGCCCAGGTCACCGAGGCCCGCTGCCGAGAAGAGGGCGTTGCAGGCCGCGTGGGCGACGACGTCCGCGTCGGAGTGGCCGGCCAGGCCCGGGCCCTCGTTCTCCCACTTCAGGCCGGCGCACCAGAGGTCGCGGCCCTCCTCGAAGGCGTGGATGTCGGTGCCGATGCCTACCTGCGGAAGGGGGTACGGCATCAAGGGGGTCTCAGAAGCCATCGTTCAGCCTCCTGCGGGTCAGGACCGCCTCCGCCAGGACCAGGTCCAGGGGGCGGGTCACCTTGAAGGCCTCCTCATGGCCGGGGACGACCACGACCGTGAGGCCGAGCTGCTCGACCATGCTCGCGTCGTCGGTGACGTTGTCGGTGACCGTTTCGTGGGCGTGGACCAGGGTCGCTCGGTCGAAGCCCTGGGGTGTCTGTACGGCGCGGAGGCGGGCGCGTTGCGGGGTCGATACGACCGGCTCGGGTGCGCCCGGTGTCTCGGCCGGCTCGACTTCCTTGACCGTGTCCGCGAGGGGCAGGGCCGGTACTACGGCGGGGGCTCCGTCGCGTACGGCCTCGATGACCGCGTCGACCGTGTCGACGGGGACGAGCGGGCGGGCCGCGTCGTGGACGAGGACGATGTCGTGGCCGGGGGGCAGGGCGTCCAGGCCGAGCTTCACGGACTCCTGGCGGGTGTCGCCGCCGGGGACGACCAGGAAGTCGGTGCGCTCCGGGAGGGCGTGCGCGTCCAGGAGGGTTTTGACCTCCGCCGCGCCGTCGGGCGGGGCCACGACCACGACCAGGGAGACCGCGCGGGACGCGGCCAGGGCGCGGATCGCGTGGATCAGCATGGGGGTGCCGTTCAGCGTGCGGAGCGCCTTGGGGGCGCCCGGGCCGAGGCGTACGCCCCGTCCGGCGGCCGGAATCACGGCGGCGACGGAGGACTGCGCCTGCGAAGAGCGCGAATCGTCAGACATCGGTTCCTGTCAGGTTTGTGTGCTCGACCTACGTGGGTATGGCCTCAGGAGTGCCGGGCGCGACGCCTTGACCGGACCCTTCCGTGACACCGGTCGAGCCAGCTGCCCGGGCCCGGCACACCATTATCGGGGGTTTCTCGACGTAGCCCTGAACTGCCCCCGAACATGCCGAAGCGCCCGGCGACAAGGGAGCTGTCATCGGGCACCACGGCATTTCAGTGTGCTGAGCAGGGCGTACCAGTCGCCTGCGTCAGGACGCGAGAACCTCGTCGAGCAGGGCCTCGGCCTTGTCCTCGTTCGTGTTCTCCGCGAGCGCGAGCTCACTCACCAGGATCTGGCGAGCCTTGGCAAGCATGCGCTTCTCACCTGCGGAGAGTCCGCGCTCGCGCTCACGACGCCACAGGTCACGGACGACTTCCGCGACCTTGATGACATCGCCGGAGGCGAGCTTCTCCAGATTTGCCTTGTAACGACGCGACCAGTTCGTGGGCTCCTCGGCATACGGAGCGCGCAGCACCTCGAAGACCCGGTCCAGCCCGTCCTGACCGACCACATCACGTACGCCGACGAACTCCGCATTGTCCGCTGGCACACGCACCGTCAGGTCACCCTGAGCGACCTTCAGCACCAAATAGGTCTTGTCCACGCCTTTGATCTGGCGAGTTTCGATAGCCTCGATCAGCGCGGCCCCGTGATGGGGATAGACCACGGTGTCGCCAACCTTGAACGTCATGTGACAGGTACCCCTTCCGTGGCTATCCAGGGTAACACGGAAACCGCGGGTTCTGAATGGCGTTTTCGCAGGTCAGAGCGCATCTCGGGGCTTGACAACAGCAACAGGAACGTGCTGCGGAGGCCGAGCGGAAGAGGGTATTCGCAGGTCGGAGCGGCTCTCCGGGCGAGGTGAAACGCGTACGTTACACACATCCGGAGGCGCCTCCAAGCGGACGAACGTCCCTAAATGTCTGGTTCCAAGTGCTCGACTTCCGCTACTCCGTTCGGTGGCCGGAGCCCGGTACGAGACGAATCCGGAATTGATCACCGAAGGCCGTCGAGTTGCCGGTGATCAATTATCCGAGGCGCCGTGCATTCTTCACCGAAAATCCGCCGACAGACGTCTGAGCTGGTTATGTGAATGCCGGACGAGTGTCGGTCGCAAGTGACCCGCGGGTCACTTGTGGCACATGGGTACCCGGTTGAGGGAGGGTCGGGTGCGGTGGTGCGGGAACGGCTCGGTAACCTAAGGCCGCTGACAGACACTTAGGGCGGCTTTATTCGGGAGCCGCCCTGCTCCGCCCACGTTCAAGGAGTAGCCGCCGCCGTGAGCAGCAGCCTTCGACGCGGCGCCCTCGCCGCCGCCACCATCGCGTTCTCGATCGCCTCGCTCGCCGCGTGCGGTGCCGGCAACGACGCACAGACGCTGGAGGTCAAGCCGGACAACGCGGCCGTCTCCGTGGGCGTCATCAAGGTGCAGAACGCGCTCGTCATCACCCAGCCCCTCACCGAGTCGGGCACCGAGGGCACGGGCCCGGCGGTGATCTCCGCGACCCTGTTCAACAACAGCAAGGACGCCCAGACCCTGGACTCCGTCAGCGTCGACGGCGCCGGCGCGGCCACGCTGACCCCCGCCAAGGGCAAGGGCAAGCTGGTCGTCCCGGCCTTCGGCTCGCTCGTCCTGGGCGGCAAGGGCAACGCCTCCGTGGCGCTGACCGACCCCGCGGGCATCACGGACGGCAACGCCCAGAAGGTCACCTTCACCTTCAGCACGACCGGTGGCGTGAGCCTGAACGCGTTCGTCGTCCCGGCCGACAGCTACTTCACCAAGTGGGGCCCGACCTCGATCCCCTCGACGCCGGCCGCGGGCGCCACCGCGACCGGCTCCGGCTCGCCGAAGCCGGGCAAGAGCACGTCGGCCACCCCGACCGACGCGGCCTCCGCGAGCGCGACGGCCACGGAGTCGGCCACGACCACCGGCTGAGCAGCCGTAGTACGACACGACGAAGGGCGGGACCTCGCTGCGAGGTCCCGCCCTTCGTCGTACGCGGGCAGTGCTTAAGGCCCGGTGGTCGGTTTACGGCTCAAACTTGTAGCCGAGGCCGCGGACCGTCACCAGGTAGCGCGGCGCGCCCGGGTCCGGCTCGATCTTGGCGCGGAGGCGCTTGACGTGGACGTCGAGGGTCTTGGTGTCGCCCACGTAGTCGGCGCCCCAGACCCTGTCGATGAGCTGCATGCGGGTCAGTACGCGGCCCGCGTTGCGCAGGAGCATCTCCAGCAGGTCGAACTCCTTGAGGGGCAGGTCGACCTTGGAGCCGGAGACCGTGACCACGTGGCGATCCACGTCCATGCGGACCGGACCTGCCTCGAGGGCGGCCGGGGTGACCTCCTCGGGCTCGCCGCGGCGGCGCAGGACGGCCCGGATACGGGCGACCAGTTCGCGGGACGAGAAGGGCTTGGTGACGTAGTCATCGGCTCCTATTTCCAGGCCTACGACCTTGTCGATCTCACTGTCCTTGGCCGTCACCATGATGACGGGGACGTTGGAGCGGCCGCGCAGCTGGCGGCAGACCTCCGTGCCGGGGAGCCCCGGCAGCATCAGGTCGAGCAGGACGAGGTCGGCGCCGTTGCGCTCGAACTCGTCGAGTCCGTCGGGCCCGGTGGTCGCGATGGCGACCTCGAAGCCCTCCTTGCGGAGCATGTACGACAGGGCGTCGGAGAAGGACTCCTCGTCCTCGACGACGAGCACTCGGGTCACGGAAGGACCTCCGGGGCGGGAAGCGGTTCGTACGGGGATGGTTCAGGGGACGCCTCGACCTCGTCGTCGAGGTCGGGGTGCTGGTGGGCACGGTCGCGGGCCGCACCCGCCTCCGGCAGCCTCAGGGTGAACGTGGAGCCCTGTCCCTCGGAGCTCCACACCGTGACCTCCCCGCCGTGCGAGGCGGCCACGTGCTTGACGATCGCCAGTCCGAGACCCGTGCCGCCGGTGGCCCGCGAGCGGGCCGGGTCGACACGGTAGAAGCGCTCGAACACGCGCTCCTTGTCCTTCTCGGAGATGCCGATGCCCTGGTCGGTGACGGCGACCTCGATGTGGTCGCCGCCGCCCGCGGAGACCCGGCGTGCGGCTATGCCGACGCGGGTGCGGGCGGGCGAGTAGTTGACGGCGTTCTCGACCAGGTTTCCGAGGGCGGCGGCCAGCTGGCCCCGGTTCCCGTAGACGTGCAGGTCGGCGGTGCCGCCGGCGGCCATGGTGATCTGCTTGGTGCCGGCCTGGTGCCGGCAGCGGTCGATGGCCTCGGCGACGAGTTCGTCGACGCGGACGGGTTCGGCGTCTTCGAGGGGGTCGTCGTTCTGGACCCGCGACAGGTCGATGAGCTCCTGCACGAGGTTGGTCAGGCGCGTGGCCTCGATCTGCATCCGTCCGGCGAAACGCTCCACCGCCTCAGGATCGTCGGAGGCGTCCATGACCGCCTCCGAGAGGAGGGAGAGCGCGCCGACCGGGGTCTTCAGTTCGTGGCTGACATTCGCCACGAAGTCTCGTCGTACGGCCTCGATACGGCGGGCCTCGGTGAGGTCCTCCACGAGGAGCAGGACGAGCCGGGAGCCGAGCGGCGCCACCCGGGCGGAGACCGCGAGGGCCTCCCCGCGGCCGGTGCCGCGCCGGGGCAGATCCAGCTCGACCTGGCGTATCTCGCCGTCGCGCCGGGTGTCCCGGGCCATCTGGAGCATCGGGTCGACGGAGAGTTTCCCGCCGCGGACCAGTCCGAGGGCGTACGCCGCCGAGCTGGCCTTGACCACGGCGTCCGCCTCGTCGAGGACGACGGCAGAGGAGCGGAGCACCGAGAGCACGGTGTCCACACCCGGCGGAAGCACCGGGTCCGTATGCAGGGAGGTCCTGGTCGGTCGCTTCTGGTCGCGTTCGCTCCAGCGGAACGCCAGCATGGCGATGACACCGGTGAGTACCCCGGCGATCGCTGCCGCTGCGGCGACCGCCGCGTTCACGTCCATGCCCCCAGGTTAGGCATGGGATACCTCCTGGCCACAGCCATCGGAGTGCGACCTCGAACACTCGTCGCCCAGAGTTCACCTTGGAGCCAGTATTGGTTCATTCGGGGTGGCGGAAACCGTCGCGTAGGAGCGGGAACGTGGGAGCGTGGGGTGGAAGGGCCGGTTTTTAGTCACAGCCTGACGGGCCCGGGGCCCCTGAGCCCCCGAAGCGAACGTAGGAGAGGGAACCCTGATGCGGGACGCGTACCACGAGGAACTTGACTCGATCGGTGACGGTCTGGTGGAGATGGCCCGGCTGGTCGGGTCGGCGATCGGACGCGCCACGACGGCGATCCTGGACTCCGACCTGAAGCTGGCCGAGAGCGTCATCGAGGCCGACAAGAAGGTCGACGATCTCCAGCACGACCTCGAAGCACGGGCCATAGCCCTGCTGGCCCGGCAGCAGCCGGTGGCGACGGACCTGCGCATCGTCGTCACGTCGCTGCGCATGTCGGCCGACCTGGAGCGCTCCGGCGACCTCGCCCAGCACGTGGCGAAGCTCGCGCGGCTGCGCTTCCCCGACCGCGCGGTGCCGCACGACCTGCACGCGACCATCCTGGAGATGGGCCAGCTCGCCCAGCGCCTGATGGCCAAGGCGGCCGAGGTCATCATCACGAAGGACGTCGACCTCGCCCTCCAGCTGGAGGCGGACGACGACGAGATGGACCTGCTGCACCGCACGCTCTTCCAGCACCTGCTGGACGACAAGTGGAAGCACGGCATCGAGACCGCGGTCGACGTGACCCTGCTCGGCCGCTACTACGAGCGCTTCGCCGACCACGCGGTGTCGGTCGCCAAGCGTGTGGTGTTCCTGGTGACGGGCGAGCACGCGGACGAGCTGCAGCCGGACATCCAACCGGTCACGGGGGCCGAGGGAGCGTAGGTCTGGGGGGTCTCCGGAAGCCGGGGTCATTTCTAACCACTGTCTCGTCCTGAGACTGGTTAGAAATGACCCCGGCCTGCGGAAGGTACCCGGGGGCTCGCGGGGGAAGCCTCAATGCGCCGTTGATGCGCCCGGCGAAGCGGGCATCCAATGGGCACAGGCACCAGCCCCTAGGCACCAGCCTCTAGGAGGACCCATGGCCGAATCCCCCGCCACGACGCCGGACCCGACGCAGGAGCGCGAGACGCAGCAGCCCGCCGAGATCAAGAGCCTCCCGCTCTTCGGTGCCTGCGGCTGCGGTTCGGGCTGCGGGTGCGGGTGCCAGTCCGGCAATCCGTGCCAGTGCGGCTGACCGCCGCCCACTCCAGGAGGGGCCTCGGTGCTACGGCGCCGGGGCCCCTTCGTCGTGCCGCGAGCGCCGTACGGGCGCAGCATGGAAGGAACGGAAGGAGGTGCGCGGTCATGGCTCAGTACATGGACGTACACCACGGGATGAAGGGCATCACGGCCGACCAGTTGATGGAGGCCCACAAGGCGGATCTCGCCGTGGAGAAGGACGAGGGCGTCCACTTCGAGCGGGCCTGGGCGGATCCGGAGAGCGGGACCGTCTACTGCCTGTCGGAGGCGCCGTCGCCCGAGGCGGTCCAGCGCGTCCACGAGCGCGCGGGGCACCGGGCGGACGAGGTGCACGCGGTGCCGTACTCGATCTGAACGGACTCGATCCGAACCGGCAGGACCGTCCGAGTCCTTGGTGCTGTTTGGGCAAAGGGTTCGGCATCGACAGTTCAACAGTCTTGTCCTGTGCATGTCTCACTCGATGAGATGCGCGGAGACCCATTCGCCCGGCTGACGGCCGGGCGAACTCCGCAGCACTCAGGGGGGATTCATGCGCATAGCCCGCACGAGACTGAACATCGCCGCCGCGACGGCCGCCACCGCCGGCCTCGCCGTCGCCGCGCTGGCGACCGCGCCGGTGGCCGGTGTCGCCGGCGCCGCGCCCGCCGCCGTACCGCAGACGAAGGCGATCCCCGCGATCACCGGACACACCCTCGCGCGCGACGTGCCCACCCCGCTCACCAGCGCGGAGTGCGAGGCCAAGTGGCAGATCGCCTGCTACAACCCGCTGCAGTACCGCACCGCGTACAACCTCAACTCCCTGTACCGGAAGGGCATTACGGGCAAGGGGCGGACGATCGTCATCGTGGACTCGTTCGGTTCGCCGACGATCCAGCACGATCTCGACACGTACAGCAAGCAGTTCGGCATGAAGAGCACCAAGGTGAACGTCGTCAAGTGGGGCAAGGTCCCGGTCTTCGACCCGACGAACGCGGACATGACCGGATGGGCCGGTGAGACGACCCTGGACGTCGAGATGGCGCACGCGGTCGCGCCCGACGCGAAGATCGTGCTGGTGGAGACGGCGGTCGCCGAGACCGAGGGCGTCACCGGGCTGCCGGAGATGATGGACGCCGAGAAGTACCTGATCGACCACGGCGTCGGCGACGTCATCACGCAGAGCTTCGGCGCCACCGAGAACACCTTCCCCGGCTTCGACCAGGGCGACTTCTCCAGCATCAAGAAGCTGCGCTACGCCTTCGAGGCCGCCAACCGCAAGCACGTGACCGTCCTCGCCTCCTCCGGCGACGGCGGCGCCACGGACTACAACGCGGACGGCTCGGCCTTCTACGACAAGCCCGTCAACTCCTGGCCTTCTTCAGACCCGTTGGTCACGTCGATCGGCGGCACGCAGCTGCACCTGGACGCCAAGGGCGACCGCGTCACGCCGGACAGCGTCTACAACGACTACGGCGCGGGCGGCGGCGGCCAGTCCCACGTGTTCGCCCGCCCGTCCTTCCAGAACGGCGTGAAGAGCGTCGTCGGGACCCAGCGCGCCACCCCCGACGTGTCGATGGCCGCCGCGGTCAACGGCGGTGCCTGGGTCTACTCCAGCTACGACCCGACGGCCGTCGGCTGGGACGTCTACGGCGGCACGAGCGAGGCCAGCCCGCTCTTCTCGGGCATCGTCGCCCTCGCGGACCAGGCGGCGGGGCACCGGGTCGGCAACATCAACTCGGCGCTGTACGCGCTCGCGAAGCACGGCGCCAAGGGCAACGGCATCGTCGACGTGAACGACGGCACGAACAACACGTACGCGGGCGTGACCGGTTACACGGCGGTCGACGGCTACGACATGGCGACGGGCGTCGGCACGGTGGACGCGCTGCGCTTCGTCCCGGCGCTGGCGCGGGCGAGCCGACGCTGACCCCATCCATCCCAGTGTGGGACGGCCCAGGTGCAACACACCTGGGCCGTCCGCCTGTTCACACGCTTCAGCTGCTTCAGACGCTGATGGACTGGGCGTAGCCGACCTGGTTGAGGACGTACACGACCTGGTCGCGGGACTGCACCGGGATCATCGTGGCGTGGTGCCGACCGCCGCTGTTGACGCTGACCTGCACGAAGCCGGTGGTGACGCGTTCCTTCATCAGGAGGAACAGCAGCCCGACGAAACAGAGCAGGAAGAACACGACCGCCAGCACGATCGCGTGCGGCGGAATCCGCTCCTCCGTACGGGACATGTCCGTGGCCGTCCACACCGCGCCCCTGAGCGGCATCGACCCGGCCGGGCTCACGATGGTGTCACCGTTGACCGCGATGTCGCCGAGCGTCAACAGCGGGGCGGCGAAGGCCGGTTGAGGCTGCTGCCCGTACGGCTGCGGCACGGCCTGCGGGTAGCCGTAGACGGGACCCGGGGTGGAGTAGGGGTTCTGGCCGGGCTTTCCGGGCGGCTGTTCCGGAGGTGGTCCGGGGTACTGGTTCGCCATGGGTGCTCTTCCCCCCGAGAGTGCGTGTGGACGTTCATCCTCCCGCCCGGTCACGTCCCGTATCTACGTAATGACAAGAAATAACCGGGCCGGGGTCACTTCACGTCGATGTAGTCGGCCGAGGCGGTCGTCGGCGGGGTGAGGCTCGTGCCCGCGAAGTCGTAGCGGTACGCGCCGTCCGCCGTCGCCTTCACGGTGGACGTGGCCCAGCCGTTCCGGTCGGTCTTGAGCTTCTTCAGGGTGACGAAGGGGCCGGTCGTGCCCTTGCGGTACTGGAGCAGTACCTGGTGACCGATGAGGGGCGCGTTCTTCTTCAGCTCCCAACTGGCCACCGTCGCCCGGGCCTTGACCGTGATGTTCGCGCCCTTCTTCACCGGGTCCGGCGTGACGACGGTCTGGGACAGGTAGGTCTGGCGCTTGATGCGCGCGAAGTAGACGCCCTCCCCGTGAGTGACGTTTCCGGCGCCGTCGACGGCCACGGGGGTCATGTACCAGAGCCCGGCGAGGGCGTTGCTGCGGAGGTTGACGTTCGGGTCGGCGGTCACGAGGGCCTCGCAGTAGGAGGTGAGCTCGTTGATCTTGTGGCACTGCGCGGACCCGACGATGACCCCGTCGGCCTTCGCCCGCTCCTCCCCGTGCCACAGCTCGAACGACACACTCTTGACGCCGGACGGGTCACTGACCGTCGCGGAGACCGAGAACACCCTCTTCTTGGCGGCCTCGACGCCGACGGTGTAGTCGAGGTTGTGGTTGACGTCGAGGTTCACGAACGTCGTGGCCGACTCGTCCTGGGCGGCCCCGACGGCCGGAAGAGCGAGAGCGGTGACGGCCAGGCCCGCGCTGAGTGCGGCGGCGGTCACGGCGGTCACAGCGGTACGTCTGCGCATGGTGTGGTTTCCCCCCACGGGTGATGCGTCGAGTGGTGACTTCATCCGCATCAGACAGAGGAGGCGCGGGGGAGGTTGCCCTTGACGGCCGGGCGACCCCATCACTTCATCCCGGCTTCGCCGTGGGTTGGCGGGACCGGCGGTCGACGGCCACCTTCGGCGCCCGGTGTCCGTGGGGCGTCGGAATCGGATCGGAAGCGGATGGTGGCTACCCGCGGAAGCGGCGGGGGCGGTGCACTGGGGTCCGGTGAGGCCGGGTGGCGGTGGCGGGCCAGGAACCGGTGGGCGAGGCCGCATGGGGGAGCCGGAGATGCGGAGGAACCTGTCGGCGCGGGGGCTGGACGCCCACAACTGCCCGGTCTCACCTCGGAGTTCGTCACTCCGTCCGGTCGTCCAGGTCCGGGACCAGTTCGTGGAAGCGCCGTTCGACCGGGGAGAGATCGGTGCTGGCCAGGTCCTCCGGGCGGATCACTATGCGGAGTTCGGGTGTGAGCGCGGGGTGCAGCCGGCACGCGGCGATGAACGAGTCGACGATCAGGCCGACGAGCTGGCCGCGGTCGAGGTCCGTCACCCGGGCCAGCCCGGAACCGACGAGCGGGACGGCGACCGGTCTGAACAGGCCGTGCACGGCCACCGAGGCCCAGAGCTGGTCCAGACTCGCGCGCAGATCCTCGTTCCCGGACCTGGCCACCAGGTCGTTGCCGAGCCGCGAATAGGCGACCGCGAAGATCCGGCGGCCGTCGACGGGTACGGCGACGGTCGTGCCCACCGGGTAACGGACCCGCCGGCCGCGCGGCTTGGCCCGCGCGCTCTCCGTGCCGACGGCCCGCACGGAACGCAGCCCGGTCCTCAACTTCTCTTCCAGCAACCGGCGTCGGCCGCCGAAGAGCCGGTCGACCAGCTGGCTCTGGACGCTGTCGCGGCTGATGACGATGTCCTGGTCGGTCTCCGTGTCGAAGGTGTCGGTGAAGCCGACCACCAGATTGCAGTCCGTCTGCTCGAACAAGTCGCCCCGGACCAGGACGACATCGGCCCGCTGACCGGGCAACGGGACTCTGTGGCGCAGCAGTTCGGCACCATGCCGGGCGCGGAGCGCGGCGCGCAGGGTGTCCAGGACGCGGGCGGCGTCGAGGTCGTCGGGATGGTCGCGGACGATCAGCTCGGCGACCGGCAGCGCGAGGTCGGGGCGGCCCAAGTCGGCCTGCACGCGGACCAGTTCGCGGCGGGCGGAGTCCAGCAGGGCGGTGAGGCGGCGGATGAAGGGGTCCGCGAAGTTCTCGCCGTTGACCTCGGCCAGCGGCCGGCCCCGGACCAGGGCCAGCGCCTCGGCCAGCTCATGGGCGGCGGTCGCGGGCGGGGCGAGCAGCGCGCTGCCGACGACCGCCGTGAACCGCGCACTGTCCAGCTCCTCGGGCCGCAGCACCAGGCGGTAGGCGGTCTCCGGGCCGTGCACGGTGACCTGCTGCTCGGTGCGCAGGACGCGGGCGGCGGTGCCGTCCTGGACGGGGTCGAGAGCGCGCCGCAGTTCCAGGACGCGCTTCTGCACCTCGTTGCGATTGCGCTGGTCCAGATGGCGCGGGCCGTCCGCCAACCCCCATACGTCCCGGCGCAGTTGACGCACCGGCACGGCCTCGCCCTCGGCGGCCACCAGGCGGACCAGCAGCCGGGTGGTCAGCGGTGTCAGCCGGACCGGGATCCCGTCGACGTCGAGCCGGACCGGCCCCAGCACTCTGACCTGAATGCGCACTCGTCCATCGGCCACCCGCGTCGCCCCCGCCGCGTTCCTGTGTCGCTGTGTCGCCCTGCTTCATCACTCTGCGTCACCGAGAAGTGACCAGCAGATTATCATGATGTCCTGGAGGAGCCGTGTTTTCTCGATTTCTGCGGTTCTACGGCACCGGACGCGCGCGCAGGATTTTCGCGCGCAGCACGATGGTGGCATTCGGCGGAATATCCGCGGTCCTTCAGTTCGTCGGGCAGTTCTTCCCCCGCAGCTTTCCCGATCCCGGCACGGTCACGGTGGTGTCCGTGGCGGCCTGCCTGCTCTGGGGGCTGGGCCAGGCGCGTCCGGTGCCGCGGGTGGAGCAGGTGTTCCGGCGCCCCGACCTCACGGTGGTCGTCGAGGCGGGCGACGTGTTCGACCAGCCGGCACATCTCGTCGTCGGGTTCTGCGACACCTTCGACACCGCGTCGGCCGCCGGCGAGGTCATCAACGCGGCCAGTGTGCAAGGGCAGTTGCTGCTGCGCCGGTACGAGGGTGACGTACGGCGCCTGGACGCGGAACTGGCCGCCGCGCTCGCCGGTGTCGCACCCGTCGGGCGGGAGGAGCGGGAGCGTAAGCCGCTGGGCAAACTGGACCGGTATCCGCTCGGCACGGTGGCGGTCCTGGGCGCCCGGCCCAGGCTGGTGTTCGGCGTCGCCTACAGCCGTATCGGCAACGACTGTGTGGCCGCGTCCAGCGTCGAGGACCTCTGGCTCGGGCTCGGCCGGCTGTGGGACGCGCTGCACCGGCATGCCCAACTGGAGGCGGTGGCCATGCCGTTGGTCGGATCGGGGCTGTCCCGGCTGGACCATCTCGACCAGGACAGTCTGCTGCGGCTGATCCTGATGTCGTTCGTCGCGCGGTCCCGCGAGGGCGCGGTCTGCCGGGAGTTGCGGGTAGTGGTGCGGCCCGCCGATCTGGAGCGGATCGACCTGCGGGAGGTGGGGGCGTTCCTGAGGGTTCTGGCGTCGGGACTGGACCGCGTATAGAAGTCGGGACTGGACCGCGTATAAAAAAAGGGGGACGGTCGGCATGTGAAAAAAGGGGACGGCTCCCGCGCCCGTCCCCTTTTCTCCCCGGTTCCCTTCCGGTTCGCTTCCGGTTCAGGCGAGCCTGCGATACGCGGAGAGATTCTGGAAGTGCCGGGTCTCGCGCCATTCCGGTCCGGTGTCGTCGAGTTGGCAGCCGGCCAGCCGCAACCGGGCGGAGATCTTCGCGAGGGAGGCCTCCGTGCCGTCGAACCGGATGACGTTGATGCCCGCGGTGTCGGCGACGTGCCGCAGCCGGCCGACCTCCACGATGACGGTCCGCTCGGGGTAGGCCATCAGCACCATGCCCAGCTCGATCAGGACGTTCTGCCGCGGCTGGCCGGTGAGTTGGGTCTCGTCGTCCCGCTCGCGGTTGCCGAGGAGGTGCGGGTGGAGCTTGGCGACGTCGTCGGGGGTGAGCAGGACCAGGGCCGCCTGCGCCTGCGCCGGTGCGTTCATGACGACCTCGCCGAGGAAGGGCGAGGTCTTGCCGGTGGCCCGCACCAACTCCTCCCACTCCAGGGGCCGTAGGTCGAGCCGGCGCAGCAGTCCGAACATCGCCGCGCGCACCTCCTCGTCCCGGCCGTGCACGACGAAGACGCTACGGCCGCGGTCGTGCCCGGCGGGCGGCGGTACGGACGGCTGCCCGGACGCCTGCTCGGAGGTCCCGGGCTCGGCGGCCGAAGTCTCGGGCGCCGCATGGTAGTTGTAGCCGAGGCCCCTGTTCTTCCCGCCGGTGATGATCTGGTTGTTGTCCCCGAACGTATGGCCCTCGCTCATGACTACTGACCTCCTTGGTTGTCGGGCGAACTCGGGCCCGGCGGCTGGTAGTTGTACCCGAAGTTCTCGTTGTGGCCGCCGAGGATCGCCTGGGAGTTGTCCCCGACGAGGATGTTGGTCTGCGCGCGGTCGTGGTCGGCGAGATCCACGTGGTGGTCGCTCAGGAACTGACGGATGGTGTGCAGCAGCCGGCGCTCGACGATCTGGGTGTACTTGAGGGCGTCGGTCTTCTGGAAGAAGTGGTGGTAGGTGTCGCTGGTGGCCATCTCCCGGACGCTGGTGAGCGCGCCGCAGTCCACCGACTGCTTGGCGTAGCGCGCGAGTTGGAACTCGCTGGTGTCGATCTCCGCGCTCCCTCCGGTGAACGTGACGGTGCTCCATCCACCGCGCGCGGGCCGCACGAACCGCCGTACCCGGCCCGGCAGGAAGCGCCGCGGAACCAGCCGCAGCGGCCACAGCGCCAGCGCCAGGCACCAGCGCGGAACGGCCTTGACCATGTCCCACGCGACCCGCACCGCCAGCCGTGCGTCGAACGCGTCGGGCAGCCGGTCGACGAGGTGGAACTCCCTTACCAGCGGCCCGAGTACGTAGGTGTAGAACTCGGTGTGCAGGGTGTCGCCCTTGAGGTCGAAGCCGACGAAGATCGAGGTCACCAGCTCCTCGTTCCAGGAGCCGACGCGGATGCACAGGTACTCGCGGGCCGAGTCGTAGTCCTCCCGCCAGTGGATGGGCGGGAGATCGTCCATGCCGGGCAGTTGGGACCAACCGGTGCCCGCCGTACGGTCGTTGGTGCGGATCGCCGTCGTATAGCGGCGCTGCTCGACGGTCAGCCCCTCGATCCGTTCGTCCCAGCGGGCCTCGTCGCGCAGTTCCGCGCCCATCCTCCCGGCGACGTACGAGGTGATCTCGTGGACGGTGAACGGCAGGACGGGCTTGCGCTCCACCTCGTCCAGGTCGCCCCCGGACGCCTCGAACTGCTTGCGGGCGGCGAGGCGGTTCTTCGGTGCGCCGAGCAGGAGTTGGGCGTTCGCCCAGTCGCGCAGCGGCTCACCTGCTCCGACGAAGGGCCGGAAACCGCCGTAGAAGACGAGGCCTGTCTGGCCGGCCTGTTCGCGGTCTATCTTGCCGATCAGGGCGTCGGTGAGTCTGCCGGCGACGGGGTAGGAGCCGTCGAAGCCACCGGCGGGGCCGGTCTCCTTGAGGCGGGTCATCAGGATGTGCAGGGTGACGACCCGGCGCAAATAGGCGGCGCCCCACAACACCCAGAACATCAGCTGGGCGGCGATGAAGAAGCTCAGCGGGCCGATCGCCAGCAGCAGGAGCGCGACCGCCGAACCGGCCACAACTCCCCATTGGACACGGCGCAGTCGGCGGGCCGCGAGCGCGTGGGCGAGGACCGAGACGGCGTCGTAGCCGTAGGAGGGCGCGACCACTCTGAAGCGGTTCTTGAGCAACTCCCGGATGACGGCCCGGCGGTAGACGGGATCGAGGTAGGTGCCCGCGGACAGCAGGCGGGTGGCCTTGGTCCGCGCGTACACGCGGGGGATCTGCGGCGCTCCGGGCGGAGTGCCGGGCGGATAGCGGTGCGGTGCCTGTGTGCTCACGACGGTTCAGCGCTCCACTCGTGCGGGGATGTCAGCCGATCGGGGTTGCCGTGCCATGGGTGATCACACCGTCCTCGACGGTGTAGGTGACGTTGTACGAGCGCGAAGTACCGTCCGTCTGAAGGGCGTTGAGGACCAGCCTCACGAAGGTCCCCTGCACGGACACCTGACTGACGCTGTCCTGCTGGGTGTTGGCGTAGCCCTTCACGAACGCGTCGTAGTCGGCGTCGCCCAGGTTCTTGCCGCCGAGGGCCCAAGCGGTCGCGTAGTCACGGTTGTTGACCGCGGCGAAGTAGGCGTTGACGACCGCTTCCGGGTCCGCCGCGGGGGTGCTCGTCTCCTGCGTCGGCTCACTGAAGACGCTCGCTCCGGTCTCCGTGGCGGTGGCGGTGGCGGTGGCGGTGGCGGCCGGATCGGAGGCGCCGTACGGGTCCGGCGTCGCGGACTGGGTGTACGCGTACGACGCGGTGGGCGGGGTCCACGGCTGAGCCTGCGCTCCGCCGCCGGTCGAGAAGGAACCGTCGACCAGCCCCAGCAGCAGGACGGCCAGCAGGGGTGCCCCGATGACGGTGAGCCCCCAGGTGCGGGCGGCTCCGGCGGGCGGTATCAGGCCGCCGGCGCGGTAGGGCGCCGGGGGGTTGGGGGCGGTGGGGGTGGGCGGTGGTGGTCCGAGGTCGTTCATGGGACGCTCCGACGGCATGGGCGACATGGGCGGCAGGGAAAGGCCGGCGGGAGAACCCACCGATCAGGGTCGGCGGGAAAACCCGCACAAAAGGCTGATTGACCCCTTGCATGCCACCAGCACGTCCGCTTCCGCCACCAGGGCCGATCCGCTTCCGATGCGCTTCCGGGCGACGGGGCCCCCTGACCCGCCAAGGTGAATTTATCTTCACTTGACGAACGCAACATGGCGCGATACCTTTTTGCGCCAAATGCGGGTTGTTTTCCGCCCCGAGGTCGCTTCCCGATGGAGTGTCGATGGCCGCCAGACCGACCCCCTTGCTGTTCGTCCCCGGCTACTGGCACGGCTCCTGGTGCTGGAGCGACGTCATCGCCCACGTGGCGGCGGCCGGCCACCCGGCTCTCGCCGTGGACCTGGCCGGCCACGGGCTGCGCGCCCGGCGGCCGGCGTGCCTCACCGGGCGCCCGTTCGACCCGGCGGCCCTGGCCACGGAGGTCTCGCCGGTCGCCGATGTCGACCTCGACCAGGCAGCCGACCTGCTCGTTTCACAGATCGAGCGGCTCGGGCACGGGGCACCGGTCACCGTGGTGGCCCACAGCATGGGCGGCACGGTCCTGACGCGGGCCGCCCAGCGACACCCCGAACTGATCGCTCACGCGGTGTACTTGACCGCGTTCATGCCGGCCTCGGACATCCCGGCCGTCACCTACATCCAGAGCCCCGAGAACGCCGGTGAGCTGATCGGCCCCTCCCTCCAGGCCGATCCCGCCGCGATCGGAGCTCTGCGCCTCGACCTCGCGTCGAACGACGCCGCCTACCGTCAGCAGCTGCGGGACGCGTTCTTCGGAGACGTCGACCGAGCCGTCGCCGATGCCGCCATCGGGCTGCTGACCCCCGACGCCCCGGTCGGCATCGCCCTGGGCGCCACCGGCCTGACCCGCGAGGGCTGGGGCTCCGTTCCCCGCACCTACGTGACCTGCGCACGGGACATGGCCATCCGGCCGGCCCTGCAGCAGAGGTTCATCGCGGAAGCCGACGCCGCCTTCCCGGACAACACGACCTCCGTCGTGGCCCTCGACGCGTCCCACTCACCGTTCCTGTCCCTGCCCGGGCGGGTGGCGGACATCGTCACGAAACTGACCTGACCGCGGGCGGCCCACGATCACGGAAAAGCCCCCTGCCGGTGGAGAGACCGCGGGCAGGGGGCTTGATCGAGCGATGGGGGCTACTTCTTCTTGCCCTGGGTGTTGTCGGGGATCTTGGGGGGCTGGGTTTTTGCTGGTCAAAGCAGTGCTCATAGGCGAGCGAGTGGTCATCATTGATCGTCGTTGGCCACTGCCGAGCGGCCTCGGACGGCCCAGAGACGGCCCAGCCAACACCGTCACGAGCGTCGGCTTATCGCGTTACGCAGTGCCTCGAACCAACCCATGAAGAACCATCGCAACCATCACAGCCAGCCTCTCCACCTGCCTTGCGGTTGCGGTTCCGGACGCGCCGGCATGCGCGGAAGCCAGGGAGGAGTAGAGACACGTGGGCTTCGGCTTCGTCGGCCTCCACCACCGTGCAGATGGCAGTAGCCCATCCATCCGGCCGGGTTTCCGCACGCTCGTCCCTGCCGTGTCACGCCAGCGCAACGCCCCATGACCGGAGTTTGGCAGAGCCCGCGCGGGAAGGGGGCGATTGGGGCAACTACCTACGAGAAGCGCGGAGTCCAACGTACGGAGACATCAGCTTGGGACGCTAAGAGTGTTTGCGGGTTGTTCTTGGCTGACCTGCGGCGGAGTAGCGTCGGGTCCGGATGAGCGGTCGACTTGTTCCCCGGTGTTCCCCCCTGGGTCCCCGTGCGATCTGGCACAGGGCTTCGCATGCGAGATCAAAACGTTCGATCTCGCGATCTGCTAGTGCGGACGACCTAACAGGGATAAGCGATGCCAGTCGGCGGCATCGACCCGCCACTACGCGGTAATGCATATCCCTCCCATGATCCACCCACCACTTTCTGACGACACAGTGCTTGAGTAACCGTTGCGCACAGTGAGCTTCTTCGAGCTGGCCACCGATCAGGCGACGGCCTACGAACCGCAACGACCGAGGCCCCCAGGCTGTTGATCGAGATGTCTGACGTCTCAAGCACGTTGCTCGGGGGCCTCGCTGGTCATCTGTCCTGCCGCACTCGACCTGCCCCATGCCCTCGTGGAGTGGGTCACCATGCTCATCGTCACCCGCGAGGGTGACCGGCGCTGCAAGCTCCGCCTGTCCCAGCGCACGATGGTGGCACTGATGTACCTGCGCGAACACACCACCCTCGCGAAGATCGCTGCCGGCTTCGGGATCAGCGAGTCCACCGCCCACGCCTACACCAATTCGGTCATCTGCCTGCTCGCCGAACGCGCGCCGGGGCTGCTGAAGGTCCTGCGCGAGGCCGATGCGGACTTCGTCCTGCTGGACGGCACGCTCGCCGAGTGCGACCGGGTGGGCGACGGAGGGGCCGACTGTTCCCATAGGCACCGCCGACACGGAGTGAACGTGCAGGTGGTCACCGATCCGGGCAGCCTGCTGCTGTGGCTCTCACCCGCCCTACCGGGCCGGACTCGCGACCTGACCGCTGCCCGCACCCACCGGATCGTCCGCATGTGCGAGCGCCAAGCCGTCCCCATCCTGGCCGACCTCGCCTACCAGGGCGGCGGGGCGCCTGGGTGAGCACCGGCATCAAACGCAGGCCCCTGCAGGAACTCACCCTCACCGAGAAGACCCTCAACCGGGCCATGGCCGCAGCACGGGCACCGGTCAAGCGCGGCGTCGCACGCCTGAAGTCCTGGCAGATCTTCCGCAGATCCCGATGCAGCCCAAACCGCATGACGTCAATCGCCAAAGCCATCCTCACCCTGGAGCGGCAACGCTGAAGAACCTCAGTGATGTTAGCGGTGGGTGAGCTTGTGCGGCCTGGGGCGCGGCCACGAAACCTTGAGTGGGACGCCTCAGGTCCATAGGGGCTCAGAAGCGCTATGCGACCTCAAGCCTCTCGTACCTGGATTCCTCAAGTGCGCTCAATCGCCTCAATTACGTAGCTAAGGGAAATCCTTGCGCGCTGAATGCCAGCGTAACCGCATTCGACACCACTTATTGAGATGAACGTTTCGAATGTTCCCTGATTTCCAGGTCGACGCTTGACACCCTCCAATTGGCGAGTGACTTCATCGATCCGATTATTGATCTTCGCCCGCTTACGCTCACTGGATGCATTGCCTTCAATGGTTATGCGATCAAGGCTCAAACGCGCTTCAAGGTCAAACCTTTCATTCGGTGCGCTTGATTGGACATTGGACGCCGTCAGAGTGATTGAAGTTCTTCTTGAGGTACTGTGGAAAGCGCCTCCTGCCACGTCAATCTTTCCAGCAGCGCCAAATCCAGACAGGGCAAAGGCGATTTCATTAAGCGCGCCGCGCGGTGTTACCGCAGCTGAGACAGCCTGACGAATCAATGCCTCTACATCGGCCAATTCGTCCATGGCCGAACGGAAGTTCAGATATCTGTCATGTGGGCTAGCCTCACTGCAACGGTCGTACCACGCCACGAATTTCTGCGCTGCCGCTCCAACAGGCCATACCTTCAATTTTTCCTGAAGGAGTCTACTATTGTCGGCCCTGCCGAGCGGAACGGGGTCACTGCCGGTGACTGCATAGAAAGCCAATTGAGCGAAGGCGTAGATGTCCACCTGGGCACTGTGAGCCGCTCCCGACCTGGGGTTAGCCATTTGCTCGGGAGCAGAATAGGAGATGTTTCCCCATGCTTGCTTAGTGACTTGAGTCGCTTGGTCGAACCACGCCAAGTCGAAGTCCGTCAAATAAGGGATCCAAGTATTATCATCTGGCCGGTATAGTGCCAGGATGTTTTCAGGTTTAATGTCTCGATGGATTACCGGTCGACTGTGGGCGTGCGCGATAGTTTCTGCTGTCAATAGAAGGAACTGCAGAACTTCTATCGGATCTTCAATGATGTTCGGGAGGTCCCGAAAGTTGGGGCCATCCACGTATTCCATAAAAAAGCCGAGGGGGGCTTCCGTATACTTCTTCACTTTGATGACCCGTGGATGGTCGAGCTGCTGCATGGCCTTGTAACCGCGAGAAAATAGACTTTTCTTTTCCGAGTCGCCATACTCTGTAGGGTGGTACACCTTGTAGGCTAGCTTCTGCCCATCCGCCTGTTGAACTTCGTAAACTGTCCCGAAGCCTCCGCCTCCGATGCTCCTAGTGACTACGCCTTCCCCTACATCGGTCCCCAGGTCGATTTCTGCAAGCTGTTTTACCCTGTTCGTCACTGCGGCATACAGTCGAGAAAATTCCGGGTCTACCCGTAGGCCCTTGTGTTCCCTTCTCTGCTTTTCGAACCACCGAAGAGTGGGCGGGAGCAGCATGGAGGCATTCCTGTGTCCGCGTTTTCTCCAATCCTCGGGGTGATTGGTCAGTTGGGAAGTGTAGTCTTCCAGGAATTGCTTCCCTTGGGCGATGATCCTTCTTTTGTCATATTCTGGAAGGGTGTCTGCCGAGATCGGAGTAAAACCCTGCCCAAGGATGACGCGACCAGCAGAGTCCCCCTTCATGACCGCGATCTGTTCGGCACCCGCAGCTTCTAGGCTCCTGTCAATGAATTCAGAGAGGCCACCGATGGTGACATTTCCATGCGGATCGGCTGCGTCACCTGCAAGACCTTCCAGGAGCATGTAAGTAAATAGCCCATGCCCGTATCTGCTGTCCTCAATGGCGACTTGCTCTGGCCGGCACGCTGCTAGCAAGCTGCGTGATTCTGTACGCGCTGGAATACCTCGATCGATCTCCTCAGGCGTGACCAGCTGGCGACTTCCTCCAAAGCTCCCTGCACCAGAATGGCAACAGTCCAAGATGGTCAGGCAATGTTTGGTTTTCTGGGAAATTTTCTCTGTGTATCGAGCCAGATCAGCCAGGCTCACGCCTTCGGCGAGAGGTTGATAGTCGGCTGTCACAAGAAAAGCGTCAAGTTCGGTAACCAATCCATGCCCTGAGAAGTAAAGGAGGAAAAACTCAAGCTCCTCGTTCATCACGGAAAGTAGAGCACGGCGAATGTTGGGCAGATTCGCCTCCCTGTTGACCAGTAGTTCGACATCGAATCCGTATTCGGGTTGACTCAGGTAGTCAGCCACCTCCGTAGCATCGGCCACACACAGATCCAGGCGGTCTTCGCCTTCGTACTCGTCAATACCAATGCAAATAGCTTGACGGCGTGCAACCATGACGGCTCGTCCCCTCTCCCGGAAATGCACGTTCAGAGTACAGCGTGAGTAGCCATCCTGTGATCGGGTTGCGTTGGTTCGTAAAGAACCGCGCTTGCTTCCGTGCAAGGTTGATGGAGCGGCTTTGGGGTGACGCTGCTTTGGTGCGAGTGATCATGAACCCGTAAGCTTCCGGCACGTCGGACAGCCTGTGGACCTGCCCGGTAAAGCACGACGTTGGGGGCCATGATCTTCGAGGCTCGCGCCAAAGTGGCTCCTCTACGTATCTCTTCTACGGCAAGTGACTGATTGCTGTAGCGCGCGGCATGGACGCTGGCCGGGCTGGAGCGGGACGAAGGCAGGAGCGCAGGCCCGGCCGGGGGCCGCGCGCGGGAAGCGGAGCGAGCCGCCTTGGATCGCGTCCGCTGTGCTCCTTCCAGCTTGCCCATATCCGTGACTGGGTACAGAAGCTCCAGGAGAACGGGATGCGGGGCTCGTATGCCCGGACGATCTACTCCAACGTTCGTGCCGCTCTGAGCGCGGCCGTGGACGACGGGCACCTTCCGCGCAGTCCGTGTGCGGCTCGATCGGTCCGACCGCCGGCCGTGGATACGAAGCGCATCGTCCCGTGGACGCTGGAACGGCTCTTCGCCGTCCGGGCCCGGCCTGCCCGAGCGCTTCCGAGCCATGGCCGACCTGGGCGGCGGCTGCGGGCTCCGTCAAGGCGAGATCCTCGGCGTCGCTGTCGACGCAATCGACTTGGCCTCGGACACCCTTCACGTGGTCCAGCAGCTCAAGTTGAGCCGCAGCCAGGCCGTCTTCGCCCCGCCCAAGGGCGGCAAGCTCCGGGACGTGCCGCTTCCCGGGCCGGTCGCCGATGCGCTCCGGGCCCACATGAAGCAGTTCCCGCCGGTCGACATCACCTTGCCGTGGAAGGTGGCAGGCGGGCCTCCCATGACCAAGCGACTGCTCTTCGCTGGACCGCGCGGTGGTCACGTCTGGCAGACGTCCCTAAACGAAGAGGTGTGGAAGCGAGCGCTGGCCTCGGCCGGCGTGATCCCCGAGCGGAAGCCTGGCGAGTCGTACGCCGAGTCTCGCGAGAACGGCATGCACGCCCTTCGCCACTTCTACGCCTCGGTACTCCTGGACGCCGGGGAGAACATCAAGGCTCTTGCCGAGTACCTCGGCCACTCGGATCCTGGCCTGACTCTCCGGGTCTACGCGCACCTCATGCCGTCCAGCAAGGAGCGCACCCGCAAGGCGGTTGCTGCTGTCTTCAACTGATTCTGCGGAAGCTCAAGATTCCACACAGTCAGCATTCATGATCAGGCACCGCGAACGCTTCCCTCGCTGTCTACAAATGATGACAGCCAATTCGCCCGACTTCGGCATTCAGAATCACGAACCGCGAACGCTTCCCCCGCTGTCTACAAATGATGACAGCCAATTCGCCCGACTTCGGCATTCAGAATCACGAACCGCGAACGCTTCCCCCGCTGTCAACGAATGACTACAGGTCACCGCCTAGCGGAGCAGTCCGACAGGCTGCCCAGCCAGCCAACCCGACTCCGGGAAGGGTCCACCCACGATTTTCCGTAGGTGGACCCCAGCATCCCTCTCAAGCGCCGCCACAAACAAGAAGTCGAGGGTCACGCCAACGGTTTAAGCTGCGGGTTTGTGGCCCTTCTCATTGGACCAGTAAAGTCCCCTACGCTGCCACTGGAACAAGAGGGGCCGCTCACTGTCATGAGCGGCCCCTCACCCGTCGGCACGCTTTATCCCCAGCGCTAAAGGAGAAGTCATGCGTCCTACGGAGGAGCCCATGTTGCCACGACGCGGTCTGCGTATCGACCTCATCCCTCGTGAGCTCCCACTCGGCCTCATCGGACTCGGCGGCGCGACGCTCGCCATGTGGGTCGGCGCCGAACCCGTCGCTGTCCTCCCGCTCGCCTTCCTGGTGTCGGTCCGGGTGAGGCTGCGCCGCTTCTAAGTGCGACGGCCCAGGCACGGCCCCAGGGCATAGAAGAGCCCCCTCCTGACGGAAAACCCGCAGGCAGGGGGCTTCTTCAGCTCGGCTTACTTCTTCTTGCCCTGGTTCTTGACCGCCTCGATCGCAGCCGCGGCCGCATCCGGGTCGAGGTACGTCCCCCCGGCCTTGACCGGCTTGAAGGACGCGTCCAGTTCGTACGCCAGCGGGATGCCCGTCGGGATGTTCAGGCCCGCGATGTCGGCGTCGGAGATGCCGTCGAGGTGCTTGACCAGGGCGCGGAGGGAGTTGCCGTGGGCGGCGACCAGGACCGTGCGGCCCGCGAGGAGGTCGGGGACGATGCCGTCGTACCAGTACGGGAGCATGCGGACGACGACGTCCTTCAGGCACTCCGTGCGGGGGCGCAGCTCCGGCGGGATCGTCGCGTAGCGCGGGTCGTCCGACTGGGAGAACTCCGTGCCGTCCTCAAGGGGCGGCGGCGGGGTGTCGTAGGAACGGCGCCACAGCATGAACTGCTCCTCGCCGAACTCCGCGAGGGTCTGCGCCTTGTCCTTGCCCTGGAGGGCGCCGTAGTGGCGCTCGTTCAGGCGCCAGCTGCGGTGGACCGGGATCCAGTGGCGGTCCGCGGCCTCCAGCGACAGCTGCGCCGTGCGGATCGCGCGCTTCTGGAGGGACGTGTGGACCACGTCGGGGAGCAGGCCGGCGTCCTTGAGCAGCTCACCGCCGCGGACCGCCTCCTTCTCGCCCTTCTCGTTCAGGTTGACGTCCACCCAGCCGGTGAACAGGTTCTTCGCGTTCCACTCGCTCTCGCCGTGGCGGAGGAGGATCAGCTTGTACGGTGCGTCGGCCATGCCCCAGAGCGTAATCCACGCATTCGGGCCACCGCCTGGCGCCCGCCTCCCAGCCCCACAGTTGACGGCTTCTGTTAATTGAGTGGTCCCCCGGGCTGTCCCGTTCGTAAGTTGTGCCCAGCGCATGAGCCACTTACACAGTTGTCCGACCGTGGGGGAACGATCCATGTCACTCGCCGCCCTGAGACGCGCCGCCCGGGAAACCGTCTCCGGCCTCCCCCGCGAGTTCTGGTGGCTGTGGACCAGCACCCTCGTCAACCGGCTCGGGGCGTTCGTCTCGACGTTCATGGCCCTGTACCTGACCCTCGACCGCGGCTACTCCGCCACCTACGCCGGCCTCGTCGCCTCCCTCTACGGCCTCGGCGGCGTCGCCTCCTCCATCGGCTCGGGCGTGCTGACCGACCGGATCGGCCGCCGCCCCACCCTCCTCATCGCGCAGTCGTCGACCGCCGCGTCCGTGGCCCTGCTCGGCTTCATGCACGACCCCGTCGCCATCGCCGCCGTGGCGTGCCTCGTCGGGGCGGCGAGCAACGCGTCCCGCCCGGCGGTGCAGGCGATGATGGCCGACATCGTGCGCCCCGAGGACCGCGTCCGCGCGTTCTCGCTCAACTACTGGGCCATCAACCTCGGTTTCGCCATATCCTCCATGGCCGCCGGCTTCATCGCCGAGGTCAACTACCGCGCCGGGTTCCTGCTGGAGGCGGGCATGACGGCGGCCTGCGCGATCGTCGTGTTCCTACGGCTGCCCGAGTCCCGGCCCAGCATCGCCGCGGACGACAGCAAGGGGACCGCCGACGCGGTCGGGCTCGGGACCGTACTGCGCGACGGGCGGTTCATGAGCGTCGTAGGGCTGTCCTTCCTCGTCGCGCTCGTCTTCCAGCAGGGCTCGGTCGGCCTGCCGGTCGCGATGGGCGAGGCCGGGTTCACGCCCGCCGACTACGGCACCGCGATCGCCGTCAACGGCTTCCTCATCGTCGTCCTGCAGATCCCGGTCACCCGACTCATCGAACACCGGGACGCCAAGCGGCTGTTGGTCGTCTCGTCGATCCTCGCGGGCTACGGCTTCGGGCTCACCGCGTTCGCCGGCTCGGTCGGCGTCTTCGCCCTCACGGTGTGCGTGTGGACCCTCGGCGAGATGATCAACGCCCCGACCCAGACGGGCCTGGTCGTCCGTCTCTCCCCGGTCCAGGGCCGCGGCCGCTACCAGGGCGTGTACACCCTGTCCTGGGCGGTCGCCGCGCTCGTCGCCCCGCTGATGTCCGGTTTCGTCATCGACCGGTTCGGGGCGGAGTGGCTGTGGGGGTTGTGCGCGGTCGTGGGGACGGGGGCGGCGGTGGGCTACGGCGCGCTGATGCGGGGGCTTCCGGCCAGCGGGGCGGCGACCGTGGAAGCGGAAGCGCCGGCCGCGGCGAAGCCCGAGGTCAGCACCGCCTGAGAACGACCTCCGGCACCTCCCTCGCACACCTTCCCTCACGGATGCATCCGCGCCCCCTTCACCACCTTGTCCACCCCGTTCCGCGGCCCGTACACCGCCAGCCCCACCACATCCAGCTCGGCGGTGGCGACGGCCCGTACCGCCGCCCGGTTGTCCCGGTCGTTGCCGGTGGTGAAGAGGTCCGACGTGAAGACGGACCGGGGCAGCGCGCGGCTCAGCGCCCGCCCATGCGCCGCCACCAGCACCTCCTTCGTCGCCTCGAAGACCATCACCGGCTGCCGGAACATCGGCAGGTACCGCACCCCGTCGGCGTCCTCGTACGGCTCCCCGATCACCTCGGGGACCTGCGATCCCAGGCCGCTGACCAGGAACGACGTGACGTTCAGCCGCTGCCAGGGCTCAAGGTCCGCCCGCAGCAGCACGGCGATCTTGGTGTCGAAGCGGACGGGTTCGGCGGTGACGGCGGTGATGGCGGTCGTGGCGGTGGTGTCAGTGCTCATACATCGAGACTGCCGACCGCCCCACGCCCCCGTCTTGTACGTTCTTTGCATGGCCCCGCAACAGGGCCCGGGCCAGCCCGGCCCAGGCCGCCCCCAGCCGGAAGTCTCCGCGTGGCGGCCCCGCATCCCCGGTGTCGTCGAGGTCTTCCACGCGCACTTCACCGAGTACGCGTACCCGATGCACGTGCACGACGCGTGGACGCTGCTGATCGTGGACGACGGAGCCGTACGGTACGACCTCGACCGGCACGAGCACGGCACCCCGCACGACACCGTGTCCCTGCTGCCGCCGCACGTCCCGCACAACGGCTCGCCCGCCACCCCGCACGGCTTCCGCAAGCGCGTCCTCTATCTCGACGGCACGCACCTGGCGGACGACCTGATCGGTTCCGCCGTGGACCAGCCGGACCTCCGCGATCCCGAACTCCGGCTGCGCGTGGGCCAGTTGCACACCGCCCTCGACCACCCCGGCGACGAACTGGAGGCGGAGAGCCGGCTCACGCTCATCGCCGAGCAACTGCACGCCCGCCTACGGCCGTTCGCCGCCCCCACCCCGGCTCCCGGCCCCGTCCTCGCCCGCACCCTCCGCGAACTCCTCGACGAGCACGTCACCGACGGCATCACCCTCGACGAGGCCGCCCGGCTCGTGCACGCCCATCCCGCCCATCTGGTACGGGCGTTCAGCGGGGCGTACGGCATCGCACCGCACCAGTACCTGATGTCCCGCCGCGTCGACCGCGCCCGCCGGCTCCTCCTCGACGGCCGTCCGCCGGGCGAGGTGGCGACGGTGACCGGGTTCTTCGACCAGTCCCATCTCACGCGCCATTTCCGGAAGTTGGTGGGGGTCACGCCGGGACGTTATTCACGCGACAGGCGCGGACACCCCAGCTAGATTCCGCGCATGGACTGGCACGAGTGGCACGACGCCTACGACTCCCCCGACTCCTACCTGAGCCGCCGACTGGCCCTCATCCAGGAACGGATCCGCCTCGCCCTCGACACCGCGCCGCCGGGCCCGCTCACCGCGATCAGCCTCTGCGCGGGACAGGGCCGCGACCTGATCGGCGTCCTGGCCGACCACCCCCGCGGCCCCGAAGTCCGCGCCCGCCTGGTCGAGTTGGACGAACGGAACGTGGACGTGGCGACACGGGCCGCCCGTGCCGCAGGCCTGCCCGGCGTCGAAGTCATCGCCGGAGACGCCGCGTTGACGGACCAGTACGCCGAACTCGCCCCCGCCGATCTGGTCCTGGTCTGCGGCCTCCTCGGCAACATCTCCGACGCCGACGTCGAACGCGTCCTCGACCACTGCACCGCCCTGTGCCGGACGGGCGGCACGCTGGTGTGGACCCGCAGCCGCGACATGCTCCCCGACCTCGTCCCCCAGGTCTGCGCCTGGCTGGAGGAACGCGGCTTCGAGCGCCTGTGGGTCTCGGACCCCTCGATCCCCCAGTCCGTCGGCGCCCACCGCTTCACCGGCGAACCCCGCCAACTCCCCACCGCCACCCGCATGTTCGACTTCATCGGCTACGACGTCCTGCGACAGGCCTGAGTCACAGCTTCCGCTGCGCCTCGTACAGGTTCCGCGGCCGTACGACGCCCGTCGTGCCGTAGAGCTCCAGCCGTGCGTGCAGGTCGCCGGTGAAGTCGGGGACGTCGATCTGGTCGAACTCGGTGACCGTGTTGAGGCCCACCGTCGCGCTGTACGGGGCGAGTTGGTCGATCTTCATCAGGCCCGCGCGGCCGTTGGTGACGCGGATGTTCCAGTGGGTGAAGCGGGCGCCGAAGAGCGGACCGGCGTTCGCGTCACCGCCGTGGCGGCCGTCGTTGTTCACCGTGATGTCGGTGCGGACGTCGGCGAAGGGCAGCCCGCGGTGGCTGTCGAAGGTGCCCATGCGCATGTCGCCGCGCGACCAGACGTTGTACGACGACAGGCCCTCGACGTTGATGCCGTGGAGCTGGGTGTTGGGCGGGGCCGGGACCGTGCGCTGCTCGATGGTGAAGTCCTCGATGAGGTTGTCGTGCGAGCCCTCGCGGCAGAAGTAGGGGTGGTGGGAGCCGCGGCCCGCCACCGTCGTACCGCGCAGGGTGCAGGCGGAGGCCGCCACCAGCCCGAAGCCGTTGTCGACGTGCCGGACCGTCACGTCGTCCAGCCGGCAGTCGTAGGCGCACTGGAGGACGACGCCGTTGTAGCCCTTGTCGAGGAGGTGGGGTTGCTGCGGGGTCTCCACCGCCTCCAGGGTGAGGCCTTCGACACCGGACCCCGTCAACTCCTCGACGTGGGTGGTGAGTTGAGGATTCCACTCGGGGCGGAGGTCGAGGGGCAGCGGGCGTTCGAGCGTCACCTTGCGGCCGTGGACATGCGCGATGCGAACGGGCCATTCGTAGGGGACGTACGACAGCAGCTTGGTCTTGTCGTCCCAGTAGTACGCCTCGGGGCCGGGGCCGCCGCCCGCCATGTGCTCCAGGAGGGTGTGGGTGGGGTCGTCGGCGAGGCGGAGCAACACCAGTTCGCCGGGCCGCAGTTGGGAGGCGTCCGCCACCGTCACCGTCCACGCGCCCTGCCGGGCCGGTTCGACGGTCGTCAACTGCCGCCATTCGTCACGCCTGTTGCCGGTCCAGCCCTCGAAGGGCCACGCCTTCGCCCTGATCGCGGCGACCAGGGAGTCCCAACGGGCCGTCGGGGCAAGCCAGATGAGCCCGCCCGCCCAGGACCAGGACGACTTGTCGCCGCCGTAACGGGAGCCGTAGACGCCGATCAGCTCGGTCAGATTCTTCGTCGCGTAGAGCTTCGTACGGTCGCTGCCGGCACCCCTGACCACCACGTTCGAGTGGCCTATGCGGATCACGTCGTCGATGCGGAAGGTGCCGGGCGGGATGAGCACCGTGCCACCGCCGGCCCTGCCGGCAGCAGCGATGGCACGGTTGATCGCGGGGGCGGAGTCGGTCGTGCCGTCCGCCCGGGCGCCGTAGGCGCGGACGTCCAGCACGCGCGGGTGCCGGGGGTGGCGCTGCGCGCCCGCCTTCCCGATGTACGGGATCTGCGGGTGGGTGAAGGGGGTGCGGGTGAACTCCCGCCAGAGGGAGGGGACTTGACCCTCAGGACCTCCGCGCCCTGCCCCGGGTCCCTGTTCCGGCAGGGGGACCGCCAAGGCCAGCGTGCTTCCGAGCAGGGCTCGTCTGGTGAAGCGAGGGTTGCTCATGTCCGTACGCCCTTCCATGCGGCTCTTCATGGATGTGAACGACGTTCAGATCTGCGTCAGCCGTGAGCATGCCACGGAGCCAGGAAGCTACGGAAGATGCCGAACAGAGGTAAGTCGGCCGGGGTCAGTCGGTCGGCCGGGTCGGCCGCTGGGTCAGATTCGTGAACGCGTCGAGATTCCGCGTCGACTCACCCCGCGACACCCGCCACGCGTACTCCTTGCGGATCGCGGAGGCGAAGCCCAGTTCCAGGAGGGTGTTGAAGCTGCCGTCGGCGGCTTCCAGTACCTGGCCGAGGAGGCGGTCGATCTCGGCCTCGGTGACGGCGGACAGCGGGAGGCGGCCGGTGACGTACACGTCGCCGAGCTGGTCGACCGCGTAACTCACGCCGTACAGCTTGAGGTTGCGCTCCAGGAGCCAGCGGTGGAAGGCCGTCTCGTTCTCGTCGGGATGGCGGATGACGAAGGCGTTGAGGGAGAGGGAGTGGCGGCCGACGAGGAGGGAGAGGGTCGTCGACAGCTTGCGGGTGCCGGGGAGTTGGACGACGAACGCGCCGGACTCCGGGCTCTCCCAGTCGAGTTCGGCGCCCTTGAGGAAACCCTCGATGACCTGCGCCGCCCGCTCCTGGTCCGCTGCTGCCTCACCCATGGTGCGAGCGTACGTGACGGCGGTGGGCCTGCGCCGCCGCCGTGTAGACGTCCGCCGTGGCGGCGGCCGCGGTGTCCCAGCCGAAGCACTGGGCGTGCTTGGCGGCGGCCTCGCCCATGCGGGTCGCGCGGTGCGGGTCGTCGGCGAGATCGCGCAGCACGCGCGCGTAGGCGGCGGGGTCGTGGCCCTGGACCAGGAAGCCGGTCTCGCCGTCGCGCACGGCGACCGGCAGGCCGCCGACCGAGGCCGCGAGCACCGGCGTACCGGCGGCCTGCGCCTCTATGGCGACCAGCCCGAAGGACTCGCTGTACGACGGCATGACCAGCACGGACGCGGCCCGGAACCAGTCCGCGAGCTGCTCCTGCCCGACCGGCGGCCGGAACCGTACGACGTCCGCGATGCCGAGCCGTGCGGCCAGTTTCTGCAGGCCCTCCGGCTTGGCGAGGCCGCTGCCACTGGGGCCGCCGACGACGGGCACGACGATGTTCGTGCGCAGCTCGGGCCGCTCGTCCAGCAACACCGCGACCGCGCGCAGCAGGACGTCCGGCGCCTTCAGGGGCTGGATGCGGCCCGCGAAGAGCGGGATGAGCGCGTCCTGGGGCAGGCCGAGGCGGGCGCGGGCGGCGGCGCGGCCGTCCGCCGGGCGGAAGCGTTCGAGATTCACGCCGGGGTGGACCACGGCGACCTTGGCGGGGTCGGCCGCGTAGTGCCGTACGAGTTCGTCGGCCTCCTCCGCCGTGTTGGCGATGAGGCGGTCGGCGGCGGCGACGATCTGGGTCTCGCCGATGACGCGGGCGGCCGGTTCGGGGGTGTCGCCGTCGGCCAGGCTGGCGTTCTTGACCTTGGCCATGGTGTGCATGGCGTGCACGAGAGGGACGCCCCAGCGCTGGGCGGCGAGCCAGCCGACGTGGCCGGAGAGCCAGTAGTGCGAGTGGACGAGGTCGTAGTACCCGGGGCGGTGGCCGGCCCACGCCTGCATCACTCCGTGCGTGAACGCGCAGAGCTGGGCGGGGAGTTCCTCCTTGGCGAGACCTTCGTACGGGCCCGCGTCGACGTGCCGGACGAGGACGCCGGGTGCCAGTTCGACGGTCGGGGGGAGGGCGGCCGTGGTGGCCCGCGTGAAGATCTCCACCTCGATGTTGATCGCGGCGAGGCGCTGCGCGAGCTCCACGATGTAGACGTTCATGCCGCCGGCGTCGCCCGTGCCGGGCTGGTGCAGCGGTGACGTGTGCACGGAGAGCATGGCGACCCGGCGGGGCCTGCGGTGCAGGCGCAGCCGCGCGGACGAGGCCGCGGAACGCCGGCCGAGCCTGCTGCCGTACTGGCTCACGTGGCGTTCCTCCTCGCTGCGGGCATGCCTGAGGGAGGGTGTGGGGTTCCCTCCAAGGAGGCCAACATCGGGGGGCCGGATTCTCATTCCGGCGCATGGGGATTTTACCCAGCCATTGCCGGGGGTCGCTCAACCGTTCGAGGGGGCGATGCGTCGGCTCCCGTCCGTGCGGCGCCCCTCGTCCCGCGCCGCCTACCCTCGTAGCCATGACAGCCCGCGCCACGACCCGCCCCGTAGGAACGGTGACGCGTGGGACAACGAACCCCAACCGGCTGCGCCGTATGGACCGCTGGATCGCGGCGACGCACGGCGCCGAGCTGCGGCGGGCCGTCGGTCCCGTCGCCGTGGACCTCGGGTACGGCGCCGCGCCCTGGACGGCCGTGGAACTGCTGGAACGCCTCCGTACCGTCGCGCCGCACGCGCGCGTGGTCGGTGTCGAGATCGAACCGGCGCGGGTCGCGGCGGCGAGACCGTACGAGCGGGAGGGACTCGCGTTCCGGCACGGGGGGTTCGAGATCCCGGTGCCGCAGCGGCCGCTGCTGATCCGCGCGGCGAACGTGCTGCGGCAGTACGACGAGGCGCAGGTCGCCGACGTGTGGGCGCGGCTGTGCGGGCGGCTCGCGCCGGCGGGCGGGGGCTCCCGGGGCGGGCTGCTCGTCGAGGGGACCTGTGACGAGATCGGGCGGCGGCACGTGTGGGTCGCGCTCGGGCCGGAAGGACCGCGCACGGTCACCTTCGCGACGCGGCTCGGCTCCCTGGAGCGGCCGTCCGACCTCGCCGAACGCCTCCCGAAGGCCCTCATCCACCGCAACGTCCCCGGCGAACCGGTGCACGCCTTCCTCCGCGACTTCGACCGCGCGTGGGCCGCCGCCGCGCCCTACGCCTCCTACGGCGCCCGCCAGCGCTGGATCCGCGCGGTGCGGGACCTCATCGCCGACTGGCCGGTGACGGACGGACCGGTGCGCTGGCGGCAGGGCGAAGTGACCGTGGCCTGGGGGGCGTTGGCCCCGCGCGGGTGAATCCGGTTGCGGGTGTGGCGCGTGGGGAACGATCCCCGGCGACCGTTCGTCACAGAAGTACGGGAAGTACCGCCTCTGTCGTTTTACGTGCGGGCATGGCACGATCCCCCAGGCGTCCGTAAGTTACTGACGGTCAATCAGATACGGGATTGTGGGGGCAGGGGTATGGGAGCGGGCAGGCGAGCCCTGATCACGACGGCCATCACGGTCGTCTGCGCGGTCACCGTACTCGCGGCACCCGGCACGGCGTTCGCGAGTCCGACGCCGACACCGACCCCCTCGGCGACCCCGACCGCGTCCCCAACCCCCGTGACCAACAAGGACCTTGAGGCTGTACGCGAGAAGCTCGACGCGCTCTACCACGACGCGGCCGTCGCCACGGACGCGTACAACGCGGCGGAGGAGAAGTCCCAGAAGCAGTCCGCGGAGATCGTGGAGCTGGCCAAGAAGATCGTCAAGGGCCAGGAGAGACTGGACGAGTTGAAGGACCGCGCCGGTGCCGCGGCCCGCTCCCAGTACCGCACGGGCGGGCTCCCGGATGAGGCGCAGCTGCTGCTGAGCGACAACCCGCAGGCGTTCCTGGACGGTACGGGCCGGGTGCTCCAGGGCCAGCGCGCCACCAAGGGCCTGATCGCCGAACTGACCCGCACCCAGCAGGACTTGAAGCAGTACACCGCCGACGCCTCCGCCCAGTGGCAGCAGTTGGAGAAGAACCGCCAGGCCAAGGCCGCCGCCCAGAAGAAGGTCACGACCCAGATCGCGGCGGCCGAGAAGCTCGAGTCCCAGCTGGAGAAGCAGGAGAAGGCGCGGCTGGCCAAACTGGAGCAGCAGGCCGCGCTGAAGGCGCAGACCGCGTGGCTCGACACCGGCGCCCTCAAGGACGCCACCGGCACGGCGTCCGCGGCGGGCAAGGCGGCGGTGGCCTACGCGACGGCCCAGCTCGGCAAGCCGTACGAATGGGGCGCCGAGGGCCCGTCGACGTACGACTGCTCGGGGCTGACCTCGCAGGCCTGGGCGAGCGCGGGCGACCCGATCCCGCGCACCTCGCAGGAGCAGTGGAAGCAGCTCCCGCACGTCGCCGTGAAGGACATGCGCCCCGGCGACCTCATCATCTACTTCGACGACGCCAGCCATGTCGCCATGTACATCGGCGACGGCGCGATCATCCACGCCCCGCGGCCGGGGCGGACGGTGACGGTCGCGGGGGCGGGTTCGATGCCGATATTGGGCGTTGTGCGACCGGATGCGTAACTTGTCCATCGCCATGCGCGAGGCATCCGTACGGCACCGGTGACCCGGGCCACGTGACCTGGCGCACGCACCCTCCGCGCCAAACACCCGCCCGGCGTGACCTTCGTCATCCCCGGGTAAGAGCCACCCCGCCCAACTCCCGTACGGATCACGGCATATGACAGTGGCCGCCTGCCAGGCGACCTGTCTCACACCATTCCTTTACGGCGCCCACTACCGCTATGGTCCCCGTCGGTGGGTCGAGGTCCCTCGCCCCACCGTGCCCTCGGGGGGAGGGAAGGAACCAGGACGATGCCCGCACCCATACCGCGGCAGAGAGCGGTCCCGGCCGCGGAGAGTGGTCAGGCGCAGACCGAGCCCGCGATCGGCGGCCCCTCCGGAGACAGTTCCGGAGGCAGCCACGCGGCCGCCTCCACAGCCGTCTCCGGAGCCACTGAGGCCCCGCGCACGCAGGACACGGTCAACGACGACACGGTCGCCGCCGCCGACAAGGCGGGCGACAAGGCCGACGACGGCAAGGCGGACGACCGCCCGGCCGACGCCGCGCCCCGCGCTGCCCACGGCCCCGCCCACGGCACCCCGGCCGGTCACCTCACCCTGCTGATGATCGAGGACGACCCCGGTGGTTCGCCCGTCGTGCCCGAGCTGCTCGACCCGACCGGCAAGCCGATCCGGGTCCGCACCGCCCGCAACCTCACCGAGGCCGAGCGGCTGCTCACCGACGACGTCCACTGCATCCTGCTGGACCTCGCGCTGCCCGCCCCCGCCCGGGCCGCGGACGGCACCGACGACGAGCTCGCCGTGCTCAAGCACGTCCTGCGGCTCGCGCCGCACCACGCCGTCCTCGCCCTCACCGCGTCCGGCGACACCGAGCGCGGCGCCGAGGCGGTCCTCGCGGGCGCCCAGGACTACCTCTTCCGCGACGAGCTGGACGGCCGGCTGCTGAGCCGCGCGATCCGCTACGCGGTGGAGCGGAAACGGTCCGACCGCGCCGAGCGCAAGCTCACCGAGTCCAAGCTGCGCGCCCAGGAGAACGCCCGCCTCGAACGCGGCCTGCTGCCCACCCCCCTCCTGGAGGGCTCCCCGCTGCGCTTCGCCGCCCGCTACCGCCCCGGCCGCTCCCGCGCGCTGCTCGGCGGCGACTTCTACGACACCGTGCGCACCCCCGACGGGACCGTGCACGCGATGATCGGCGACGTCTGCGGCCACGGCCCCGACGAGGCCGCGCTCGGTGTGGAACTCCGCATCGCCTGGCGCGCGTTGACCCTGGCGGGCCTCTGCGGCGACCAGTTGCTCGGCACGCTGCAGCAGGTCCTGGAGCACGAGCGCTCCGACGACGAGATCTTCGCGACGCTCTGCACGGTCGACATCGCCCCCGACGGCCGCCGCGCGGGCCTCTGCCTGGCCGGCCACCCGTCCCCGCTGCTGGCCCGGCCGGGCCGCCCGGCCGAACTCCTCCCCTACGACAACAACGGCCCCGCCCTCGGCCTGCTCCCCGGCGCCCGCTGGCCCCGGATGCAGGTAGAACTGGGCGCCGAGTGGAGCCTGATGCTCTACACCGACGGCCTGATCGAGGGCCGGGTCGGAGAGGGCCGCCGCGAACGGCTCGGCCAGGACGGCATGGTGGCGATGGTCCGCCGCCAGCTCGCCGAGGGCCTGCGGGGCGAGGAACTGCTCCGGGCCGCGGTCAACGAGGTCCGCGACCTCAACGGCGGCGAGCTGACGGACGACGTGGCGGTACTGATGCTGGACCGGACGCCGTAACCCCGTAGCGAGCGGTGGGTGTGGTGATCGCCGTACGGCTTCAGCGGCCGCCGTTGTACGGGCCGTAGGGGCCGTCGCTGCTGGAGCCGCCTCTGCGGCTGCGGCCGCCGCCGGGAAGGCCGCGCAGGGCCGGGCGTACGTCGACCATGTACACGATGGTCGCGACGAGGCCGATGATCGGCAGGAACGACAGGATGTTGAAGATGAGGTTCACCACGAAGGCGAGCCCCAGGACGATCAGCCAGAACGGCTTGGTCTTCTTGTCCGCCGCGCGATAGGCGTCCTCGCGGCGCGTGGCCGCGTCGACCAGCGCGAAGCCACTGAAAACGATCAGGGCGGTACTCAACAGCCACATGAACCCTGTGAAGCCCTGCATCAGCACTACGTCCACCACCCGACTCGACTCGTCCGTACGCGGTCACCGTACCCGCAACCGGATTCCCGCTACCCGAAGAACGGGCCGGGCACCCGTGGAGTGCCCGACCCGTTACTGATCACCCGTACGTGTTACTTCGCGGGCGGAGTTGTCTTCTTGGCGGTGGTCTTGCGGGCCGGGGCCTTCTTCGCGGCGGCCGGCTTCTTGGCCGGAGCGGCCGGAGCGGGGGTCTCGGCCTTCACCACGACGGGCTCGGACACAGGCGCCGGGGTCGGGGTCGGGTCGGGCTCGACCGCGACGGCGAGCTCCTCGATCTCGTCGGCGGCCTCGCCGCGCCAGGTCTTCACGGCCTGCTCGCCGTGCTCGGCGACCTTCTCGTACGCCTCACGGGCCTTGACGGCGTACTCGGCGGCGACGCCGACACCGCGCAGCGCGAAGTCCTGGGCGGACTCGCCGAACTTCTTCAGGTCGGCGTCGAGATTGCTGCTGAGCTTCTTGAGGTCACCGTCGAGGCTGGTGATGAACTCGTTGACCTTGGTCTGGAAGGTCTCCTGCGCCTCCTTGGCCTTGGCACCGGCCTCCTTGGCACGGGCGGCGGCCTTCTCCTGCACGGCCTTCGGGTCGGTGCCGCGCACGGCGTCGATCCGGGCCGGCGCCTCGGCGCGCAGCTGCTCGACCAGGCCGGGCACCTTCTTGGCCTGCTGGAGCGCGAGGTCGGCGGTGCCGGCGGCGAAGTAGAGGGGGGTGGGGTCGCTCAGGGTCTTGCGCAGGTCATCGGTGATGGCCATGGTGATGGTCCTCCCGGTTGCTATCAGCTGAGGGTTTTGTGTTGTGTACGTCCGCGGGTCAACCGGCGGTCCCGTGCGGCGCGGCACTGTCGCCGCCGTCACCACCGTCGCCGACATCGGCCACGCCGGGGCTGCCGCTCAGGCCACTGCCCTCGCCCCCGTCGGCGATCTCGAACCCGTTCTCCTTGCGGAAGGACTCGTAGATCTGAAGCAGCACCTGCTTCTGCCGTTCGGTGAGCGTGGGATCGGCGAGGACGACGGCACGCGTCGCGTCCTCCCGTCGGCGCTCCTCTCCGTCCCGCTCGGCGTCGAGGATGCCGGCGCGCACGTACAGCGTCTCGGCGGAGATCCGCAGCGCCTTGGCGACCTGCTGCAACACCTCCGCGCTCGGCTTGCGCAGCCCGCGCTCGATCTGGCTCAGATACGGATTCGACACCCCGGCGGCATCGGCGAGCTGCCGCAGAGACAGCTGCGCGTTGCGCCGCTGCTCACGCAGATACTCCCCGAGATTGCCGACGTTGAGCGTTGCCATGCCTCCACCTTGCACCAGCCCCGCTAACTATTGCAAGCACCTGCTTGCAAAAGTGCGCCATGCCACGTGCCGGGCGGGTCACCGAGCGCGGCGAGGCGCGTGCCGGCGCCACGTATAAGCTCGCCGCCGTGCGCCGCCGGCCGTGAGTGCGCCGCGTCGGTCGGGCTCGACGCAGCCGTGGTGCAGCCGTAGGCGCGTGTGGGACGCGCGGTGCGCGGACGGCGGGAGCCGGCCCGAGGGCGAACGGAGCGCGGGAATGGTGGGTATGGGGCCCGACGTGATCCGGTCCGCGGCCGAGCGCGGCCGCCGGGTCTTCGAGCGTGGGGACGTGATCGGCGCGGGTGCGCTGATCGCCTGTGTGGTGGTCTCGGTGATCGCGGCCGACGGGGTGGCGCTGAAGGTCGTCGTCGCCGTGCTCGGGCTCTGCGCGGAGCTGGGCATGGTGCTCAGCGGCCGGGCCCTGCCGACGCCGCTGACCTGGTTCGGGGTCGCACTGACCATCGGGACCGGCTTCGCCATCATGGCTCTCGTGCCCGCCGGGCTCGGCGAGGTTCCCGTGCTGGCAGCCGCCGCGGTGCTGCCGATGTGCGTTCCGGCCGGGCCGGTGCGCAACGCCTGCGTCGCGCTGCTGGCGGCCGGCTTCGGCGTCGCGGTCATGGTGATCTTCGGCAGCGTGGCGGGCCTGCTGTCGGCCGTCGGCGTGTGGCTGCTCGCCGACCGTTCGATCGAGCACGCCGCGCTCCAGGCCGAGCGGGACCGCGCGGTCGCGCTGCTGGCCGAGGTGGAGGCGTCCCGCGCGTCCCGGCAGGAGGCGGCGGCCCTGGAGGAGCGGCGGCGGATCGCCCACGAGATGCACGACGTGCTCGCGCACAGCCTCGCCGGACTGTCCATGCAGCTGCAGGCGGTCAGGGCGATCGCGCGGCGCGACGGTGCTCCGGCGACGCTGACCGGGCCGCTGGACCGCGCCGCCGAGCTCGCGCGCGACGGAGTGCAGGAGGCCCGCGCGGCGGTGGGTGCGCTGCGTTCCGTACCGCTCCGGGGCGTGGCCGATGTCGACGGCCTGACCAGGGGTTTCCCGGGCGAGGCGCGGCTGCGCGTCAGCGGCCGGGCCGGCCGGCTCGCACCCGAGGCCGGGCACGCGGTGTACCGGGCGGTGCAGGAGGCCATGACCAACGCGGCGCGGTACGCGACCGGCAGCGCCATCGACGTGGACCTGGTGTGGGAGGGCTCCGAGCTGCGCGCCGTCGTACGGGACCATGGGCTGCCGGCCGGTCGCGGCCCGTCGGGAGTGCAGGGCAGCGGCACGGGGCTGCGTGGCATGGCCGAGCGGATCGAGGCCGTCGGCGGCTCGGTGACCGCCGGACCCGCGCCCGAGGGGCCGGGGTGGCGGATCGCGCTGCGGGTGCCGGTCGTGGAGGAGGACTCCGGCGCCGCGGTGGGCGTCGCTTCCGAGGATGCCGCCGCAGCCGGCGGCGCTGTAGCAGGCGGCACTGACATCGGCGGCATGACGGCAGACGGGAAGGCGGACGCGTGACGATTCGGGTGCTGGTCGCGGACGATCAGGCGGTGGTGCGGGACGGGGTCGTGCTGTTGCTGACCTCGGCGCAGGACATCGAGGTGGTCGGGCAGGCCGGTGACGGGAACGAGGCGGTGCGGCTCGCCGTGGCGGAGCGGCCCGACGTCGCCCTCGTCGACCTGCGGATGCCCGGGCTCGACGGCGCGCAGGTGACGGCCGAGATACTGGCGGCGGGCATCGGGACACGGGTGCTGATCCTGACGACGTTCGCCGACGACGACGCGGTGATGCCGGCGTTGCGGGCCGGCGCGCTCGGCTACCTGACCAAGGACGCGACCGGCGAGGCGGTGCTGGCCGCGGTCCGGGAGGTGGCGGCCGGCCGGACCGTCCTCGACCCGGCCGTACAGCGGCGGCTCGTGCAGCTCGTCGTGACGGAGCCCCAGGCGCCCGCCGCCGCGCCCGCGTCCGCGCCGGCGGCGCTTCCTCCCGAGGCCGAGGGGCTGACCAGGCGGGAGGTCGACGTCGTACGGCTCCTCGCGAAGGGGCTGAACAACCGGCAGGTGGCGCGCGAGATGGTCGTCAGCCTGGCGACGGTGAAGACGCACCTCAACCATGTCCTCGCCAAGCTGGCGCTGGAGGATCGCGGCGCGCTGATCGCCTGGGCCTGGCGTTTCGGCCTGGTGGACAACACCGAGCAGTGACGGCGGGGATCTCAACCCGGGTTACACCCCTGGGTTGAAGGAGTTCGGGGCGCGTCGGCGAATGCTCTTGGACATGACGACAACCGACTGGCTCATCGACATCGCGCTCCTGCTCATCGTCCTCCGCCAGCTGCGCGAGGAGCGGATGACCACCCGCACCATCCTGCTCCCGCTCGGCATGATCGCCTGGGCCGCGAGCAACTACCTGACCGACATCCCGACCGCCGGCAACGACGTACCGCTGGCCGTGGTCTTCGCGGTCACCGGGGTCGCCTTCGGCCTCGCCGGCGGTCTGCTCACCCGCGTCCGGCACGCCGACGGGCACGTGCTCATCAAGGCCACCCGCGGTGCGGCCGCGCTCTGGATCATCAGCATGGGCTTCCGCCTGGGCTTCGCGGTGTGGTCCACGCATGCCTCCGGCACCGCGCACCTGACCAGCTTCTCCGCCGCGCACGACATCACCAGCGGCCAGGCCTGGGTCGTAGCCCTGCTCCTGATGGCGGTCGGCGAGGTCGTCGTCCGCCTGGGCACGATCATCGTCCGCGGCCAGCTGCTGCAGGCACGGGTCGACCGCGAGGCGAAGCGCACGGCGTCCCGGCCGGGCGCCTACGCCTGAGCCTGGGCCTGAGCCGCGCGACAGCCCGGGTACGACGCTCATCCCGCGCAGCAGCCCGCGGTACGAGGCTCAGCCCGCGCGACAGCCCACAGCACTCCGCCCACCCGGGGAACGGCCCGCAGCGCTCCGCCCAACCCGCGCAATGGCCCACGGCGCTCCGCCCGACCCACGCAATGGCCCGCGGCACGACGCCTGACCCGTACAACAACCCGCAGCCGCCGCCCAACCCGCGCAACAGCTCGCGGCACGACGCTCGCCCTGCGCAATGGCCAGCGGCACGGCGCTCGTCCCGCGCAACAACCGCGAGCACACCGCCCGACCTGCGGAACAGCCCCTGGCACGACGCTCATCCCGCAGCGCGACACCCGACCCCGCCACAACCCGCGGCGCACCGCCCGACCCGCGCAACAGCCCGCAGCACGGCGCTCGCCCCACGCGCCGCACCCGCGGCGCACCGCCCGACCCACGCAACAGCCCGCAGCGCACCGCCCGACCCACGCCACAACCCGCAGCGCACCGCCCAACCCACGCCACAACCCGCAGCACGGCGCTCGCCCCACGCACCGCACCCACAGCGCGCCCCGCTCCGCACCCCCACTCACCTCGCTCCGCACCCCCACTCACCTCGCTCGACACTCCACCCGTCCCGCTCAACACCCCACCCGCACCTGACCAGCACGGAGGCCCCTCATGCCCGCATCGCACCGCACACCGCGTGCCCTCACCCGGCCTCGGCTGGCCCTGGCCGCCGCCACCGTGGCCCTCGCAGCGGTCGCCTGTTCGTCCGGCGGCGGGCACGCGACCGGCACTTCGAGCGCTTCGAGCAGCAGGCCGAGCGCGCAGGCCACGGCGATCACCGCCACCGCCACCACCACGGCGGCGTCGGCCCTCGTCCCGAACTCCGCCCCGACCGGAAAGGGCGCGTTCCTCGGGCCGGTGCGCCGGATCCCGGTCGACGGCATCAAGATCGGCTACCGCCGGTTCGGCTCGGGCCCCGACCTCGTCATGGTCATGGGCGACACCGGCACCATGAGCGACTGGACGGTCGACCTGCTGAGCCGCCTCGGCCGGCACTACCACGTCACGGTCTTCGACAACCGCGGCGTCGGCTACACGACCGACGACACCTCGGTCCCCGACACCATCCCGCTCATGGCGGACGACACCGTGGGTCTGATCGAGGCACTGGGTCTACGGCACCCCGCGTTGCTCGGCTGGTCGATGGGCGGCGAGATCGGTCTGACCGTCGCCGCGCTCCACCCGGGTGCGATCAGCGCGCTCGTGAGCACCGGCGGCGACCTCGGCGGCAGCCGGGCCATCAACACGCCGGCCGCCGTGGCCAAGGAGCTCAACAGCCCCAGGACCACGGGCCCGCAGCTGATGGACCTGCTCTTCCCCGCCGACGCCACCGCCGCGCGGGCCGCGTACATCGAGCAGCTCGGTCTGATCCCGCCGGAGAAGGTCGGCGACGAGACGCTGCTGCGTCAGTACCAGGCCGGACAGGCCTACGAGTCCTTCGAGGGCACCTGGGACAAGCTGCCCGACAGCACCGTCCCGATGCTGATCACCAACGGCTCCCTCGACAAGATCACCCCGCCCGGGAACGCGAGCATCATCACGCACCGGGCCAAGCACGCCGAGCGGGTCATGTTCCCCGACGCCGGCCACGCGATGCTCGTCCAGGACGCCGGCCGGTTCGTCTCCCTGGTGACCCGGTTCACCAAGGCGTCGGGCGTCGCACAGCAACAGCCGCCCCCGCCACCGGGGTCTCCGCGGGCAGCAGTCCGTGTCAGCGGGAGAGCCCGTCGGCGGCACCCGGGTGAGGCCTGAGGCCGTCCATGAGGAGGTCGAGCAGGCGGCGGGCCTGGTCGGGGTCTCCGGACCTGGCGGCGACGGCGAGCATGGCGAGGACGCCGGCGGAGACGTCCTCGGGGCGGACGTCGGCGCGGATGTCCCCGGCGGCGGCGCCGGCTTCGAGGATCGTGGCGATGGCCGCCAGGAGTTCCTGGCGGGTGTGCGCGAGGGAGATCGCGCCGGTGTCGACCATGGCGAGCAGGGTGTCGGTCATGCCGTGCTTGGTGGCCAGCCACTCCCCGAACAGGTCCATCCACAGCCGCAGTGCCCGCGCGGGCGGACGGCCGGCGAGCAACTCGCGCGCCCCGGCCGTCAGTCGGACGACCTGGTCCTGGTAGACGGCGTCGACGAGCGCTTCCCGGGTCGGGAAATGGCGGTAGACGGTGGCGACGCCGACGCCCGCCTGCCGGGCGATCTCGCGCATCGACGGCTCGGTGTCGGAGGTGGCGAAGACGCGGGTGGCCGCCGCGAGCACACTCTCTCGGTTGCGTACGGCGTCGGCGCGCGGCTGCGGGGAGGCAGCCGGGGACGGGTCGGCTGCCATCGGGTCGGCGGTCATCTCTAAACGGATCGCGTTCCGTTTGGGGCGGTCATGGGGTTAGCCTAGACCCCGAGCCAAACGGAACACGTTCCGTTTAATCCTCGGAGGAGACCTCATGACCGAACCCGCTTCCACGCCGGAGACCATGCGCGCCGTCCGCTTCCACGAGAACGGCGAGCCCGCCGACGTCCTCCGCCTGGAGACCGCTCCCGTGCCCGAGCCGGGGCCCGACCGCGTTCGTGTCGCCGTCCACGCGTGCGGACTGGCCCCGGCCGACTGGGCCCTGTGCCGCGGACTCTTCCCCAGGACCCTGCCGCGTGGCATCGGCTACGACGTCTCGGGCACCGTCGAGGCCGTCGGCGCGGGCGTCACGGACGTGGCCGTCGGCGACCGCGTGTTCGGCACCGCCGACTTCGCCGGCCAGCCGAGCGCGGGCGCGGCGGACCGGGCCGTGCTGGACCGCTGGTTCGCCGTACCCGAGGGGCTTGACCTCACCCGGGCCGCCACGCTCCCGATGGCACTGAGCACCGCGTCCTGGCACCTCGCGCGACTCGGCCTGACCGAGGACAGCACGATCCTGGTCAACGGGGCCGGAACCACCATCGGCTACGCGGCCGTGCAGATCGCCCTCATCCGCGGAGCGCGGGTGACAGCCACCGCCGGAGAGACCTACGCCGAGCGGTTGCGCGCCCTCGGAGCCACGGTGGTCGGCTACGGCGACGGCCTGGCCGACCGGGTCGAGGCCCTCGGCGTCGGCCGGGTCGACGTCGTCTTCGACACCGCGCCGCCCAACGGCGCCCTGCCCCAGCTGGTCGAGATCGTCGACGGCGACCCCCGGCGGGTGCTGACCTGCTCCGACCTGGCCGCGGCGGCGGAACTCGGGGTCCGCGACAGCTTTCACGAAGACCCCCCGATACGGACCGACGAAGATCGCTTCGGCGCCTTCCCCGAGTTCGCGCAGCTGGCCGCGGAAGGCAGGTTCACCGTCCCGGTCGCCGGAACCTTCCCCCTCACGGACTGGCGCAAGGCCCTCGAGATCAGCCTGACCGGGCACGCCCACGGAAAACTCCTGCTCCTGCCGGCCGGCGACTCCGACTGACCACGAGGACCGACGCGCCGGACAACAGCGTGCCGCGGTTCGCGGGCACCCCGGAGCCGGCGCGGGCTCAGGCGTCCCTCCGCTGTCCATGGGTGGGGGATCAGGGCCGGACGAGGGCCTTGAGGACCTGCCGGTCGGCCATGGCCCGGTAGGCGTCCGGCGTACGGTCGAGGGCGAACTCCTGGTCGAAGACGCGGCCCGGGGTGATCGTGCCGTCGAGGACGTCGGGCAGCAGCCGCTCGATGTAGGCGCGGGCGGGACTGATGCCGCCGGTCAGGGTGAGGTTGCGCCTGAACCCGGCCGGGTCGAGCGGTCCCCGCTCGTACTGCGGGGCACCCAGGCGGCTGATGGTGCCGCCGTCGAGGACCGCGCCGAAGGCGGTGTCGAGTGCCTGGCGGGTGCCGACCGCCTCGATCACCTTGTCCACACCGCCGGTCAGCTCGCGGATGCGGGCGATGCCTTCGTCGCCGCGCTCGGCCACGACGTCGGTGGCGCCGAACTCGCGGCCCAGGCCGGTGCGCGCTTCGTGGCGGCCGGCGAGCACGATCCGTTCGGCGCCGAGCCGCTTGGCGGCGATCACCGCGCACAGGCCGACCGCGCCGTCCCCGACGACCAGCACCGCGTCGCCGCGGCCGACGCCAGCGGTGACCGCGCCGTGGTGGCCGGTGGTCATCACGTCCGACAGCGCCAGCAACGACGGCAGCAGCGCGGAGTCGGCGGCCACGGGCAGCTTGACCAAGGTGCCGTCGGCGTACGGGACGCGAACGGCTTCGCCCTGCCCGCCGTCGACGCCGTCGAAGCCGTAGCGGCCGCCGTTGCGGCAGGAGGTGTGCAGGCCCCTGGCGCAGTAGTCGCAGGTGCTGTCGCTGTAGGTGAACGGGGCGACGACCAGGTCACCCGCCGTCAGCCCGGTCACGTCCGCGCCGGTCTCCTCCACGACCCCGAGGAACTCGTGGCCCATGGGGCGGCCGGTGTCGGTGGCGGGCATCGACGCGTAGGGCCACAGGTCGCTGCCGCACACGCACGCGGCGAGGGTGCGTACGACGGCGTCGGCCGGCCGCACGATCTTCGGGTCGGGCCGGTCCTCGACGCGGACGTCTCCGGCTCCGTACATCACTGCTGCGCGCATGAGGGGTCTGCTCCAAACAGGGGGTCGTGCGGGTCGTTCGGGGGATGAGGGGCCGTACCGGCCGGCCCGGGAGATCAGCGTTCGAGCAGCCGGGCCTGGGCCTCGCTGTGGGTGTCGCCGGACGCCGGCGGCAGGGCGGCGAGCCGGGCGAGTTGGCCGGGGGTCAGTGTGAGGGCGTCGGCGGCGGTGTTCTCCTCGACTCGGGCAACGCGCTTGGTGCCGGGGATCGGGGCGATGTCGTCGCCCTGGGCCAGCAGCCAGGCCAGGGCCACCTGCGCGGGCGTGGCACCGACCTCGGCGGCCAGGGCCTGCACCGCGTCGGCGATCGCGAGGTTGCGCCGGAAGTTCTCGCCGGAGAAGCGCGGGTTGCCCCGCCGGAAGTCGTCCTCGTCGAACTGGTCGGTGGAGCGGACGGTGCCGGTCAGGAAGCCGCGCCCGAGCGGGGAGAACGGCACCAGGCCGATGTTCAGCTCCCGCAGCACGGGCAGGACGCGCTCCTCGATCCCCCGCGTCCACAGCGAGTACTCCGACTGCACCGCGGTGACCGGCTGGACGGCGTGCGCGCGGCGGATCGTGTCCGGGCCGGCCTCGGAGAGCCCGAAGGCGCGCACCTTGCCCTCGGCGATCAGCTCGGCGACCGCGCCGGCGGTCTCCTCGATCGGGGTGTCCGGGTCGACCCGGTGCTGGTAGTACAGGTCGATGTGATCGGTGCCCAGCCGCCGCAGCGAGCCCTCGACGGCGGTACGGATGTTGGCCGGCCGGGAATCCGCGTTCCAGGTGCCCGCACCGCCGTGGGAGATCATGCCGAACTTCGTCGCCAGCACCACCTGGTCCCGGCGCCCCTTCAGCGCCCGGCCCACCAACTCCTCGTTGGTGTACGGGCCGTAGATCTCGGCGGTGTCGATGAGCGTGACGCCCAGCTCCAGCGCCCGGTGCACGGTCCGGACCGACTCCGCGTCGTCGGTGCCGGCGCCGCTGTAGCCGTGGGACATGCCCATGGCGCCCAGACCGATCCGGGAAACATCCACGTCACGCAGCTTGATGTAGCGCATGGGGCCCTCTCCGGTTCATGGCGTCGCCCGGCACCCGCACGCGTCTCCCCGGCGGATCGTGCCCGCGGGGACCGGGGGCACCGGCGTCTTCCTCACCCACCTTCGCGCGGATCACGCCGGTGTGGCAGGGCGGGCTCTTCAGGGGTAACGACAGGGCCCCTCACGCACCCGCGCGGCACGGACCGGACGGGTGAGACTGGAGTCATGGCAACCGAGAGCGCGCACAGCGAGGGCGCCGAGCTGGGCCGCTATCTGCGCGCCCGCCGCACCCAGACCAGCCCCCAGCACGTCGGCCTCACCGTCGGCACCGGCCTCCGCCGCACCCCCGGCCTGCGCCGCGAGGAGCTGGCCACCCTCGCCGGCATCAGCATCGACTACTACGTGCGCCTGGAACGCGGCAAGGAGACCCGCCCCAGCCCCGCCGTCCTCGACTCGCTCGCCCGCGCCCTGCACATGGACGACCAGGAGCACCAGCACCTGCGCGAACTCGCCGCCCGCGCCGCCCGTTACGTCTCCGAACCACCGCCCGCGCCCAGCCGTACCGTACGCCCGCACCTGAGGCTGCTCCTCGACTCGCTGCGCCCGAACCCGGCCTACGTCATCAGCCGCAGCATGGACATGCTCGCCTACAACCCCGGCGGCCTCGCCCTCTACCCGGGCCTCGACGACTGGCCGGTCAAGCAGCGCAACCTCGCCCGCTACCTCTTCCTCCACCCCGCGGCCCGCGACCTCTTCACCGACTGGGAGCGGCGGATCACCGGCTGCGTCGCCCGCCTGCGCGCCATCGCCGGTACGGCCCCCGACGCCCCCGACCTGACCAACCTCGTCGGCGAACTCCTCCTCAAGAGCCCGGACTTCGCGGGCCTGTGGGAGCGCTACGAGGTGACGGGACGCAAGCCCGCCCACAAGACGTTCCAGCACCCGCAGGTCGGCACCCTCACCCTCACCCCCCAGTCCCTGCACGTGGAGGGCACCCCCGGCCAGCGCATCGTCGTCTACACCGCCGAACCCGGCACCCCCGACCACGACGCCCTGCTCCTGCTCGACATGACCGCACCCCGGCCGGCGGCACGCCCCTCCCCCGCCCCCGGCTCCCGCAACGGGTGATCAGCCGACGTCCGTCCCGCCCGCGACACCGGACGCCAGAGCCCGCGCGCTGTCGGCGAAGAACTGCTCGTCCGCGTCGGGGGCGAGGCCGAGGGTGACGCCCTGCGTGAGGCCGACGAACAGTGCCCTGAGCCCGGTGGTCAGGCGCTGGGCCTGAGATGCCGTCACGGTGCCGCCCACATCGCCGGCGCCGCCCCGCTCGGCCGGTTGCTCGACACCCCGGCCTGGCTCCTGATCGCCTCCGGCGCGGCCCTGCTGACCTGCGGCGGAATCGAGATCGGCTATGTGCGCAGCCGACCGGTGCGCACGTACACGCGGCTCATGATCGCCTACGACAGCGGCTGGGTACTGACGGCTCTCGCGGGCCTGCTGATGGCGTGGCAGGGCAGCGGCGCCGGGGGCGAGGTGTGGATCGGCTACCAGACGGCCGCCCCGCTCGTGTTCGCCGTACTGCTGGCGACCGCCGCGGCGAAGTGACCGCGCTGTCGCGTTCGGGGTTGTTCCCGACCACCCGTTCTCACGCGCCGCAACTCCCGTTCCACGCCCCCAACTTGTCCGGATCGACCACCATCCACAGCTCGCTGATCAACCCACCCCGCACATCCATCGCCAGCACGGCGATCGTCGTCCCGCCCATCCGCACGGCCACCCCGGGCATGCCGTTGACGTCGTCCTCGACGAGTTCCATGTCCGGTTCCCGTCGCATGAGTCCGAGGAAGAGGCGGGCCACCTTGTCGCGGCCGACGACCGGACGCAGGGCCGCCCGCACCTTGCCGCCCCCGTCGCTGCGCGACTCGACCGCCGGGTCGAGCAGCGCGACCAGCGCGTCGAGGTCCCCGGTCTCGCAGGCCTCGCGGAACGCGGAGACGACGCGCCCGTGTTCCGCCGCCGTGGCGCTGCCGGGCGGGCGGTGGGCCAGGCGGCGGCGGGCGGAGGAGGCGAGCTGACGGCAGGCGGCAGGCGTACGGCCGACCGTCTCGGCGATCTCGGTGAACGGCAGCCCGAAGACGTCGTGGAGGACGAAGGCGACGCGCTCCGCCGGAGTCATCGAGTCGAGCAGCACCAGCATCCCCATGCTGACCGACTCGTCCAGGGTGATCCGGTCGGCGGGATCCTCGGCACCCGCACCGCCGCCCGTACTGGCCCACCCGGCCCCGTGCCGCACCGGCTCCGGCAGCCACTCACCGGTGTACCGCTCCCGCCGGGCCCGCGCCGACCCGAGTTGGTCGAGGCAGATCCGCGACGCGACCCGGGTCAGCCAGGCCATCGGCACGTCGATCGCCCACTGCGCGTCCTCGGACAGCGCGTACCAACGGGCGTACGTCTCCTGTACGACGTCCTCGGCATCCTGCACCGAACCGAGCATCCGGTACCCGAGGTTGAGCAGGTGCCGCCGCTCGGCCATGAGGGAACCGAGGGTGGGGTCCGGGCCTTGGTCCGTGCCCTGATCCTGGTGCGGGCGCCGGGACGATCCGGGTGACGTGGACACAGCGGCGATCATCCTCCCCGTACCGACGACGGACCGCCCCGCACCACACACCGAGTGAGCCACTCGTCGAACGTCTCCGCACCCCGAGGCCCGCTGTCGTCGAGCGGCAACTGCCCGTCCCCCGTCATCGCCGCGCCCACCGCCCCCGGCATCCGCACCGGCACCACCAACCGCCGTTCCCGCCGAGCCCGCAGCAACTGCCGCACCATGTCGACGAGTTGCTCGACACGCGGCCCGGCGAGTTCCGGCGCCATGCCCTGGGCAGGACCCAGCGCCAGCTTCACCAGGTGCCGCGCGACCTCCCGCGCGGCGACCGGCCGGGTCCGCATCCGCGGCACCACCGCCAGCGGCCCCGGGACCCGTTCGAGGGTCTGTTCCGCGAACTCGTGGAACTGCGTCGCGCGCAGCACCGACCACGGCACCGGCCCGCCCCGCACCACATCCTCCTGGCGGAGCTTGCCCTGGTAGTAGCCGAGCCCGACCCGGTCGATGCCGACGATCGACAGCACCACGTGATGCCGTACGCCGGCCCGCTCCCCCGCGTCCAGCAGCGTGCGCCCTACGGCCTCGAAGAACGCGACCGACTTCCGCGCGCCGGTGGTCGTCACGTTGCTCACGTCGACGACGGTGTCCACCCCGTCCAGCGCGGCGTCGAGCCCCGCGCCGCCCGAGACGAGGTCGACGCCCCGCGACCGGCTCAGCACCACCGGTTCGTGCCCGGCCGCGACCAACTCCTCGACCACGTACCGCCCGATCAGCCCGGTACCGCCCGCCACCGCCACCTTCATCGCTCGTCACCCTCCCGCTCGGAACGCGCCGACACCGGCACCAGCAGCACCGCCGACAACAGCAGCAACCCGCCCAGGGTCACCACGTTCAGCACCTGGTCACGCGTCCCGTACATGTCGAGATGCCGCACGTGATAGCTGAAGTGCAGCACGTTGAAGACCAGCCACACCGCACCCGTCGTCTGCACCAGCCGGGTGTTCCGCACCTGCCGCAGCGCGATGAGCGTCAGGCAGGCCAGCGCGAGGAACATGGACCCCGCGTCCTTGACGAGGTGCTCGTTGTAGGGGCCCAGCTGGGGCAGCCAACTCATCCCGAGCCCGGGGAAGTTCGCGTACCACCCCGTGGGCGAGAAGTAGGCCCACAGCCCTGTGTACAGGCTGACCACGGCCAGCAGACCGAGGCTGACGTACCGGATTCTCGTGTTCATACCGATACGACGACACAGCCCCCACGAATGTCACGGCGAAGCCCGAAGCCGCAGGTCAGGCGGGCAACCCCCGCACCATGAAAACGTCCACCGCGTCCTCGGCCTCGACGACGAACCCGTACCGCTCGTACAACCGCCGGGCCGGACTCCCCCGCAGCACATTCAGCCGTACGACACCGACACCGACCCCGTCACGGTCGCACCGCTCCAGCAGCTCCCCCAGCACCCCGGAACCGATCCCGCGCCCCTGATGTTGCGCGCCCACATAGAAATGCTCCAGCCAATGGCAACGGCCGTCCGCGTCCGGCCGTAGCGCCACACACCCCGCGAACGCCCCGCCCACCTCGATCACCCAGGTGCACCCCGGCTCGAACCCGTCCCGCAGCCGCTGCCGCACCCGCCGCGCGTCGTACCGCCCGAGCCGTTCCAGATCACCGCGCAGGACGACGGCACGCAGCTCGGCGATCGCCTCGACGTCGGCCGCCGACGCGGGCCGCAGCTCCCAGTCCGCCACGATCAGCACGCTACCGCGCGGAAATCGATGGAACCCGGGCGGCCCCGCTGCTGGAATGACGCGATGCGCGACGACACATCCGTGATCATGGACCGAGGCCGGCACGAGAACGCCAAGACGCCCTGGGATCAGCCGACTTGGCGGAACGAGATCCTCGCCTGGGCCGCCCGCGAACTCGCGGCGAGGGGCCTGCGGGAGAGCGGCACAGCCCGCCGCGGCGTACGCCTCCGCCCGTGGTCCGTCCTGGTCCGCATCCCCGTAGAAGGCGCCGACACCACCGCTTCCACCGCCGTATGGCTGAAGGCCAATCCCCCCGCCGGCGCCTTCGAGGCCCCGCTCACCGCCGCCCTCGCCCGCTGGGTCCCGGAGTGCGTCCTGGACCCCCTCGCCGTCGACGCCGACCGCGGCTGGTCCCTGCTCCCCGACGGCGGCGAACTCTTCCGCCATGCCCTCGACCGCACCCCCGCCGACCCCCGCGCCTGGGAAGAACCCCTGCGCCAGTACGCCACGATGCAGCGAGCCCTCGTCCCGTACACCAAGGACCTCGAACAACTCGGCGTCCCCAGCGCAAGGACGACGGACCTCCCCCAAGTCTTCGACGAGACAGTGGAGTTCATCCACTCGGTCACCGAGCGAACAGCGGCGCCGCTACGACGACCCGCCCCCGACGCCGACCCCACCGCCCTTCACGCCCTACGCCCCCGCCTGCTCAACTGGTCCGCGGAACTGGCCGACTTGGGCATCCCCGACTCCCTCGACCACTCCGACCTGCACGACGGCCAGTTCTTCAACCCGGAGCCCGGCCGCTTCACCTTCTTCGACTGGGGCGACGCGGCCGTGTCGCACCCGTTCTGCAGCTTCCTGGTCCCCGCCGGCCGCGTCACCGAACGCTACGGCCCCGACGCGCTGCCCCGGCTGCGTGACGCCTACCTGGAACCCTGGACGGGAACTGGCCTTACCAGCAAGGAACTTCGCCACGCACTGACTCTCGCGGGACGGCTCGGTGTCATCGGCCGCGCGGTCTCCTGGGGCCGGCACTTCCCCGGGGCGTCCGACCAGACGCGGGCGGCGGGCGCGGCGGAGAGCGCGAGGTGGTTGCGGCAACTGTCGTACGACGAGCCGCCGTTCCAGTGAGAGGCAGAACGGAAAGCCGCCCGCCCCTCCAACCACTGGCCCCCAACCACCCACCCCGCGCTACCGGTTGGTGGCCAGCCACGCCTCCATGGCATCGAAGTCCGCGCCCGTGATCCCGTACCGATGGTCGACGCGTTGCAGCAGGGCCCGTTCGGGGTGGTGGGCGGTGACCCAGTCGCGGTCGGCGTCCCGGATCTCGTCGTCGACCCAGACGAAAGGCCGGCCTGCGGCCCAGGCGACGAGCGACCGGGTCTTCCAGTGCAGGCGGCCGCCGGTCGTGTTCTCATTCCCCTCCGCCGGGTCGAGCCAGTCCACCAGGGGGAGTTGGGGCAGTCCGAGCCAGGGCGCGACGCAGACGTTCGCGTCGTCCATCCAGGTCGTAGCCCACACCAGTTCGCACCGCAGCGCGGCGAGCCGCGGCCCGAGCGAGGGGTCGATCCGGGTCAGGAGCGGAGGGGCGGCGGCGGCCGGCGGCGCGAAGCCCGGTTCGTAGACCGGGTAGGGCCGCGACGCACCGAAGGGCAGCAGCGTCCCGTCGACATCGAGGAAAAGAAGCATCGCCAACAGGATCGGACACATTCCTCTCCCACGCCACGCCTGTAAGCCATTCCTCCCCTCCCCTCCCCTCTCCTACGGCACGCACGTCACCCCTCGAACCCGCCCGCGCGCAGCATCTCGTCGACCCGGGCCCGGTGCGCCGCCTCCCAGTCGTCAAGGTTCTGGGCGCCCTCCCGGACCAACCGCGCCAACGCCCCCGCGAGCACCTCGGCCCGTCGCGCACCCGGCACGACCACGACCCCGTCCTCGTCGGCCACCACGACATCCCCGGCGTCGACGGCGACGCCCCCGCACGTCACCCGCTCGTTCAACGGCAGTACGGCCTTCTTGGCCCCCGGAATCGGCACGACCCCCCGCCCGAACACGGGGAATCCGGACGCCCGCACCTCCCCCACGTCCCGGATCACCCCGTCGACGACGAACCCGGCGATCCCGCGCCGCTGCGCGACGGCACAGACGTTCCCTCCGGCGAGCGCGTACTCCAGGTCGCCCGACTCCACGACAACGACCGAGTCGGGCTCAGCGCGGTAGATGGCCGCGTGCAGCATGAGGTTGTCGCCGGGCGGACACCGCACGGTGAAGGCCGGCCCGGTGAGCCGCGGCATCGGTCCCCACAGCGCCCGGACGCCGAGGTCCATCACCTGCTCATGGCCGAGCAGCTCGGCGAGGGTGGTCGTAGGGATGTCCTCGAATTCGGTGGCGTCAGTCATACGGCGGACGCTACCGTCCCCCTCATGACTGCCGGGTCGGCCTTGTGCCGTGAGCGAGTCGGGTACCCGGCCTCCGAGTGAGGCCGAGGCGGGCGAGAGGCCCGCCATCTGTCACCGCGTCCAAGTCAAGTCGGGTCAACACCGCAGCGCGACAGCGCGATCCATGGACCAGCAGCGACAGAGAGAAGAGATCACCCCTTCATGCCCAACGACTTCAACCAACCGGTCATCGACGAGTTCCGCGCCAACAGGGGCCGGATGACCGGCTACTTCGAGGGTGCCCGCCTGCTCCTCCTCACCACCACCGGCGCCCGCACCGGCACCCCGCACACCACCCCCGTCGGCTACCTCCCCGACGGCGACCGGGTCCTCGTCATCGCCTCGGCGGCCGGCTCCGACCGCCACCCGGACTGGTTCCGCAACCTCGTCGCCCACCCCCAAGTCACCGTCGAGAGCGGCACGTTCACCTACGAGGCCCGAGCCGAGGTCCTCACCGGCGAGGAACGCGACCGGCTCTTCGCCCGAGCCGTGGAGGCGGAGCCGGGCTGGGCGACGTACCAGGAGAAGACGGACCGGGTCATCCCGGTCGTAGCCCTCCACAGCCTGGCGCAGGGCGGCCCGGGAACCATCAACGCGAGGTCCTTCGGCGAGGCGATCAAGGTGGTCCACGACGCGTTCCGCCGCGAACTGACACTGATACGAGGCGAGTTGGCCGCAGGCACAACAACCCTCGGCGCCCAACTCCGCGTCAACTGCCTCACGTTCTGCCAGGGCCTCCACAACCACCACACCGGCGAGGACACGATGCTGTTCCCCCACATCTCCGAACACCACCCCACCGCCACCCCGGCCCTGACCCGCCTCCGCGAGGAACACGAACGGATCGCGGCGCTGGTGGAGGAGCTGCGCGGGACGCTCGCGACGCCCACGGATCCGGCGGTGGTCCGGGCGGAGGTGGAGCGGTTGACGGCGGCGCTGGAGGCCCATCTGACGTACGAGGAGGAGGAGTTGATCCCGCTGTTCGACGACGCGCCCTAGCCGACCAGGCCGAACATCGCGCCGCCGAGACAGGCCCCGCCCTCTGAGGGCGTCACATGACCACGTCCAGACCGGCCTCCGGCGGAGTCATCGTCTCCCTATGCCAGTGCGCGGGCGAGATAGGGGTTGGCTCCTCGGCGGACGGTCAGGCCGAGGGAACCGGTGGCCGCCGCCAGGGTCATCGCGTACGAGTCCACCGCGCGACGGACGTTGGGAGCGTCCAGGCTTCCTCCTGTGACGAGACGATCGAGATCCACGTACGCGGACCGCACGATCTCGATCCACCGGTAGACGCGCCAGTCCATCTCCCAGTCCCTCGTGTACGCGGCGGGCAGATAGCGCTGCCAGCGGCGGAACATCCGGTCGCGGATCTCCGGTCCTGTCGGGGTGAGGTGCATGTGCCGGACCAGGTCGTAGAGCGGATCACCGACCATGGCCATGTCCCAGTCGATGATCGTCAGCGCCAGACTGTCGTCACGGCGTATCAGGTTCCACGGGTTGAGGTTCCCGTGGAGCAGGGCAGCAGCCCGGTGACTCACCGCGTACCGGGAGAGGATCTCCCGGAGTCGTGGTGCGTCGGGGAGCCCCACGAACCTGGCCAGTTGCTGCGACTCCTTCGGCAAGCGCCTTACCAGATCGACGAGTTGTTCGGTCAGCCAGCAGAAGAACCCATCGCCGCCCGCGACCGGGTCGACCTCGAGATAGTCCACCTCGGTCAAGGCGCGGAGTTGGTCGACCAGCCCGTCCGCCTCGTGGGGCAGCAGCCCGTGCACCGGGTGACCGGGCTGCTGACGGAAGTCGACCGGGCCCTCGTAGGTGTGGATGGCGAACAGGTCCTTGGAGTACGTCTGGATGTCGATGGCGTGTCCGGAATGGCTCTCGCCCTGTGCCAGGACCCTCGGTGCCGCTACCGCCGCGTTCGACCGCTCGATGAGCTGCAGCACTGCGTGCTCGCTGAGGAAGCAGCGTTCCCGTCGGTGGACGTTCCCCACGGTGCGCCGCACCACGACGGGGAAGTCGGTGCCCGGTACCCGGACCGCGGTATTGAGATGTGAGGTGCCTTTGAACACCCGGTCGGCGGGTGCCGCGCCTTCCAGGGACAGGGCGCCCCCGACGGCGGCGTAGGGGAAGTCGAGACGCTCGGGCACGCGCAGGTCCGGCTTCCAACGGGTCGCCGATCCGTCGGCGGTACCGCGCCGTGCGGTCCCGCCGACCCCCGCGGACGCCCGCCAGCGGAACAGGATCCGCTCGATCTCACGCTCGCCCGGCACATGACTGAGCCTCAGCGGCTCCGCACCCGCCTCCAAGGCCCGCCGGACCGCCGCCGTCGCGTCGTCCAGGCTCATCTGGTCGAACCGTTCCTCCAGGGACTTCGCGGCCCGCATGACATCCGGGTAGACCGACTGCGCCCGCTCGAAGGCGACGTAGTGCCGCAGGTCCTTCGCCACACCGTTGACGGCCGCCGGCCGGACGGCGTGCATGGCGTGCGCCCATGCGTCGATCACCTCGTCCCACTGGCGCGACGGGTAGTGCATCCGGACAAGGTGGGTCGCGAGATCGTGCAGCGGGTCGCCGTAGGTCGCCAGCTCCCAGTCGACGCAGATGAGCGGCGGATCACCGGCGTACGACATGATCAGGTTGTCGCGGTGCAGGTCCGCGTGGAGCAGGCTGTACGGTCGCCGCACCATGGCGGGTGCGCGTTCGGCCAACCGGACCAGGGCGTCCTCGGCAATACCCAGGGCCGCGAACAGGCCACCGAAATGAAGCCAGTTGAGCTTGCGGATCTGGCTGTCCGCCATCAAGGACAGCGTCCGCAGAAAGCCCTGGCTGTCCGTGTGGTTGGCGGGCCAGAGCGGCGGCCTGGGCGGCAACGCGCCACGGCGGACCCGGGCCATCTGGGCCAGGAGACCCACCAGCGCCTTCATGAGCAGCGCGTCGACCGGCTTTCCGTTCCCGCAGACACTGGACAGCGGTACACCGTCCACATAGCTGTGGACAGCGAAACCGTCCCCTTCGATCAGGCACTCGGGCACATGGGGCAGCACGCCCTTGATGGCCCGGAGGATCTCCGCCTCGTTCTCCCAGGTCCGGATCACCACCGGCAGGGCATCGGTACGCGGTATCCGCACGGTCACGGATGTGCCGACCGGGCGGCCCACCAACTGCGCGACACCGTCCGTCACCGGCAGCACGTAGTTCTGGTTGTGGTAGCCGTTCGCGGCCCATCCCGAATTCGCGGCGTCCGCCACGAACGCCTTCAGGTCAGGGAGGCGGGGATCACGAGGTATGCCCACTGGCACTCCGAGTGTGCTCGTACCGCTGACGAAGCAGGACAGACATGGAAGCAGATAGAGAGGCACGATTCAGGAAGGATCTTCGCGGTCTCACTACACGGACCTAGACTCGCGGCCTTCTGATGTTAGCGGACGAGCGCCGCCGCGATCCGGGATCTGCTCGGAACCTCGGCCAGCCCCAACGGGCCTGCGGCAGCAGTCAAAATGGTCTGCAGTTTCCCGACCACCGAGGGAAGCCTGACCCAGTTGATTCTCGGCCCGTCACGCAGGAAGAGCGACAGCCGAATGACGTCGGTGAATACCGACTGCGCCTTCTTGAAGCCGAGAAGACGTTCTAGGTCCTGTTCCCAGCCCTGTGCGCTTCGGGGCCGTACCCGGTGGACGACTCTGGACCATTCCTCGACGATACGGCGCTCCTGGTCCGCCGGATAGGACATCAGGTGGAGGTTGGTGGCCAAGTCGTAGAGCGGATCCCCCAACATCGCCAACTCCCAGTCGATGGCCCAGAGTTGGCCGAACAGGTCGAGGACGAGGTTTTCCCGGTGCAGATCGGCGTGCAGAAGACAGAAGTCACGTTCCCTCATTCCGGAAACGTTCTTTCTCAGCTGGACGAACGCGTCGTCGCCGATACCGAGGTCTTCGAAGAGTCTTCCGAAACCCTGGTGGTTCTTCTTGTAGACCTGCTTTTCGACGAAGACGATCAGACGTTCCAGGAATCCGTCGCAGTCGCCGTCCTCTGCGCGGTCCTCGGGCTCACAGCGCCGCTCCACATGGAGCATGTCCGGCGTGATCCGCGCCATCTCCTGGAACAGGTCGACGATCTGGTCGAGGACCGCCTCAGGAATTCTCCGGTCGCCCCAAGGACGCGCCCTGAGGGTCCGGCCCTCGATGAACCCCTGCAGCGCCATGCCCTCGACATCGTGAATGGCGGGGATGCGGCCGACCTTCCCCTGCAGCGCGCGGAGCAGATCCTCCTCCGAGCGGAAGCATCTGCGGTCGAACCACAGGATCTCCTCGCGCGGCTCCCGGAACTTCACAATGCGCGTCTCACCGGGCATGAACAGCACATAGGTCTCGTGGTGGTAGCCCTTGAGCGGGCCTCTGACCACGCCGTTCACGCCGCCCAGTTCGTCGGCTCGCCGCCGAACGCCGGAGAGTTGGGATGTCATTCGTTGCGTTCAGCCCGTTCCGGTGGAGCCGATGAGGTAGTTGAGGCAAGGGATGGGGCACGTTACTCCACCGGCTTCGAGTACCGGTGGAGAACCCGCCCATTGAACCGCCGCGGACGACGGTACGTACGTTCACTCGACGCGACGACGGACTCGGAAGTACGTGTCTCGGGCCGGATCCCGGGCGTTAGACGTGGGAACCGTGGAGAACGCGAACCCCTCCGGGACAGACTGTCGCGACGACTAGGAGCCCCATGACCGACGCGGCCGACGCGCCCGACGACCAGGACGTGCTGCTGCGCCTGCTCACCACGACCCGTGCCGTGCTGTTCGACTTCGACGGACCGGTCTGCGACCTCTTCCGCGGTGTACCCACGGATGGTGTCGCAGAGCAGGTCAGGGAGGCGGCACGGCCGTACTGGGGCTGGCGCGATCCGGGGGACCAGGGCCGGTTGGATCCGGATGTCGAGTCCTGCCAAGACTCGCACGACATCCTCCGCCGCCTCAGGGACATGTACGAGCAGCCGGCCACGAAGAAGCTCTCGCCGGAACCGCTGGAGCTCGCGGAGACGATCGTCACCGAGCAGGAGACCGAGGCGCTCCGGACCGCGGTACGCACCCCGCACATCGTTACCCTCGTGGACCTACTGCACGAACTCGACATGCCCATGGTGATCGTGAGCAACAATGCCGAGGGCCCGATCCGCAGATATCTCGAACAACCGGATTTTCGCGGGAAGTTCGAGGACGTGTTCGGCCGCGACCCGTCTGATGCCCGCCGTATGAAACCCGATCCGCATTGCGTGAACCGAGCCCTCGGACACCTCGGCATTCCCGCTTCTTCATGCATCCTGATCGGCGATCAGATCGCGGATCTGAAAGCGGCGCGGGAGGTCGGCACCTGGTTTGTCGGATACACCAGAAAAGAAAAGCGGGCCCGGGAAATGAAGGAGGGCGGTGCGGACGCCGTGGTCTCCACACACCTTTCGATCATCGCGGCCGCCGAGAAGCTCCGACCTGTTTGGTGAGACCCTCCCATATTGAGTCGAACCACTCCTGCCAGCTCCTCACGAACACCGTTCCCTGCGAATGGAGTTCAGCATCCATAACAAGGTGAGTGAGACCGGCGCCCAGGCCCTCGACATCGAGAACGTCTTCGATTACCTCACCGTCCTCCATTTCGATGGACCGCTTGTACAGTTTGTACGGGCCGAACACCGCTTCTACCCCGTTCAGAAGATAAAGCTTGAACGACGGCGCCAGCGGAATCTGGCGGATCTGGAGATCCACGGCGGGCACGAGTCCCGTCGTCTGTAGATCGCTCAGCGCGGTGCGCAGAGACTCGGTGTACCGCCTTGTGATGTTCAGAAACCGCACTTTCAGACGCTCGTCCTGAGCCGGCTGCCCGGTCCGTCCGTACGGGATTTCAAGTGATTCGGAGGGCAGCATCATGCGCAGGGCGATGCGTTGCGGGGCGATCTCCCCGGCCCGTATCCGCTCCGCCTGCATGCGGATGTGCGCGTCCAGCGACTCGGACGTCAACGTGAAGACGTCCAGGGTCACTTCACTCTGTTCAAAGGCGTGATCGATGAGCGGGCGGAGCGTGACCAACCCGCTGCTCGTCGAGGACTGGACCTGCTGGCCCTTGACGACCCGGGAACCGCTTCCCTGGCGCGTTTCGATCCAGCCCTCGCTCCTCAGCTCCGTGAGCGCCTTCTGCACGGTGTCACGAGAGACCTCGAACTCCTCGGCCAGTTCACGCTGTGGAGGCAGGAACGAACCCTTGGGGTAGGTGCCGTCGTTCATCCGCGCCCGCAGCTCACCCGCGACGCGCTCGAACTCCCTGCCGCCGCCATCGCCCGGGGTGCCGTCACTCACACCGCGACCGTACCTCTCATCGCCACCGAACAAACCACTTCCAGTCAAATCACCCCGCCAACTTGACTGCCGGTTAAGGGATCAGTAGGCCAGGGAACAACCTAATTACGTCAACCAGTCCAATTGGACGGGTAGTTGATCGCTTCTCGGGAAGCGGTGGTTTGGGGGAGTCGTGATCGTCTTTCAACTGCTGGGCGTCATCTTCAACTTGGGTCTCGCCCAACTGCTCCAGTCACGCTACGGCGCACTCGGCGTCCTGTGCATGTTCCTCATCGTGGTCGGCCTCCGGGCACGCAACACGGTCTGCCTCTCCATCGGAGCCCTGATCTTCTTCCTGCTGATGACTCAGGCCTAGCAGAGCTAGTCGGCCAGCCGCGTCCAGACGGACTCGAACCAGGTCGTCATGCCTTCCACGAAGACGGACCCCGGCGAGGTCGGGTCGGCGTCCTTCACGTGGTGGGTGAGGGTGGCGCCGTAGCCCAGCACGTCGAGCGCCGTGATCCTGTCCCCGTCGTCCAGGACCATCGCGCGCTCGATGATCGTGTAGACGCCGTGCAGTACCTCGGCACCATTGATCACGTACAGCTTGAAGGTCGGCGTCAGCGGCGTGTGCCGGATCTCCAACTCGACGGACGGCACCAGGTTTTCGGCCTCCAGCGCCATCAGCGCCTCACGCAGGGACTCCGTGTGCCGCCTGGTGATGCGATGCAGGCGGTCGTGCAAGCGCGGATCGTCCTTGTCGTCCTTGGCCCGCGGATACGGCAGGGTCATCGACTCGGTGGGCAGCAGCACGCGCAGGGCGATGCGCTGCGGAGTGATGTGCCCGGCGCGGATCCGTTCCGACTGGAGCCGGATGTGCGCGTCAAGGGACTCGGACGTCAACGTGTAGACATCCAGGGCGACTTCGGGCTGCTCGAAGGCCTCACTGATGAGAGGACCCAGCGTCAGTGCCTGGCGTGACCGGCTGGCCCTGGGTGACCAGGACCGTATGCGCTGGTTCTTGACGACACGTGAACCCGTGCCCTGCCGGGACTCGATCCAGCCTTCGTTGCGCAGCTCCTCCAGGACCCGCTGCACGATGTTCCGGGAAACCCCGAACTCCGTCGCGAGCGCCGACTGTGCCGGCAAGTAGGAGTTCAGTGGATACGACCCGTTCGCCACCCTCACCCGGAGCTCTTGCGCGACCCGACGGAACTCCTTGCCGCCGCCTTCGTCCGGCCTCGTCCCTGTCACGTCACGTCAGCATCCGCAGCAGGGGCTTCAAAGAGCCCACGACGTGCTCCGCTCCGCCCTCCCTCAAGAGCTTCTCCTTACGTTCGTTACGCGCGTAGCCGAGGAAGGGGACCCTGGCCTCGTGCGCGGCCTCGAAGTCCGTTGGGGAGTCGCCGATCATCAAAGCGGCGGCGGGCTCAGCCCCCATCGCGCTCAGAGCTCGGTTGAGGTAGTGCGGATCGGGCTTGAGAAGGTGGAGTTCCTTGGTGCGGCCATAGATGTGCGGGGCGAAGCAGGTGACGAGACCGCGGCTATCCAGGTATGCGCGGGCCGCCTGGGGGGAGTTGTTCGTGGTGATCGCCAGCCGGGAGCCCACCGCAGTCCAGGTGCGGATCAGAATGTCGGCGTAGGCGGTGGGCATCGCGGAGGCGGCAGCTCTCACCTCCTCTTGGGTGAGACGTCCCTCCAGTTCCGCCACCAGGTCGCTGCCGGGATGCCGGCGGGCCACGGCTCGCAGTACTTCCTGCGGGTTCGGGGAACCCCGTTCGGTGTCTGTGAGCAGGCTGCGGAGGCCTTGCCGCTTCAACCACTCCACCAGCTCGCCGGCCACCCGCTCCGCCGAGTGTCCGGCGAACAGTCGGCAGATCGGCCCGTCGAAGTCCCACAGCACCACTCGCGCACGCGTGATCAGTTCCCGCAGCTTCTCTGTCTCTTTCTCTATCTCTGCTGTCACCAGTTCAGTCTGCGTCGCATCAGAAGTCACTAGGAGAGTGTCAGGTCCGTCGTGATGGTTTCCCAGAGGGCGTCGAACCACAGCTGTGATTGCTCCACGAACGCAGCGTCCCGCTCGCCGGCCTGCCGGAGGAAGGAGAAGAGGAGGGACTTGGCGCCTAGTACGTCGTACATGTCCAAGGTCTGGCTGCCGTACTCCTCCTCCCGTCTGGTGAGCATGTAGTAACCGAGCAGCGCCTCCTGGCCGTTGAGAAGGTAGAGCTTCACCGGTGGAGTGAAAGGGAGCGCCCGGAACGTGACCTTGACGTCCATGCCATGGGTGGCTCTCAGGGACAGCAGGTTGTGCTGGAGCACCTGGCCCTGGGCGTTGCGCATCGACAGCCAGCGGTCGTGGACCGATCTGTCCTCGTCGTCACCATCGGCCGGGACGGGGAACGCGAGGGTGATCTCCTTTGAGGGGACCAGGATGCGGACCTCGATCGACTGGGGGCTGAGGCGGCCCTCGTGGATCTGGCGGAGGGGTTCGCCGATGGCCACCATCAGGGTCTCGGCGGTGTGGCACACCACGTCTATGTGGACGGCCGGCGCGGAGAAGGCTTCTGTCAGGCGTGGTGCCAGCCCGACCATCGTCGGCTGGGGGGCACCGGGCGCAGGAGTAGGCGCGGCGATCCGCGGCGGACTCCCCTTGCTCACATTCGTCAGGAGCCCCGCCTCCTGGAGGAGGCGCAGCGCCTGGCGTACGGCTCCCCGCTCGACCCCGAACTCCTCCGCCAGGTCGGCCTGGGTGGGCAGGCGGTCTCCTGCCTTGAGGTCGCCGGTGCGGATGCGGTCGCGTAGGGCGTCGGCGATCTCCTGGGGCGAGAAGCTTCTGCTGCCGTTCACTGCCACGTTCTCCTGGGTCACTACCAAACGGTATAACTCTGCTCCATCTAAGGGGAGTTGTTTGGAACCTGATTGTAAGTAGGTGTGAGTAGGTGCCAATCGGGAACAACTTAAGCAGAGTTGGCTGCCAACTTTCTAGAGTTGCGTCAAGTTGGTGGAAGTTTTGCTTCCACAGCCCGAAGGGGGAACCACCGTGCCCGCCATAGCCCTCCTCTCCGCCGTCTTCGTCGTCGGCTTCGAGCAGATCGTCCAGTGGAAGTACGGCGCCACCGGGATCATCGGCCTGCTGTTGCTCTCCATCGGCATCAAGGCCAAGAGCCCGGCCATCAGTTCCATCGGGGCCGTCGTCCTGGCCCTGCTGGTCACCGGACCGGCCCTGTGACCGTACGACCCGAAGGCCGCCCCCAAGGTCACGTCAGGTCAGCCACTGCGGGAGGCGATCAGCTCGTGGGTGTCAGTGTGAGCTCCGAACTGATCGTCTCCCACAGTGCGTTGAACCACAGGTGCGACTGTTCCACGAACGTCGTGTCCCGCAGGCCGGCGCCCTGCTCGAAGGCGAACAGCATCGACTGGGTGCCCTCCGCGTCGTACATCTCCACCTGCTCGTGGCCGATCTCCGCCTCGCGCTGGGTCAGCGTGTAGTAGGCGAAGAGCGCCTCCGAGCCGTTGAGCAGGTACAGCTTCACGGGCGGGGTGAAGGGCAGCGCGCGGAACGTGATGTGCACGTCGATGCCGTGCGTGGCGCGTAACGCGAGCAGGTTGTGCTTCAACACCTGTCCCTGGGCGTTGCGTTGGGCCAGCCAGCGGCGTTGCAGCCGGCTGTCGGCCGGGGCGTCCACGCGGGAGGGGAAGGCGAGGTCGATGTCACTGCTCGGCAGCAGCACCCGGACGTCGACCTTGGCCGGTTTCAGACGTCCGGCGTGGATCTGGCGCAGCGGTTCGCCGATGGCCAGCGTGAGCGAGACCGCCGTGAGGCACAGCGCCTCGATCTCGACGTGCGGCTGCGCGAAGGCCTCCGATATGCGCGGTCCCAGGCCCACCATCGTGGGCTGCGGCGGGGCTCCCGGGCCGGTCAGCGCCAGGTTGAGGTCGGGGGCCACGGTCGCCGGGCTGCCCTTGGACACGTTGGTGAGCAGCCGCTCGGACTGCAGGATGCGCAGCGCCTGTCGTACGGCCCCGCGCTCGACGCCGAACTCGTCCGCCAGCTTGGCCTGGGTGGGCATGCGCTGGCCGGGCCGCAGTACACCGGACCTGATCCGGGTGCGCAGCTCGTCGGCCAGCTCGCGGTGTGACCACTGTGGCCGTGGTGACCTCGTCCGTCCATTGACGGTGGCGTGTTTCGGGTCCACGACCAAACACTACAACTTCCCGCCATCTTTCGGCAGTTCAAGGAAAGGTGGTTATGAGACGTACCCAAGAGGAGATAACTAGAAGAGAGTTGGTCACCAACTTGGCTAACTTGGCCGCCTGGGTCTCTCTCCTGGAGGGGAGCCGAGAGCCCGGCGGCCGGCACCACCATCACAACTGAACAGCTACGGATGAGTCCAGTCCATCAACAGGCACCAGCGGAAGGGTCGTTCAGGTTCAGAAGATGTCCGGGCACCATGGCCGCCTGGACGTACGCAGCAGGGCGTCGGCCACACGGGCGGCGCCCGCTCGTTCTTCCCGGACCCGCCCCAGCGCGGCCAGCCGCACGGCCGACTCGTCCCCCAGCCACAGCGTCCCCAACTCCCTTACATCGAGGGTGAGTTCGGGACTCTCCGTCGTCGGCGTACAGGACGCCCCCTGCGCCGAAGCCTCCAACCGGTAGCGCCCACCGGCCAGTCCGGCCCCGTCGACGACCTCGAACACCAACGCGCCCTCCCCCTCGTACGACCGCGCCTCCATGGCCCGTACGACGTCCAGGACCCGCACCCACAGCCAGTCCGCCTGTGTCGTGATCGTGGCGGCGCGCGGGTCCGGCAGCAGCAGGGGCAGCAGGTCGTCGGGGGCACGCCAGCCCGACTTCACCTTCGTCACCCAGTCGATCGAGCAGAGGTGGTGCCACAGCGCGCGTTCGGCCGCCGGGGTCGTGGCGATGAACCCCTTCACCGTGGCCGTGTCGAGCGGCTGCTTGGCGTCGGTCCATGTGTCGTCGCAGACGTACGCGACCAGGCCCTGCACCTCGCCGTCCGCCGCGCGGTGGACGGCGTAGAACGGCTCGGTCCACGGCGCGCGCGTCAGCCGTACGGCGCCCGTGTTGACCTGCCACCAGCGGTCGTCGCGGGTGATCGCACCGGGCTGGACGCGGCGCAGCCGCTCGTGCAGTTCGGGACCGAGCTTGCGTACGTCCTCGCCGTCCACCAGGTCGATACGGCCGCCGTCCTCCGGGGCGGACCAGCGGGGGTCCAGGCCTGCCCTCGTCACGTCGATCTCCCACTGGGTCGCCGACGTGGCCGGGCCGAAGCCGTATCGACCGTAGATCCGGTACTCGGCGGCGATGAGTGTGGCCACGACGTCGCCGCGTTCCTTCGCGGCCGCCAGGTCCTGGGCCATCATGCGGTTCAGGAGGCCTCGGCGGCGGTGGGTGGCCGTGACGGTGACGTTCGAGATGGCGTCGGCCGGGACCGGTCTGCCGCCCACGGCCGTCAGCTCCTGAGGGAACGAGCGGAAGGTCGCCACGCAGCGGGTGCCGTCGAAGGCGCCGAGGGTGCGGGACGGGTCGATGTAGCTGCTGCGGTCGGCGATCTCTTCGTCGGGGACGTACGGGGTGCGCAGGAAACCGGTGTTCAGGGCGCGGATCCAGTCGGGGATCTCGGGCTCTGTGACGGGGCGGACGGCGAGATCCTGGGTGTGACTGGTCATGGGATCACGCTAGGTGCACGAACGGTGGGGTGTCTCGGGGATTTTTCCTCGCCCCCGCCGCCCCTACCCGTCCCATCCCTGGGGACTGCGCCCCCAGACCCCCCTTCGGCCTGAACGGCCTCGTCCTCAAACGCCGGACGGGCTGAGTGATGCCGGCGCAGCTGAAAGAGCGGACGGGGTGAAAAGCAGAAGCACGCCCCACCGGCGGATGTCGCGGCGCCGCCCCGGCGTGCAGGCGAGACGTCAGCGCACCCGTCGCCCCCTGCCCCCTGCCCCCTGCCCCCTGCCCCCTGCCCCCTGCCCCTCCAGAAGCTGGGGTATTTTCTAACCACTCATAGGGTGTGAGAGTGGTTAGAAAAGAACCCAGCTTCCAGCACCCACCCACACACACCCACCCAGCGCTGGCCGCTGAGCCGAGGTGGCGTGCTGGCGAGACGCGAGTGCGTTCCCTCCGCACCGGCCAGCAAGGCAGTTCAGGCAAAGGGGTTCCTACCTGGCCACCCGTTCCTGCGGACCGCTCGCTCGCTTCTGAAACGGGCTGGAGCGGCCCTAGTCAAGGGTGGCCCGCAGGGCCATCGCCGCAGGCGACGCGACCGCAGGGAGCGCCCTTTACTCGGGCCGCGGAAGCCCGACACTGGCTGAGAAGCGAGTGGTCCAGTCCCTGCCCCCTAGAACACCGCTCGGATCTCTCCCACCTCACGGCCACCACCCAGCACGGCCGCCTTTCCGAGCGCCTCGGTCGGTACGTCCATCAGGTCCAGTGTTCGTCGTAGCACCGGGCCCAGCGCCCGCCCCGCGCCGTCCTCCACCTTGAACGCCAGTGCTCGGCCGTCCGGGAGGGCTACCGCCTGGACCGCCTCCGCGCCCATCTTCGACAGGGCGCCCGGTACCGCGCGCATCAGCCATGTGTCCGGGCGGCGGGTGCCGGCTACGTACTCGGGGTGGGCGCGCATCGCGTCGGCGACTCGGCGTTCCGGGGAACCCGGCTCCGCCAGGACGAAGGAGCGGTACGCACGAGCCAGTCCCGTCAGGGTGATTGCCAGGAGGGGGGCGCCGCAGCCGTCCGTGCCCACGGCCGCCACCCGCTCGCCCGAGACTTCTTCCACAACCCTGTGGATAAGTTTCTGGAGCGGGTGCTCGGGGTCCAGGTATGAGTCCAGTGGCCAGCCCCGTTGCGCCGACGCCGCCAGCATGGCCGTGTGTTTGCCGGAGCAGTTCATGGCGATGCGGTCGCGTACGGCGCCCGACGCCAGGTACGTCTCCTGCTCGACGGGGTCGAGGGGGAGGTCCGGCGGGCACTGCAACTGGCCCGCGTCCAGGCCGTGTTCGGAGAGGAGTCGGCGTACGAGATCGCGGTGGAAGAGTTCGCCGGAGTGGCTCGCGGCGGCGATCGCGAGGCGTTCGCCGGTGAGGTCGAGGCCCGCGCGCAGGACGCCCGCCGCCTGCATCGGCTTGTTGGAGGAACGGGGGAAGACGGGGGTCGTCACATCACCCAGGGCCAGTGCCACCGAACCGTCCGCCGCCAGGATCACCAGGCTGCCCCGGTGGCGGCTCTCGACGAAGCCGGAGCGGACCACCTCCGCCAGCACCGGAGGGGACACATGCCCCGCACCCTCAGCCGTCACATCGGGCCCCTCACGTCGCTCACGTCAGCAGGTCGTCCACCTGCGCCTCTCCCTCACGGTACCTGCGGGCGATCTCCGCGCTACAGCCGTCGGCCGTGTGCTGGAGGAGCTGGCGGCGGCGGGACACCTGCTGTTCGTACCGGACCAGGCGGCCCATCGCCGTGGTCAGTTCCACGTCGGTGCGGGCCTCCAGGTCGGACAGTTCGACCTCGGCGAGCATCTCCGCGGCCAGCAGCCGGTACTCCTCGCTGTGCGGGGTGCCCAGCGTGACGTGCCGGGCCGAGGAGCGGTGGCGGGCGGGGGCATCGGTGAGGATCTCCGAGAGACGGTCCACCACCGATGCCGCGCCCGCCGGGGAACGCCGGGCCAGCTCGGCGCGCAGGATGTCGATCCGGCCCTGGAGCAGCCGTCGTACGTAACTCAGGTCCGCCTCGTCGCGCTGGGCGTCGCGGCGCAGCGCGCGCAGCTCCGGGAGCCGTAGCGCGGTCAGGTCGGGTGCGGGCGGTTCGGCGGGCAGCAGCGGGCTGTCCACGCGCTGCACGGGCGGGCGGCGCGTGGCCGGTCCTCCCGCGCGGATCAGCGAGACAGGCCCAGGGGGCTGCCCGGTACTCGGTGTGCTCATGTGCCTCTACCCGTCCCCTCGACCGGCGTGTGGACAGCATCGTGCCACCCCAACTGGCCGCTATGTGACCGAGTGCCCCCGAACGGCCCCAGATGGGGGGTTAAGGATCAAAAATAGGCCCGCCGGAGGCCCCTGAAGGTCCTTCTCGCCCGCACGGCATCATGGGATCCATGCGAGCAGTGGTGCAGAGGGTGGACGGCGCGAGTGTCGTCGTAGAGGGCGAGACGGTCGGGGCGATCGACGGCGAGGGGCTCTGCGTCCTCGTCGGCGTCACCCACGACGACACCAAGGAGAAGGCGGCCCAACTGGCCCGCAAACTCTGGTCGATCCGCATGCTGCACGACGAGAGGTCGTGCAGTGATGTCGATGCCCCGCTGCTCGTCATCAGCCAGTTCACGCTGTACGGCGATGCCCGCAAGGGGCGTCGGCCCACCTGGAACGCCGCCGCCCCCGGCGATGTCGCGGAGCCCCTGGTCGACGAGGTCGTCGCCCAACTCCGCGCCCTGGGCGCCACCGTGGCGACGGGCCGCTTCGGCGCCCAGATGCGCGTCTCCCTGACGAACGACGGCCCGTTCACGGTGGTCGTGGACCTCTGAGTCCCCATGAACAACTAGGGCTCTACGACCACTTCCTGGGCCGCCGCCGTGCTGTCGGCCAGCAGCGGCGCGTCCAGCGGCACGTTCCGCTTCACCAGCGCGAGGGCGATCGGCCCGAGCTCGTGGTGGCGTACGGACGTCGTGATGAAGCCGATCTTCCGGCCCTCCGCGCCCTCCTCCGCGAGCCTCAACTCCGTGCCGTGGCCCGGGAGATGGACCTCGCTGCCGTCGAGGTGGAGGAAGACGAGACGGCGCGGGGGCTTGCCCAGGTTCTGGACGCGGGCGACCGTCTCCTGGCCGCGGTAGCAGCCCTTCTGGAGATGGACCGCCGTGCCGATCCAGCCCAGCTCGTGCGGGATCGTGCGGTGGTCGGTCTCGAAGCCGAGGCGGGGGCGGTGGTGCTCGACGCGCAGCGCCTCGTAGGCCAGGATCCCGGCCGGGGGGCCCGACTTCTCGGCGTACGACTCCAGGTCCTCGCGCGGGAGGAAGAGGTCGCGGCCGTAGGGCGTCTCACGTACGACGGCACCGGACGGGACCTCGGCGATGGAACCGGCGGGGACGTACACGACCGCGAACTCGCTTGTGCGGTCGGTGACTTCGACGCGGTAGAAGAACTTCATCGACTCCAGGTAGGCGATCAGCGCCTCCTGGGTGTCGGGTTCGGTGTGCATCCAGACCGTCGTGCCGTCGTCCACGAGGTACAGGGCGTGCTCGATGTGGCCGTGCGCGGAGAGGATCAGCGCCTCGGTGGCGACGCCGGTGGGGAGGTCGCTGACGTGCTGGGTGAGCAGGAGGTGCAGCCAGCTCAGACGGTCGTCACCGGTGACCGCGACGACGCCCCGGTGCGAGAGGTCGACGAAACCGGTGCCGTCGGCGAGGGTGCGCTGCTCACGGAACAGGTCGCCGTAGTGGGCGGCGACGCCTTCGTCCACTCCTTCGGCGGGGACGGCGCCGGGCAGGGACAACAGGGGGCTCTTCATACCGGTAAGCCTACGACTCGGTAGTTGAAGTCTTCATGGAACAGTCGCGGCATCTGCCGAAGATGGCGAAGTGCTTCATGTCGGTCTCGAAGCCGAACGTGTCCCGCAGCTTGGCCCGGAACTCGGCGGCGACCTCGACATCGGCCTCGATGACGTTCGTGCAGTCACGGCAGACGAGGTGGATGTGGTGGTGCCGGTCCGCGAGGTGGTACGTCGGCGCCCCGTGCCCCAGGTGTGCGTGACTGACCAGCTGGAGCTCTTCGAGGAGCTCCAGGGTTCGGTACACGGTGGAGATGTTGACCCCCGACGCCGTCTTCCTCACCTCGATGAGGATGTCGTCGGGGGTCGCGTGCTCCAGGGTGTCCACGGCTTCGAGCACGAGCTGCCGCTGCGGGGTCAGCCGGTAGCCGCGCTGCCGCAGATCACTCTTCCAGTCCGTGCCTGGGTCCATGCCTTGGGTGCTCACCACACCTCAGAGTCTAGAACTACTTGAAGAAAGCGATCCCGTCGTCCGGCATGTCGTCCGGCAGGGCCTTCGCCCACCGCTCGACGTCGTCCGGGGTGACGATCTTCTTCAGGTGGGCGGACATGTAGGGCCGGAGTTCAACCTCGGGGGTCTGCTTCTCGCCGACCCACATGAGGTCGCTCTTGACGTAGCCGTAGAGGCGCTTGCCGCCGGTGTAGGGGCCGGAGGCGGCGATGCGGGCGACGGCGTCGGTGACCAGGTCGATCTGGGGCTTCTGCTTGGCGAGCTCGCCGTACCAGATCTCGACGACTCCGTCGTCGCGGGTCATCGTGACCTCTACCTTGCGGTCGGCGTCGATGCGCCAGAAGCCGGACTCGGTCTCCAGCGGGCGGACCTTGTTGCCGTCGTTGTCCAGGACCCAGGTGTGCGAGCGGTACTCCAGGAAGTCGCGGCCGTCGTGCGTGAAGGAGACCTCCTGGCCGAAGTTGCACTTCTCGGAGCCCGGGAAGTCGTGCACGCCCGCGCCGGCCCACTCGCCGAGCAGGAAGACGAGGGGGACCAGGTCCTTGTGGAGGTCGGACGGGATCTCGATCATGGCGTCAGCAGTTCCTCGGTGGGGGTCAGCGCTGGCCCTGGTACAGCTTCTTCACGCTCAGTCCGGCGAAGGCGAGAACGCCGACGCAGACCAGGACCAGCAGGGTTTCGAAGAAGATCTCCACGGGTGCTCCTCGGATGAGCGTGGTGCGGTACGCATATGTACACAGGGCCGGGCCCCAGCTTACGCGGCTGGGACCCGGCCCTCATGGCGAGGTACGGCTAGGCGAGCAGCTGGCTCTGCAGGGTGACCGTCTGCCGGAACGGGACGGCGTTCGCCCCGCCCTTCCTCGACTGCACGATCATCGCGACGGTGTCGCCCGCCGTGAGGAACGCCTCGCGGACCTGTTCGGCGCCGTACGGCTTCGTCTCGGCGTACGGGAGGAGCGAGACGTCCGTGACCTTGGCCGCGTCCGGGAAGTCGTCGTCCGACTCGTAGCTGTCGGCGCCGCGTACCGGGTAGGTGGGCGCCGCGTACCCGCCCAGGTTCCCCGAGACCAGGCCGTCGGCGACCGTCGCCGTGTCGAACTGGAGCAGGTAGATCCGGGTGTGCGTGCCGTCCGGGGTGGTCCAGCCGCGCGCCGCGATGTGCCGCAGACCGTCGTCGGTGAGCTTCTGCGCGAGCTCGGTCCGGTCGTCGGCGGAGGAGAACTCGGCGAGGAACACCTTCGTGGCCGGCCAGCCGTCAGGGCCGTCGAGCGCCTTGTCGCCCGTGGCCCCCTTCGGCGCCGGCAGCACCAGCGCCCGCAGGTCCGCGAAGTGGGACCCAGCCGGGTTCGCCTCGGCCAACGGCCCCGGGCTGCCCTTCGGCAGCGGCGGCTTGGTGAGGGTGGGGTAGTCCCACCGCCCGTCCGACGCCGTCCCGAGCCCGGGCACGTCCGTCCGCTTCATGCCGGTGATCCCGTACGCCGTCCCGGCCCCGGCCACCGCGAAGACGACCACGGCGGCGGTCCAGCGGAGCACAGCGCGGAGAACCCGACGATCCTTCTTGACGGGAACGGACAGGGGTTCCCGCTCCTGCCCTTCCTGCCCTTCCCGCCCTTCCTCCTCTTGCTCATGGAGGGCGGCAGGCGGGAGGAGCGGAGGCTCCGGGACGGCCGGTTCTTCCACGGTCGTCGGCTCAGGGGTGGGCTGGGCGGTCTCCACGGCCTTCTCCTGCTGCTGGTCGGTCATACCGCCTCCCCCGGGTCCTTGATGCGGTCGAGCTGTTCCTGGAGCAGGCGCCCGATGGCGTACGACTGCATCGGCCTGACGGCCTGCGCCGTGAGGGTGACCAGGACTTCCCCCTGGTAGGCGGAGCAGTAGATCGTGTCGAGCTTCTCGTCGCTGCTCTTCGGCGAGAGGAAGCACTCGGCGTTCTTGTAGCCGTTGATCGACGGCCCGGGCCGGAAGACACCCAGGGAGTCGAGGAACTCGTTCTGGAAGCGGGACGCGTTCCGTACCGCCGACTTGTCCGCGATCTGGGCCAGCACGATGCTCACCGTCGACGCCTTGTCCGTGTAGACGGACGCCTGCTCGTCGGTGCTGACATAGCTGCGCATCGCCAGGCCCTTGGTGTGCTGCTTGTCGATCGCCTTCTCCAGCGGCTTGCGCTGCTTGGCCGGCAGTTCCTTCAGCGACTCCTTGCGCAGCGCGGTCGCCTGCGCCCCGGTGAACGCCACGTCATGGCCGTACTCCGCGAGGTCGGGCCCCTGGCTCCAGCCGTCCGGGCCGTACGGCACGAGCGCCGCGGCGAGCCCGGTCGGCCTGGCCGCGCCCTCCGCCTTCTCCTTCGACACCTTCGGGAACTTCCATACGGCGTCACCCGCGTCCCGGTCCGCGCCGTTCACGGTCACGACGGTGTACCCGACCGCGCCGACCACGGCGAGGCTCAGCAGCACGACCCCGGCGACCGCGGCGATACGGCCCCTGCGCACCGACTTCCTGACCGTCTCGGGGGTCAACTCCGCGGAGCTGCCGACGAGTTCGGGAACAAGTACGTCGGCGTCCGGCCCCGGCTCCGGCTCCGGCTCCACCCGCTCGGTGGGGTTCTCCGTGGTCACAGCCGCTCCATCTGCCGCTTGGCCAGATCCATGATCTTCTTCTTGGAGACGGGGCTCCCGGAGGAGACCCACACCTGCATCTCGATGTCACCGCGCCAGGCGTGCGCCTCGGCGTTGTAGACATCCGTGTAACCCGCCTTGCGGTCAGGCGAGTTGTGGACGTACGCCATCCCGTCACCGGTACCCGGAATGGGCCAGCTGTCGGTGTGGGACTCGTCCTCGGCGTAGTTGTAGGCGTTGCTCGCGGCGTCGGAGGCGACGAGGTCGTCCTCCTGGCGGTACTGCACGAGCCGGATCTCGACGAAGAGCGAGCCGCCCTCCCGCCAGTTCACGACAGCCGCGCGGCGGAACTCATTGGCGACGAGCTCACTGAAGGCGTTGGCCGGCCTGTCGTACGTCTCCGCGTACCCGGCCAGGTCCAGCCACCCGTCCTTCCCGACGGTGTAGTCCGCGTCCCGCGCCCCGCTCGGCCTCTTCAGCAGCAGCTTGCGCAGGTCGCCGTCCGTCTTGACCCTGCGGTCCTGGGCGGCGGACAACGGCTCCGGAGCCGGCCCCTTCGCCTGCGTGAGCGTGGCCTGCGAGAGCGAGGGCAGCGCGTCCGGCGCGCGGTTCGCCTGCACGAGGAATCCCGTACAGGTACCGGCGACGACACCGAGCACGGCGGCGACGGCGATGAGGACGGTGGTACGACCCCGGCGGCGCGGGCGGGGCGCGGGCCCCGACTCCGGCTCAGGCTCGGGCACTTCTTCGATGGATTCTTCCGGTACTTCCAAAACGTCCCCCACGGAACATGACGTGCGCATTCCATATGCGCGCACAGGAGACCCATGGCCAACGCAAGGAGTTGTAAGGGAGTTGATTACGATTCGGCCATGTCGAAGAAGCTCGTGATCAAGGTGACCGCAGGGGCCGACGCCCCCGAACGCTGCTCACAGGCCTTTACGGTCGCCGCGGTCGCCGTCGCCAGCGGAGTGGACGTCTCCCTGTGGCTGACCGGCGAGTCCGCCTGGTTCGCCCTCCCGGGCCGCGCCGCCGAGTTCGAACTCCCGCACGCCGCGCCGCTGCCGGACCTGATCGACTCGGTACTCGCAACGGGCCACGTCACGTTGTGCACGCAGTGCGCGGCCCGGCGGGACATCGCCGAGAAGGATGTCATCGAGGGGGTGCGGATCGCCGGGGCGCAGGTGTTCGTACAGGAGGTTATGGCGGAGGGTACGCAGGCGTTGGTCTACTGAGCCGCCTGCCCCTTGGCCGAGTTGACGAACTCCGACCAGGCCTCGACGCCGAAGATCAGGGTGCCGTGGGCGGGGTTCTTGCTGTCGCGGACGGGGACGAGGGGGAGGTTGGAGGCGACCTCGACGCAGTTACCGCCGTCCGTGTTGCTATAACTGCTCGTGCGCCAGTCGGCGGCGCTCAGGAAGTCGTCGGACACTTCGATGCAGTTGCCGCCGTCCGAGTTGCTGTAACTGCTCTTGCGCCACGTCACATTGCTCAAGTCGATGGCTCGCACGGCACTTCCTCCAACATCTGCAGGACGAACGATCGCGACTCCGCCGGGGACATGGCCAGGTCGCGTACCGCATCATATGCACGTTGGAGGCGCTCAACCCGTTCGGTTTCCTCGATCAGTTCGCCGCGCACATCGTTCTCTGTGTAAGCCACGGTACGACCGTCGGGCAGCCTCAGGAACATGGTGTCGGTGTTCGTCAGACCGTGGACTCCGCTGCCGAACGGCAGAACGTGGGGCGTGATGTTCGGGTGCTCCGCCACCTCAGCCAGGAACCCCAACTGCTGACGCCAGGCTCGCTTGTCGCGCATCCCCATGCGCAGCACCGCTTCGGAGATGATGGCGCGGAACGGCGGTGCATCCTCGCCCTCCAGCAACTTCCGTCGCCGCACGCGCGCTTCAACCTGCTGCTCCAGTTCTTCGCCTCGGAGCCCGCCTGCCGTGAGGGCCTCCCTCACGTACCCGTCCGTCTGGAGCAAACCTGGCGGAGCGCTCACGGAGTACTGCCACAACCCCAGAGCCTCGGCCTCCAGCGCCATGTACCGCCGGTACTGCTCCTTGAACTGCCTCGGGTCCCCAACTGCCAGTTCCCACAAGGTGAGTAGCAGCGGCGCCGTGCCGTAGTACTGATCCAACGCCTGTACGACCTCGGGCCCACCCAGCGTGCCGCCACGCTCCATCTTCCCGAACTGCGACGCGTCCCACCCCAACGCCTTCCCCAACTCCCGCAGACTCAGGCCCCGTTCACGCCTCAACCTCACCAGTTCCTCGGCAAACCGCTTCCTGGGCTCATGGCTCATCTCCGTAACCACCAGCCGTTGCGGCATCTCGACCTCCCGTTGCTGTGGAATTTGTGGAATTTGGCGTGCCCCGCGCGGAAGTTGAGCCCGTTGGTACCGCATTCGCCTCCGCCCTGGGCCATCCTCGTAACACACCCAGGAATGCACAGAGTAATACAACTGTCGCATTCTGTACGGAAGTTACACAAAAAGGAAGAGGAGGAGACGCCGATGGAACCCGGAACGCTGCTCTACGACCCGGCGACCGACACGGTCGGCGAGTACCAGGACAAGGCAGGGCCCTACGCCCTGCTGCGCCCCGTCGGCGGCGGACGCGAATGGCAGGCCGACCCGGGGTCACTCCGCCCCGCCACAGACGCGGAACGCATCAGCGCCGGCGTCCGCGCAGCGAACCACCGCGCCCGCACCGACGCCCCGTTCCTGGTCGCCGTACCCCCGCAACCCGCCCCCGGTTGCGCCGGGTGCGCGGAACTGGCCGAGCTCCGCGCAGCGGCCCGCACCGCCCGCGACTACAGCGCCGAGACCGACGCGAACGTCCTGCTCCGCAAACACCGCAGCGAGGCCCACGCCGTATGAACCGTCCCCGCCCTCACCAGCTGATCCAGGTCCCCCCGGCCTGGACGCTACCGCCCCCGCTCATGCCGGCGGCGCCGTTGCCCGTCGTACGACAGGCGGAGCCCCCGGCACCACCACCCGCCGCGCCTGTACCCACACCCTCACCCACACCCTCACCCGCCCGGCGTCGGCGACGGTTCCGCGCACCCCGGGCGCTGCGCGAGGACGCCTTCTGGACCGGCGCGCTCACCGCGATGTGCATCGGCGGCCTGCTGATGGCGATCATCGCGACGACCTGAACGTCCCAGGCGCACGTCAGGGCCGGGGCAGCGGCAAGCTCGGCATCTGTGGGTGCCGCAGGTGCTGCCCGCCGTCATGGACGTGCAGGCTGAAGGTCTCGGGCCCCGGCCGGTCGGCCGCGTCGTAGGCGTCCAGGACGCGCTCGACCCGCTCCCACAACCGCACCGGGCCGCCCTCGCGCACCTGCCACCGGCCGTCGTACGGGGTGAGGATGGCGGCGGAGCCGGTGACGACGTCGACCAGGTGCACGGTCTCGCCGACGGTGACCATCTGTGCGTCGGGTACGGCGCTCTGGGCGAGGAAGCGCAGGTGGAACGCCTCCTCCGTGGCGGCGCTGATCCGCTCCGGGCTCTGCCGGGCGGTCCGGGGCCTGTCCGGCAGGCCGGCGGCCCAGTGTGCGGGGTTGCCGAACACCGGCGCCGCGTGGGTACGGGCCGGCATGAACGACACCGTGCCGCCGCGGCCCACGATGCGCTCGACGACGCCGCCCGCATCGACTCCACACTCGTCGCGTCCCGTCTCAACACGCTGCTGGACGCTGCCCGTCCGTACGGAACCACCACGGTCGACGACGTACGGACCCGGGCGAAGGAACTCGCCGCCGCCAGGCCGACGACGATCGCGGCCTGAGACCATCGAGCGCATGGGCAAGCACAGCCGACCCGGACCGCCGAACCAGCCGTCGCGCGCCGTCCCGCGCGCCGATGCCGACGACCCGCTCGCGCCGTACGACAAGCGGCGCCGCCCGCCGATGGACGTCTTCCGGCGGCACCGACCCATGCACGGCGGCGCCGGTCACCTCCGGCCCGACGAGCCACGCGTCCTGGAGGAGTGGGACGGCTTCACTTACCAAGTGGTGGGCACCGCCGACGACTTGACCGCGGCACAGGAGTGGGTGAACGAACTCAGGATCGGCGACGCCCCGGCCGAGTGACGCCCCTTGGTCACGCCCCCTGCTCCTGCCGCGATACGCAGAAGTTTCGCGCACCCCGTGCCCTGTGCGAGGACGCCTTCTGGACAGGCGCGCTCACCGCGCTCTGCATCGGCGGTCTGCTGATGGCGATCCTCGCGACGACCTGAGACGCCGCCCCGTACCAAGGACAACCCCGCCTCAGGACACCTTCGCTCCGGGGGCGAACGCCGGCAGCCTCTCAAGACTGCTGCGCACGGCCTCCGCGCCGTACTCGAACATCTGCCGCTCGTAGTCGCCGACCGCGCCGAGCAGATCCCGGCGGCCGCCGTCCGCCTCGATCAGGCAGCGGCGCAGCAGGTCCGCGTCGCGCAGCGCGGTGTTCGCGCCGTTGCCCCCGGTCGGGGAGGTCGCGTGGATCGCGTCGCCGAGCAGCGTGACCGGGCCGGGCGCCCAGCGCTCGGCGGGCTCGACCACCCGGATGGACAGCAACGCGCTGTTGTCCGGGTCGGCCTGCTCGATCAGCGCGCGCAGCTCCGGGTGCCAGCCCTCCATCCTGGACAGCACGGCGTCCTGCGCGGTCACGTTCTCCAGCGAGCCGCCGTTGGAGGGCAGGATCATGGCCCAGCGCACGTAGTCGCCGATGTCGGGCAGCGTGACGTCGGGGGCCAGCTGCTCGGCGGCCTGCTTCGGCGGGGTGCGGAAGCGCATCGCGCCGAGCAGCAGGCTGACGCCGTCGCCCGCGATCTTCGAGCCGTACGCCTTGGACAGGCCGGCGAACTCGTCGGTCAGCGGCGTGCGGCCGATGACGAAACGGACGCCGGTGTCGGTCGGGGTGGTCCGCGGCGACAGCACCCCGCGGACCGCCGACATGACGCCGTCCGCGCCGACGAGGAGGTCGGCGGTGGCCGGGTCGCGGTGGGCGAACCGGGCCTGGACGGTGCCGTCAGGCTGCACGTCGTAGCCGGTCAGCGCGGCGCCGGTGTGCACGGTGAGGCCGGTCAGGAGCAGGTGTCGTAGCACCTGCCGGTCGACCACGATGCCGGTGCGGCCCGCGCCGAGCCTGCCGATCTCGTTCAGCTGGGGGTCCAGGATGAGCTGCTCGGCGGAGGCGTCCATGACGATCTCGTCCAGCAGCGGGTGCCAGCGCGGGGGCAGGCAGTCGCGCAGCGCCTGGAACCCGGTCGGGTTCAGCACGAGCCGGTAGCCCTGGAACCGGGCGACGATCCCCGGGTCGCGCTCGAACACGTCGGCCTCGATGCCGGCACCGCGCAGGCCTTGGGCGAGAGCGAGGCCTCCCAGACCGGCTCCGACTACGGAAACGCGCATGACGTACCTCCGGGATATCGATACCTCGGCACCTCGACACCTCGGTACTTCGGTACTTCGGCGCCTCGGCACGAACTAAGTTCGTTATGACGAACTAAGTTCTACTTAACGAACTTAGTTCGTGTCAAGGTAGGGTGATCGGCATGCCCGCTGATCCCCGTGATCCCCGTGATCCCCGTGATCCCCGTCAACGCCGCGCGGCCCGCAAGAAGCCGATCACCGTCGACCGGATCACCGACGCCGCCCTGGAAGTCGTAGCCACCGAGGGATACGACGCGCTGACCATCCGCCGGGTCGCCGCCGTGCTCGGCACCGGTCCGTCGTCGCTGTACGCGCACATCGTCAACAAGGACGACATCGACGACCTGCTGATCGGCAGGCTCTACGCCGAGGTCACGCTCCCCGAACCGGACCCGGCCGCCTGGCGCGGGCAACTGCTCGGGGTGTACACCCAGATCCGCGACCTGTACCTGAAATACCCCGGAGTCTCGCGCGCCGCGCTGGCCATGGTGCCGACCAGCCTGGAGACGCTGCGGGTCGGCGAGGGAATTCTGGCGATCCTGCTCGCGGGCGGCGTCGAACCGAGGACGGCCGGCTGGGCCCGCGACGCGCTGTCCCTCTACGTCAGCGCGTACGCCCTGGAACAGTCACTGGTCCGGCAACGGCACCGGCGCGAGGACCCGGAATGGGTGCTCAGCCAGGAGGAGCTGCTGGCCCGCTTCACGGCCCTGCCGGCCGAGCGGTTCCCGCAGACCCGGGCCCACGCCGCCGACCTGATCTCCGGCACCGGCCCCGACCGCTTCGAGTTCACCCTCGGCCTGCTCCTGAACAACCTGCGGCCCGCGTCTGGTTGACCTGCGCGTGAAGCAGCCGCCCTTGGGCTGGCCGTGGGATTGATTTCCCTGGTGGAAGGGGGTGTGAATCAACTCCGTCGATGTGAGTCTCGGTGGGACCGAGCCGGACATATGGCTCTGTTTCCTCCCCCTCCTCCTACCGATCGGAGCCCCCCATGCGTGCCAGCGTCGTCCGACGTGTCAGCCTCTCGGCAGCCCTTCCGTGCGTCCTCGCGGGAGCGGTCGTGGTGTCCGGCACATCCGGCATGTCATCCGGCATGTCCTCCCCGGGGGCGGCCGGCGCCGCGCCCGCGTCCCACACTGTGAAGCTCGACGCGCAGGAGGTGGCGCAGACCAACTTCCCGCAGGTCCACTGGAACATCGACGACGGTACCGACGGCTACCGCGCCATGCTCAGCGCCCTGGACGCGCTGGCCCGCAGCACGGCCAACGCGCGGCTGACCGGTCCGGTGGTCAACACGCGGGGCAACCGGGTCACCGTCACCGTCCTGGACAACAGGCGGACGAACAACTTCGCCGACGTCGTCATCAGCTCCCCGGGACACTTCGCCCCCACCGTGCACGCCGTGGTGCGCCTCAGCGACCTGTACGTGGTGCGGGTCTACACGGTCGGCACGTCCCACAACCGCGTCCTCAACCTCATCCGGAACGTCCCCAACGAGTCGAGCACCGACGACAACTTCTTCGTCGGCCGGGAGGGCTACGACGCCCTGTCCCGGGTCGGCAACCAGTCCCTGACCGGTGTCACCATCGGCCCCGGCCCCCTCTCGCAGGCCCTGTTCGACCTGGCCAGCACCAGCTCGTCCCGGCTCAACCAGGCCCGCGGTCTGCTCAGCGTCATCTTCGGCATCTCGGAGGCGGCCCGCTTCCGTACCCTGGCCGACCGGGTCGCGCCCTCCTTCGACAGCGGGGACTCGGTCACCTACAGCTCCCAGCAGATCGCCCTGATCCGGAACTGGGCCAACGTCAGCCACGTCTACGTCGGCCACGTCAACGGCACGGACGACGGCGCCAGCACGAGCGTCGCCGGCGCCGACATCTCCGACGCCCGCCAGGCCGCCTCCCTGCTGGCCATCGCCCTCAACGACGGCACCAACCCCAACCCCAAGGACGAACTCTGACCGACCCCCCAGTCCCGTCCGCTCCCGTCTACTCCCGTCCGCTCCCGTCTACTCCCGTCGCCACAAGCAGAACGGGTGGCCCGCCGGGTCGAAGAAGACCCGTACGTGGTCCTGGGGCTGGTAATCGGCGAGCGTGGCCCCCTCCGCCACCGCCCTCGCCGTCTCGGCCGCCAGGTCGTCGACCTCGATGTCGAGGTGCAGCATCATCTGCTGGTGACCGGGCTTGCGGGTGGGCCACACCGGCGGGACGTACTCGGGCTCGGTCTGGAAGGAGAGGCCGGTGCCTCCCGCGGGCGGCACGATGACCACCCAGTCGGGCTCGTCCTCCCGCACCACGTACCCGAGCAGCCGGCAGTAGAAGTCGGCCAGCTCGTGCGCGTCAGGCGCGTCGAACACCACGGTGGTCAGAGTCGTAGGCGACATGCCTGCCCTCTACCCACTCTTCCCCGCCCTGCCCTACTGGCGGCGCTTCTTCCCGTCCAGCTCGTCCCACCACTCGTCGGACTTGGGGTCGCCGGAGGGGTCGTCCCACCAGCGGTCGTCGGGGCCGCGCCGGTTGGCGACCATCGCGGCGACCGGCGGGATCAGCATCGCGACCACACACATCCCCACGGCCACGGGCACCGACCAGATCCGCACGACTCCCCAGGCCAGGACGAAGAGCCCGATGCAGATGCCCATCATGACGAAGTACGTGCGACGGCGGCGAGCCAGCATGCTTCCAGGGTAGGCCTGGGCACGCCAAAGGGCCGCACCCGGAAGCGGGTGCGGCCCTTTTCGCGTTACGGCGATCAGACCGCGATCGCCACCTCCGCCAGCCCGCCCGTCTGGGCGACGACCGTGCGGTCGGCGGTGGCGCCCGGCACGAGGGCGCGGACGGTCCAGGTGCCTTCGGCCGCGTAGAAGCGGAACTGGCCCGTCGCGGAGGTCGGGACCTCCGCGGTGAACTCGCCGGTCGAGTCCAGGAGCCGGACGTAGCCCGTCACCGGCTCGCCGTTGCGGGTCACCTGGCCCTGGATGGTGGTCTCACCGGGCTTGATCGTCGAGGCGTCGGGGCCGCCGGCCTTCGCTCCACACATGGTCTGTCCTTACGGGGTTGGGGCTGGTCGGGGCTTACTTGTTGGCGCCGAGCTCGATCGGAACGCCGACCAGGGAGCCGTACTCGGTCCAGGAACCGTCGTAGTTCTTGACGTTCTCGACACCGAGCAGCTCGTGCAGCACGAACCAGGTCAGGGCCGAGCGCTCGCCGATACGGCAGTACGCGATGGTGTCCTTGGCCAGGTCGACCTGCTCGTCGGCGTAGAGCTCCTTGAGCTCGTCGTCCGACTTGAACGTGCCGTCGTCGTTGGCGTTCTTCGACCACGGGATGTTGCGGGCGGACGGGACGTGACCCGGACGCTGCGACTGCTCCTGCGGGAGGTGCGCCGGCGCGAGCAGCTTGCCGCTGAACTCGTCGGGCGAACGGACGTCGACCAGGTTCTGGGCGCCGATGGCGGCCACGACGTCGTCACGGAAGGCGCGGATCGCGGTGTTCTGCGGCTTCGCCTTGTAGGACGTCTCGGCGCGCGCGGGGACTTCCTCGACCAGCTCGCGGGCGTCCAGCTCCCACTTCTTGCGGCCACCGTCGAGGAGCTTGACGTTGTCGTGGCCGTAGAGCTTGAAGTACCAGTAGGCGTACGACGCGAACCAGTTGTTGTTGCCGCCGTAGAGGATCACCAGCGTGTCGTTGCCGATGCCCTTGCCGGACAGGAGCTTCTCGAAGCCCTCCTGGTCGACGAAGTCACGGCGTACCGGGTCCTGGAGGTCCTTCGTCCAGTCGATCCGGATGGCGTTGCGGATGTGGTTCTTCTCGTACGCGGACGTGTCCTCGTCGACCTCGACGATGGCGATGTCCGCGTTGTCGAGGTTGGCCTCGACCCAGTCGGCGTCGACCAGGACGTCACTGCGGCTCATGCTTTTCTCCTCCGGGGCAGTTACGGCGGTGCGGTGCGTGAGAGAAAGGGTGCGCGCTCGCGCGGGTGTCCCTGGTCAGGGACACGGGGGGGGGAAGACGGAAGCCTGCGCTTCCGCTCAGAAAGTGCGACAGAGCATGGCGGCGACGCGGCACAGGTCTACTGCCCGCCGCTTCGTGAGGTCGTCCGCCTGGCGCTTCATAACGACGATCGTAGGGACGGATCGCCGGACATGTCACCGGTGTGTCGTATTTTGAGACGCGATCGTCCGCCATGTGAGACGAGACGGTCACCAGCGGCCCTACGGCGGGGAATCCAGGACCCCGCGGCCGTTAACCCCGCCCCCGCACGGACACCACCGTCTCGCCCCTCGGACACGCACCGCCCACCCAGAACGACACCGCACGTCGTCCTACCCGGCCAGGTTGACGTTCGAACCCTTCACCTTGATGTCCACACCGCCCTTCGCGGCCTGCACACTGTCCAGCTTCACCCCGCCCGGCAGTTCGCTGATCGTCTGCTGGAAGTCGGTGATCGAGCGGACGCGGGAGTCGGCGAGGTTGACCACCAGCTTGGGCAGGTTGTCCGCGTGCACCTTCACCGTGTTGCCCTCGACGGTGACCGTACTGAGCACCGGATACGTCGTCGTCCCGATCCCGGTGACCGTGACCTTCATGTCGGCCTTGATCTTGCCGTCGCCGCCGTCGGAGAGGCTGACGAGCTGTGCCGTGACGCCGGTGAAGACCTCCGTCGGCTGGGACTTGGCGGCCTTGAGGAGCTGGTCGTAGGAGATGCTCGCGGTGCCCGTCGCGCTGGTCGCGGTCGCCGAGGTCGCGGTGTTGCCGGTGAGCGAGAGCTTGACGCCCTTCATCCGGGCCTTGAGGTCGTCGATCCGGATCGTGGTGGCGCCGCCGGTCGTGTTGCCCGTGGGCGCCTCGTAGCTCTGGATGCCGATCTCGACGTCGTCCAGGTCCCCGAAGGCGACCTGGGTGAGGAAGGGGAAGCCCTTGATGGAGACGTCGGGGGTGGAGGCCAGGTTCTCCGACGACTTCACCCGGTCCGCGACCTCCTGCTCGGCGAAGTGCACCGCCACCCGGTCGGCGACGACGAAGAGCCCTCCCAGAATCACGACGACGATCAGAAGTATTCGCAGCGCGCGCATGCGGTGTTCCCCACCTAGGCGGTCATCGACGACAGCGGTACGACGACCGGGTGGCCGCTGATCGCGAGGTTAGTCCTGCGAGACGCGTGTACCGGGAAATTGTCGATCAGCTGTGACACTGCTCTTAACTTCGGCCTACACACCGCTTACGCGACCAACTACCGCCTACGGCAAGGAACTTGGCAGGCGCCGGGTTACACCAGCGCCCGCCCCAGCAGGTAGACCGCCGGGGCCGCCGCGGTGAGCGGCAGGGCCACACCGGCGGTGAAGTGGACGAAGCGGGACGGGTAGTCGTAGCTCGCCACCCGGTGGCCGATCAGCGCGCAGACCGCCGCGCCCGCGCCGAGCAGCGCGCCCTTAGCGCCCATGCCCGTCATCCCTCCTACGGCGATGCCCGCACCGGCGGCGGCGAGCAGCGAGACGACGACCGACGCCACGGTCGGCAACGGCAGCGCGCGGGCCAGGATCGCGACGGCGACCGCGGCCGCGCCGACCGTCACCGCGTCCGGGTCGGCCGCGAGGTGTCCGGTCGCGACGATGGCCAGGGCCGCCGAGGCGACCGTCGCCATCAGGCCGGTGATGCGGGTGTCCGGGTCGGCGTGCGAGCGCAGCTGCATGACGAGGGAGAGCAGGACCCAGACACCGAGGGTGCCGAGGATCGCGGCGGGGCCGTTCTCCCGCCCGGCCGCGAGCAGCGCCACGTCCGCGACGAGCGCCCCCGCGAAGGCCAGCGCGATGCCCTGCCGGGCCGGCCACATCCCGTTCAGCCGGAACCAGCCCGCCGCCGTCACGGCCTGCAGAATCACGAGCGGTACGACGAGGGCGTACGACCCGACCTGCGCGGTGACGGAGAGCAGGAGCGCCAGTACGGCGGTGAGGCCGGCCGGCTGCATCCCGGGTTCGATGATCGGCGAACGGCCTTCGAGGCGGGCCCGCTGGGCGTCGGTGATGCGGGCGTTGCCGGCGAGGGAGGGCGGGCCGTAGCCGGCGGCCTCGTCCGGGGTGGCGGGGGCCGGGGGCGCGGCTACGGGGGCCTGGGCGTGGGGGTCGTAACTCGGCTGCGGCGCCTGGTAGTTCTGCGGCGGGAAGTACGCCAGGTCGGACGCGGAGGGTCTCGACTGCTGGACCTGGGTGTCCCAGGTCTGGCCCTGCCACTGCTGGGTGTACTGCTGGGCCGCCTGCGGATCGTCGTACGCCTGCTGGTGGCCGGGCCACGCCTGTGCCTGTGCCTGTGCTTGTGCCTGCTGGGGCTGCTGCTGTTGGGCGTGGGGCTGCTGCTGTTGCTGGGCGTAGGGGTCGTAGCCCTCGCCATAGCCCTCGTACGGGCCCTCGTACGGCTGGTTGCTCATCGCTTCGCTCATCCTCCTGCGAACGGCGGGAGCACCTCGACCGTGCCGCCCTCGGCCAGCCGTACCGTCTCATGTCCGCGGGTGCCCACGGGGTCACCGTCGACGAGGAACGAGCATCGCAGCAGTACGCGGGCGAGTTCCCCGGGGTGTCGCTCGCGGACGGCGGCGAGGGCGTCGGCGAGGGTGACCGCGTCGTACGGCTCCTCGGCGATACCGGCCGCGGCCTTCGCGGCGGCCCAGTAGCGCACCGTGACCTTTGGCATGTGCTTGTTGCTTCCTCGTAGATCGGTGTCGACGGATCGGGCGTCAACACCCGTCAGGCTAGCCGCCCTGTGAATTGCCCCAGCGCCCGATGCGCTCCAGCAGGTCGTCGGCGGCCGCGTGCTCGGCGTGACCCATGCCCGGCTCCAGCCAGAGTTCGGCCTGGTCACCGGCGGCGTCGGCCAGCATGCGGGGGTGGTCGACGGGGAAGTAGCCGTCGCGGTCGCCGTGCACGATGAGGAGCGGGGTGGGCGCGATGCGCGGGACCGCCTCGACGGGGGAGAGCGGGACCGGGTTCCAACCCCTGTGCTCGATACGGGTGTTGAGGCCGTAGCGGCCGACCAGGCGGCCCTCGGGGCGGGTCACCAGCCAGTGCAGCTTGCGCATGGGGGCCGTGCCTCGGTAGTACCAACGGGCCGGCGCACTCACGGAAACCACCGCGTCCGTGTGCGCTTCTGTGCGCCCCTCGCGCCTCTGGCCGTCGGCGTGCGCCTGAGAGCCGTAGAGCGCCGCGTGCCGCAGCACCACCGAACCGCCCATCGAGAAGCCGACGGTGACCACGCGCGCGTGCCCCTGTTCGCGCGCCCAGGCGACCGCCGCGGCCAGATCGAGGACCTCGCGGTCGCCGACGGTGGAGCGTCCGCCGGAGGCGCCGTGGCCCCGGAAGGAGAAGGTGACCACGGCCCCGTACTGGAGGAACGCCTCGGCGACCCGGCGTACATGGGGCTTGTCCACATCGCCCGTGAAACCGTGCGCCACGACGAACACGGGATCACCGGAAGGTGACCGGGAGGCGTCGTATACGGGTGCCCCCGGTTCGTATACGGAATCGATCGTCACCCCGTCGTCGGTGTGCAGAAACGTCCGCAAAGGTGTACGTCTGATCGTCTCAGAGTTCGGACGAACGGTGGATCGTGCCACATGACCTGCCGTACCAGCGCTCATGTGGGCTATTCTGCTGGACAGAGGACTCGGGCAGCGAAGCCCCCGGGTCCTTTTGTGCTTTCGGGAGCGTTGTATACGAAGCGGGAAACCTCGGGAAACCCCAGGTGGCCGCCGGAGATACAGGGCCCCCGTCAGCACAGAGCATCGCCGTAATGCCGCAGTGCCGCATACGTCCTCGCAGGGACCGAGGAGGAACCAGACATATGAGTTCTCTGCTGCTCCTGACCAATGCCCTCCAGCCGTCGACGGAGGTGCTTCCGGCCCTTGGCCTGCTGCTGCACAACGTGCGCGTGGCACCGGCGGAAGGCCCCGCACTCGTCGACACCCCGGGTGCCGACGTCATCCTGATCGACGGCCGCCGTGACCTGCCCCAGGTGCGCAGCCTGTGTCAGCTCCTCCGGTCCACCGGCCCGGGGTGCCCGCTCATCCTCGTCGTCACCGAGGGCGGCCTCGCCGCCGTCACCGCCGACTGGGGCATCGACGACGTCCTGCTCGACACGGCGGGCCCCGCCGAGGTCGAGGCGCGACTGCGCCTGGCCATGGGCCGCCAGCAGATCGTCAACGACGACTCCCCCATGGAGATCCGCAACGGCGACCTGTCGGTCGACGAGGCGACGTACTCCGCCAAGCTCAAGGGCCGGGTCCTCGACCTGACCTTCAAGGAGTTCGAGCTCCTCAAGTACCTCGCCCAGCACCCGGGCCGCGTCTTCACGCGCGCCCAGCTGCTGCAGGAGGTCTGGGGCTACGACTACTTCGGCGGTACGCGGACGGTCGACGTCCACGTACGGCGCCTGCGCGCGAAGCTCGGAGTCGAGCACGAGTCGCTGATCGGGACCGTCCGGAACGTCGGTTATCGATTCGTTACCCCGGAGAAGGGTGACCGGGGCGGCGAAGAGGCCAAGCTCAAGGCAAGCGCCGCCATCACCGACGCAAAGCCGGAGGATGCGGACGCCAGGGCCGATTCGGCCGCGCTGGACGCCGCCGAGATCCCGGCCGAGGCGTAACCGTTCCGGGCAGGGCGTCGCTTCTCGGTGTCGGCTCCGCGCGGAGATGGTGCGCGGAAGCTGAGAGAAGCTTCGAAACGCCCTGCCCAGAGCCGGTCCATCCGCGTAGACTCCGCGCGTGGCCAAGGTGACTCGGGATGATGTGGCGCGGCTGGCGGGTACTTCGACCGCCGTTGTCAGCTATGTCATCAACAACGGACCCCGGCCGGTTGCCCCGGCCACGCGCGAGCGTGTCCTCGCCGCGATCAAGGAACTGGGGTACCGACCCGACCGGGTGGCCCAGGCCATGGCGTCGCGGCGTACGGACCTCATAGGCCTGATCGTGCCGGACGCGCGCCAGCCCTTCTTCGGGGAGATGGCGCACGCGGTCGAACAGGCCGCGTCCGAGCGCGGAAAGATGGTCCTGGTCGGCAACTCCGACTACGTGGGCGAGCGCGAGGTCCACTACCTGCGCGCGTTCCTGGGGATGCGGGTCTCCGGCCTGATCCTCGTCAGCCACGCGCTGAACGACAACGCGGCGGCGGAGATCGAGGCGTGGGACGCCCGCGTCGTCCTCCTCCACGAACGCCCCGAGGCGATCGACGACGTGGCGGTCGTCACGGACGACCTCGGCGGCGCCCAGCTCGCCGTCCGCCACCTCCTGGAGCACGGCTACGACTACGTCGCCTGTATGGGCGGTACGGCGGAGACACCGTCCGTCGGTGACCCGGTCTCCGACCACGTCGAGGGCTGGCGGCGCGCGATGACCGAGGCCGGTCTGCCGACCGAGGGACGCCTCTTCGAAGCCCCGTACAACCGCTACGACGCGTACCAGGTCGCCCTCGGCATCCTCTCCGGCCCGCGCCGGCCCCCCGCGATCTTCTGCTCCACCGACGACCAGGCGATCGGCCTGCTGCGGGCCGCGCGCGAGCTGCGCATCGACGTGCCGCGCGAGCTGGGTGTCATCGGCTTCGACGACATCAAGGAAGCGGCTCTGGCCGACCCGAAGCTGACAACGATCGCATCGGACCGGCCCGCGATGGCCCGCGCGGCGGTGGACCTCGTCCTCGACGACGGGCTGCGGGTGGCGGGGTCTCGGCGTGAGCGGCTGAAGGTGTTCCCGTCGCGGCTGGTGATACGGCAGTCGTGCGGGTGCGAGGGCTGAGCCCACCTGTAGCGGAGGTCGCCGGGTTCGCCACGGCGGCGGTCACGGGGGTCGCCACGGCGGTCACGGGGATCGCTCCACCTGCCACAGGGTTCACTGGAATCCCCGAGTTTCCGGGGCTCCGGCGTCTTTATATCGGGCATACGAGGTTCTGTCGGGCTTCTCAGCGGGCACTCAGGTACCTCTCATGATCGCGCGACAGGCTCTGTTCCATGACCGAGAGCTTCCGCCGCAGCGGCGAGTACGAGACCCCCCAGGGCGACCAGCCGCAGGCGTACCCCCAGCAGCAGCACGCCTCTTCTCCCGTGAACCCGGAGTGGCCGCCCCCGCCGGCCTACCAGCCTCCGGTGCAGCAGCCTCAGCCCGCGCAGCAGACGCAGCAGCCGGCCGCACCCGCGTGGCCGGCCCAGGCTCCCGCCCCCTCGCCCGCCCCGCAGGCCGCCTTCGGCGCCGACGGCGGAGCGTACGGCGGCGGTGACGGCTACGGCGCCGGTGACGGCGGAGCTCTCGCCGCCGACGGCAGCGGCGCTCACGGTGGCGGCGGCGACACCGCTCTCCTCACCCACGTCCACGGCGAGGCGCCCAAGCCGAAGAAGCGCACCCGGGGTCCGCTCGCGCTGCTCGCCGCCGTGGCGATCGTCGCCGCGGCCGTCGGCGGCGGCACGGCGTACGCCTTCCAGGAGCTGACCGGCAAGGACACCGTCGCCACCTCCAGCACCACCACGGCCGTCGTGCCCTCCAGCAAGAGGGGCGACGTCGCCACGATCGCCGCGACCGTGAGCCCGAGCGTGGTCGAGGTCGAGGCCACCCTGAGCAACGGTTCGTCGACCGGCGCCGGCGTGATCATCACCGCCGGCGGTGAGGTCGTCACCAACAACCACGTCATCTCCGGCGCCACGTCCGTCAAGGTCAAGACGAGCAACGGCAAGACGTACACCGCGACGGTCGTCGGCACGGACAGCAAGAAGGACCTCGCGCTCCTCAAGCTGTCGGGCGCCTCCGGCCTGAAGGCGGCCACCCTCGGCAACTCCGCGGGCGTCCAGATCGGCGACACGGTCGTCGCGATCGGCTCCCCCGAGGGCCTGACCGGCACGGTCACCAGCGGCATCGTCTCCGCCCTGAACCGTGACGTGACCGTCTCCACCGACGAGAGCCAGAGCCAGAGCCAGGATTCGGGCGGCAGCGGCCAGTGGCCGTTCCAGTTCGGCGGCCAGCAGTTCAACGGCGACACGGGCTCCTCGACCACGACGTACAAGGCGATCCAGACCGACGCGTCCCTCAACCCCGGCAACTCCGGCGGCGCCCTGATCGACGCGAACGGCAACATCATCGGCATCAACTCCGCGATGTACTCGTCCAGTTCGGACTCCTCGTCCTCGTCCTCCGAGGCCGGAAGCATCGGCATCGGCTTCGCCATCCCGATCAACACCGTCAAGGCGGACCTGGCTTCGCTGCGGGCGGGCGGTTCCGACAGCTAGGTCGTAGTCCAGCGATCAGTGATCAGTGATCAGTAGCGATCAGTAGCGATCAGTAGGGAGTACGTCATGATCAAGCAGGTTTCGCACACGGTGACCGACACCGGAGCGGCCGGTCTCGGCCTGGCCCTCGGGGTGGCGTACGAACTGCACGCGCCGGCCGCGCGGGCACCGGAAGTGGCGCCCGTCCCGGAGCTGATGGGGCTGCGCACCAGCGCGGCCCGCCCGCACCACCGCAAGGTGCCGCTGAACCGCCTCCAGACGATGCGAGGCTGATCCCGTCGAGGATGTGAGGGCGAGGCCGATCTCACGCTTTTTCTCACTTCCTCCCCTCTTCACGCACCGGCCGGGAAACATGCGAGGCTGATTGCGACCAGCCGATCGTTGTCTCTCCGTCCCACCGCACCCGAGGAATCCAGCCCATGAGCCCCGCCGAAGGCGACCGTGACACCCAGCGCATCCTGATCGTGGACGACGAGCCGGCTGTGCGCGAAGCACTCCAGCGCAGCCTCGCGTTCGAGGGGTACGACACCGAGGTCGCCGTCGACGGCGCGGACGCGCTGGAGAAGGCGACCGCGTACCAGCCCGACCTGGTCGTCCTCGACATCCAGATGCCGCGCATGGACGGCCTGACGGCGGCCCGCCGGATGCGGGGCGCCGGTACGACGACCCCGATCCTGATGCTCACGGCGCGCGACACGGTCGGTGACCGGGTGACGGGACTGGACGCCGGGGCGGACGACTACCTGGTCAAGCCCTTCGAACTCGACGAACTCTTCGCCCGCGTACGGGCGTTGCTCCGCCGCAGCTCCTACGCGGCGGCCGCGGCAGCCGGTACCGCCCCCGAGGACGACTCCCTCACCTTCGCCGACCTCCGCATGGACCTCGCGACGCGTGAGGTCACCCGCAACGGCCGCCAAGTCGAGCTGACCCGCACGGAGTTCACGCTCCTGGAGATGTTCCTGGCGCATCCCCGCCAGGTCCTCACCCGCGAGCAGATCCTGAAGGCGGTGTGGGGCTTCGACTTCGAGCCGTCCTCCAACTCCCTTGATGTGTACGTGATGTACCTGCGCCGGAAGACCGAGGCCGGGGGCGAGCCTCGGCTTGTGCACACGGTGCGGGGCGTGGGGTACGTGCTGCGACAGGGCGGAGCGGAGTGAAGAACGTCCTCAACCGGTTCCTGCACCGGTTCCGGACCCTGCCGATCCGGTCCCGGCTGGCGATGCTGGTCGCGGCGGCGGTGGCGTTCGGGGTGGCGGCGGTTTCGGTGACCTGCTGGTTCATCGTGCAGGGGAAGCTGTACAACCAGGTCGACGGCGATCTCAGGAAGATGGCGCAGCCGCAGCGGGGCGTCGAGGTCGCGGGCCTCCTCGGCAGTTGTCCGCACACTGTTCAGAACACGCAGAGCGACGACACCAACGACTTCAACGGCCTCCGGACGCAGAGCTCCTACATCCAGCTGCTCAAGTCGGACGGGACGAGCTGCGTCTCCTCGAACTCGGCGGGCACCGTCAAGGTCACCGGCGCGGACAAAAGCGTGATCAAGAGCGCAAGTAACCTCACGGGGATCTCGACCACCCTCAAGGGGGTCTACCGCAACGGCGTCGACACGGACGGCAATGCCGTACGTGTGCTGACCACGCCTCTCCTCGTCACTGTGGGAGGGCCGCCTCAGCTGTACCCCAAAACCGCGCTCGTCGTTGCGATGCCCCTCAAGAGCACCCAGAACACGCTCAACGACCTCGCGCTCGTCCTCCTTCTCGTCTCGGGCGTCGGAGTCGTCGGCGCCGGAGCCGCAGGCCTCGCGGTGGCCCGCGCAGGTCTCCGCCCCGTCGACAAACTCACCGAAGCCGTCGAACACGTGGCCCGTACCGAGGACTTGGCGATCCGCATCCCCGTGGACGAGGACAGCGACGACGAGATCGCCCGCCTCTCCCGCTCGTTCAACTCGATGACGACCTCCCTCGCCAACTCCCGCGAGCTGCAACAGCAACTCATCGCGGACGCCGGTCACGAACTCCGCACCCCCCTCACCTCCCTCCGCACGAACGTCGAACTCCTCACCCGCAGCGAGGAGACCGGCCGCCCGATCCCCCCGGCCGACCGCAAGGCGCTCCTCGCCTCGGTGAAGGCGCAGATGACCGAACTGGCGTCCCTGATCGGCGACTTGCAGGAGCTGTCCCGCTCGGAGGGCCAGCGGGGTGAGCGCGTCCAGGTGGTCTCGCTCCAGGACACCGTCGAGGCCGCGCTCCGCCGAGCCCGCCTGCGCGGACCGGAGTTGACGATCACGGCGGACGTACAACCGTGGTTCGTGCAGTCGGAGCCGTCCGCCCTGGAACGCGCGATCGTCAACATCCTCGACAACGCGGTGAAGTTCAGCCCCGAGGGCGGCACGATCGAGGTCCAGCTCACCCACGGCGTCCTCACCGTCCGGGACCACGGCCCCGGCATCCCCGCCGACGAACTCCCGCACGTCTTCGACCGGTTCTGGCGTTCGCCGTCAGCGCGCGCCCTCCCCGGCTCCGGCCTGGGCCTGTCGATCGTCGCCCGCACGGTGGAACAGGCCGGCGGCGAGGTGACCCTGGCGCACGCGCCGGGTGGGGGGACGGTGGCGACGGTACGGATTCCGGGGGCGGCTACTCCGCCGCCGGAGACAGATCGCGTCCCGTAGTGTAGTGAGATAGCGATCACGGCAAAGACGCTGGCCACGTACCCATTCAGCCCGCACGGCAGCCCCGTCTAGCTGTCTGACCATCAGCCAGGATCCGTCAGCCGAAACGGTCGACGCGACACCACTTGCGGCGATCCGTCTTTCCACCGCTCAGAGAAGCATCAATACGAGCGTCAAAAAATATTGGATGCCACCGCCTGCCTGATCAAAGTAGCCTGTGGGGGATCTAGCCATCCCCCACAGGAGATACACAGATGAAACACGCACTGGCCCTCACCGCAAGCGCTTTGTCAGTATTGTCCCTTAGTGTGATAGGTCTCATTGGTTCAGCCCCGAACGCCACCGCCGCCGATGGCGAGTGCTTCATCTTCTGCACGTACGAGAACGACAACTTCAAGGGCGCCAGCTGGGGCCCCGGCGGCTTGGACCTACCGACGTTTGGCGACTGCATGAACGTGTCTTCCGCGCTGAACAACAAGACGAGTTCTATGGAGAACCCTTCAGCAGCCAAGGTTCTCTTCTATGACGCCAAGAACTGCACTGGTACGTCCGGCTATGCAGCCAAGCCCGATAGTTCCGACAAGGACCTAACGAACAACGGGTTCGACAACAAGACGTCCTCGGTCAAGTTCGTGCGCCCGTAGAGCCCGCACGGGGAGGGTCCAACACACCGCACCCTCCATGCACCGATTGGAAGCCCCGTCCAGACGGCAACGTCTACTCAACCGGACACCCTGTCCAACAGTTGGGCGGCGGGGCCGCCGGGAGCACCGACTCTGCCGCCTGAGACGCCGTAGCCGCCGCGATCCGACTTGTGAGACCGCACGGATCAAGTGGGGCACAATACCGGCATCCCGAAAGGATGGTGATCTTAGCCCGCACTTGATCACCATCCTCGGTGACTCTCCACATGCGTCGACTCGCCATCGCCGCGGCTGCTTTCGCGACACTCCTGCCCGCCGGAGCACCCGTTTCCGCGCAAGCACATGCCTCCGCCTCGGCCGTCGTATCGCCAGGGCAGGTGTATTTCTGGCTCCAGGCCAGCCAGATGGGCGGCACCTGGGTGTACTCGCCGCCGGGCTACCGCAAGGCAGACCCTGGCCGAAGCGGCGCGCATACTCCTTCGACTCGCACACCTCCGTCAGCGTGTACGCGATCAGTTACCAAGGTGGCTGCGGCTGTCTCTACCGCGAGATCAGGCCGGACGACTATTCCGACAACTGGTCCGAGTGGGCGGCAAGTTCGACGGGGTCAGCGACGCGCAGATGGGCTGCGAGGCCAGCCGATCCACGGATGCCCTCGCTGTGTATCGCCGCCAGGCTGCTGACGGCAGGCCTGTTCCTCACCGCCACCGTCACAGCCTGCGCGGCCCCGTCTCAACTTCCGTTCCCCGTGCCGCTCCTGACGAGATCATCAAGGCGGCGACCCAACTCCTCACCGACGCGTGCCCCGGCCAGAGCCCACATCCGCAGGCCGAGTAACTCTGCGTCTCCGACGCCCTGTTCGGCGCGGGCGAAGCCCAGCTCTACGTGAAACTCCCGAACGGCTGCCTCGCCACAGCGAACCAGCGGCTCTACGGCGTTCAGACACGCTGGCTCCGCACGTCGGTGATCGTCAACAACCTCAAGCCGGAGGCAGCGCAAGGCCGCCTCCCGCTCGCCGAGATCCACCCACGGCTGCACGCCGAACTAGCTGAGTGGCGCTGCCTGCGCACCCACGCACTCGCTGTCTCCACCGCTCTGCTCGACAAGAACCGTTCAGCGATGAAGGGTCTCCCACTCCATGAAGCGCGCCACTGTGAAGCGCGCGACCTCGCGCCTCGCTGCGTCCCTCCTCGCGGCCGGCGCCATTCTCACCACCTCGACGTCCGCGCAGTCTGCGGCGTGCAGCAGCGGCAACGACCACTGGCGGGAGAGCGACGTGACCTGGCCACGACTCCTCATGGGCCAACCACAGCATCTCCGGGCCCGGCGTCAAGGACTACTCGGCCCGCGAACGACCAGGGGGCATCCCACACTTGGACGATGAGCGACTGAACCGGCCGTAGGGGCCTACTCCAAGTTGCCCGACGGCCCCGTTCCAACGGGGCCGACGTTGCCGCTGTTCGTGGGTGCGTCAGCTGGAACGGGACCGTCGATCACGGCTGGGGCGGGGGCTGCTCGTCCGGTGGGGTGCGAGTCTAGAGCACCTTGCGTGCGGCAGCCACTCGCTCCGCGATCTGTTCCAACGTCAACTGCTCGGCGGCCAGTTGCTCGACGAGTTGTCTCAAGGTGAGGCCCCTGTCCTTGGCCACTTGGGCGAGATGGTCCCGGGTCCGACGGGGCACCTGGATGGTCGCGGTCTCTACCACGACTCCGCCAGAGGTTCCTCGGGCGATTCGCCACCCAGCCAGAAAACCTGCTCCACGACGATCTGCGGGTCCTCCACGCGTGGCACGAAGGTGTAGACGAGCCAGCCTTTTCCCTGGTCGAAGAAGAACATGCGAGCACCCTTCGGCTGACTCGACAGCGCCGGCTCGACGGTCATGCCCTCAGGCAGATCCGCATCGGTTTCGATGCCTCGGAAGTACGGGTCCTTCGCCGTGACCAGTTCGGCTCGCACCGCGTGGACGATCTCGCGGATGCGGTCGGGCAGTGCGTCGCGGGCAGCGAGAGCATCGAGCCGCCAGTCCATCTGCCAAGGCGGCCCCATGAACCCGTCGGTCACTCGCCGGGCTCCGTCCGCAAAGCCTGGTGACGAATCTTCGACGCCTCGTCGAGAAGAACCCTGGCCTCGGCGATGTCCGTGGATTCAGCCGCACGGTGTTCCAGCTCGTGCAGGTGAGCATCCAGCTTCGGATCACGAGCGATCGCGTACTCGATCCACCAGCGGGCCACGAAGGCGGGCACGGGACCAAGGTCGTAGGTGTCGGCGATCGCCCACTTCCAGTGCGCGTCGAAGTCAGGGAGGAGCGTGGGCGCGTGCTGGGCGATGGCCTTGCGCAGCGCCTTCGGCGTCCGCTCCGGCATCGGAGGGACAACCGACTCGGGTTCCGCAGCGTGAGCAGCCATGACCGATGTCCTCCTTCGACGCGTCGTGTCTACGACCATAACCGGCTCGTCCGTTCCCTCTCAGTGGTTGGTCTCCCGGCCGTGCATTCGACCGGAAGATCAACGATGAGGGAGCCGTAGCGGCGGATGTCAGGCCTTTCGACCCACGTCACCCGAACGTGCGCACGGCCGCCCCGGCTTTGACCCCGTCCACGAACACGGCCCAGGACCCGGCCGCGAGGATCAACGGGCGGGCGGCGGGGGTTTTGCTGTCCCGGACGGGGACGAGGCCGGGGTGGCCGTCGGCGACCTCGACGCAGTTGTTGTCTCCCCCGTCGCTGTAGCTCGACTTGCGCCAGGCGGCTGTGCTGAGGTCGGGGGTGGACTTCATGATCTGTGTTCCTCCAGTACGTCCCTGATGAACGCGAGCGAGTCCGACGGGGACAACGCAAGATCCCTGAGCCGATCGTAGGACAGTCGGTGTCGCAGAACCTCGTCCGGTTCCTCGATCAGTTCGCCTCGGGTGTTGCCCTCCGTGTAGGCAACGGCGCTTCCGTCCTGCTGCCACAGCAGCGTCACAGTGCCGTTCATGTGGTGGTGGACCCCGGCGCCGAACGGCAGCACCTGAAGTGTCACGTTGGGCCACATCGCAACGGCTTCAAGGCGCAGCAACTGGTCAGTCCAGGTCTTCCCACTCGCAGCAGGGCGCCGGAACGCGAACTCGTCCATGATGATGCGCACGTTGGGCTCCGGTTTCTGCTGCAACAGGTACTGCCTGCCCAGCCGCACCGCCACCTGTTCCTCGACCAGTTCAGCACGATCAGGTGTTGTCTGAGCCCCGGACAACACCTCCCGAGCGAAATCCTCGGTCTGCACCAGTCCAGGTACGCCCAGCGCGAACTTCCTCATGACCCGCGCCGTCGCCTCCAACTCCATGAACCTCTTGTACTGGTCCTTGAACGCGTCCAGCCGAGCCACCCTCCAGTGGCTGACCAGCAACTCACCGGCCTCGTAATAAACGTCAAGGTCCTCCATGACCGTCACCTTGGACAGCCGCTCCCCCGACTCCAGCCGGCTCAGGTAGCTCTTGTCGTAGCCGGTGTCCTCCGCCAGCTGCCCGAGCGACTTCCCCGCTTTCTCACGCAGATACCGGAGCGTCCGTCCCAGCACCGCACGCCCCGACTCACCCTCCGCGTCAACCTGTTCAGTCACGTCACCCCTCCCCGTTGCCTGGGCCCGCAGACAACGCCAACCCTCTTCCGCAGCGTACGCCGCACCGGTGACCATCGAGGCACGAACGGTAATCACCGCTCGTCAGGACCCCGCAAGAACAGAGGAGCGCCGCGGAATGAGCGAACGCGTCGTAGGAATCCGGGAGTTACTGCTTGTCCACGGAGTGGTGGTACACGCATGAGCGTCCCCGACACCACCCGCAACGAACTCCGGCTGCTCCCCTGGACCACCCCCGACGGCAAGCCCTGCTACCTCAGCGCCGACAGCCACGACAGCCGTCTCTCCCTCCTCGCCGACGACATCGAGGCGGCCCAACTCGACTCCGGGGAACAGGTGCTGACCGGAGCCAAGGCCGTACTCGCCGACCCGAAGGCCGGGGAACGAGCCGTACGGTTCGCACTCACCAGGGCGTCCGAATCCCTCGGCGACGTCCTCCGCATCGCCGTCAGCCGGGGCGAGCGCATCCCGGAACCCGAACGGTGACCCCGGACCGGTCCCGTCCGCTGGCATCGGGGCCTTTCATCGTCCCCGCGCACCGGCCGCCCCCTCCGCCTCCTGACAAGCACAGCTCGCCGACCTACCATCTACCCGTCCTACACGGGGGAGTTGGCATGGGCGACGACGTACACGAGCGCGGCATCGAGCGGGAGTACGGGCGACAGAGACGGGGACGGAACCGCAACGGGTGGCTCGTCTTCATGGGGATCGCCGTAGGGAACTCCGTCTACCGGATGAATCAGAACCCCAATATCCTCGGCCACCGGGCCCGGTTGGTCATCGACGCCCTACTGCTGTGGTTGTTCGTCTGGGCTCTGCTTGCCAGTTGGCGCCAGCGCACCTTCGTCACGGCGGACGGGATCGCCGTACGCGGAGCCGTCCGCACCCGGCGCCGGAGCTGGCACGACATCTACGACATCCGGGTCGAGCCCCGCCGCAACCAGCGCAGCGGCGACTCCCAGTGGCTCACCTTCCTCTACGGCAACGACGGCCGGCGCCTGCTGCTCCCGCACATCGACGACGGTCAACTCCCGGAATTCGGCGCCGAGATCGACGATCTGCGCGAGACGGCCGCCCGGCACCGCGGCATGGCCTGGGAGCGGCGGCCCGAGGTCGAGGAGCGGATCCGGCGGCAATCCGGTCACCGTAAGGCCTGGGAACGGGCCACCAGCGGCGCCCTGTTGGTCCTGCTGGCCATGTTCCTGGTCACGCTGTGGCAGGTGGTGACCGAACGGGACCCCGAGACGTTGCTGCTGCTCGTCTGCGTTCCGCTCGGCGCGTTCGCTCTCCTCGCCGCCCTCCTGCACTGGCGCTGGGAGTCCCAAGTCCCGCCCCCCGGCCGCGACTTCCGGGCGCAGCCCCGGCCCCGGCTCTAGCCGTACGACCTCCAGCCGTACGACCTCCAGCCGTACGACATCGACTCAACTCACCGACCTGAAGAACTCGGTGATGTCCTCGGCCAGCAACTCCGGTTCCTCGTGGGCCGGGAAGTGACCGCCTCGCGGCATCGTCGTGTACCGGGTGAGGTGGTACTTGCGTTCCACGAAGCCGCGAGGGGCGGGGGTGCCGGCGCCGAGGTTGGCGGGGAACAGGGCCAGGGCGGTTGGTACCTCCACCCGGTCCAGCTTCGGGATGAGGCCCTGGCCGGACGCGTAGTAGGGGATGAACGACGTCCCGATCGTGTTCGTGAACCAGTACAGCGACGCCTGGGTGAGAAGGAAGTCGTCCGTGAAACGGGTCGAGAGGTTCCCTCCGCAGTCGCTCCAGGAGCGGTACTTCTCCACCATCCAACCCAGCAGGCCCGACGGGGAGTCGCTCAGGCCCTGGGCCAAGGTCAGTGGGCGGGTGCGTTGTTGGTGGGCGTACGCGCCCTCTTCCTGGGACCAGGCGCCGAAGGCGGCCAGGTACTCCCGTTCCTCGTCGGTCAGTTGGGCGGAGGCGGGGTCCGGGGGTGTGCTCAGGATGTCCAGCAAGTGGATGCCGACCACGCTCTCGGGGTGGGCATGACCGAGGCGCGCCGTGATCCCCGAACCCAGGTCCCCACCGTGCGCGCCGTAGCGCTCGAAGCCCAACTCGTCGTGCATCAGGCGGTGCCACAGTTCGTGGGTGAGCGGTGACTTGTCCGTCAGGCCAGGGGGCGGGGACGAGAACGTGAAGCCCGGGAGGGACGGCACGATCACCGTGAACGCGTTCCTCGGATCACCGCCGTAGCGCGACGGGGTCGAGAGCCTCCGCGCCAGTTCGACCAGCTCGTAGAACGTGCTCGGCCAGCCGTTGGTCAGGACCAGCGGCAGGGCGCCCTCACGTTCGGCGTCGAAGCGCAGGTAGTGCACGGTCATGCCGTCGATCGCGGCGAAGTGGGACGGGAGCTCGTTGATCGCGGTCTCGTGTGCGCGCCAGTCGTAGCCGTCGGCCCAGTACTCGGTCAGGCGCCTCAGCTCTTTGGCGTCGGTGCCCGCCTGCCACTCGGCCACGGGCCATGGTTCCGCCCACCTCGTCCCGCGCAGGCGGGCCCGCAGCTCGTCGAGGTCCGCGTCCGGCACCTCCAGCAAGGGGCCGGGGATGGTGTCCGTCGTCGGGGTCTGCCCTGAGGTCGTCCATGAGGTCGTCCATGTTTTCGACACCTTTAAAACGTATAGCCGGTGTCGAGCGCCGTCAACACCGGCTTCGCGGTACGGTGGTGTCGTGAGTGATGGTGATGGCGTCGTAGATCTCGTCCTGGTCGAGCAGTTCCTCAACACGCTCGACGAAAGATCCTTCAGCTGGCACGGGGAGCGGCACACCGGCAACGATGAACTGACCTCCGTCCAGGGCCTGTTGGCGTGGCTGGAGGCGCATGGGCTGGCCGGCTCGGGGCAGGAACCGGGGCCGTCCGATCTGGCCGCCGCCCGCGCGCTCCGTGCCGGTCTGCGGGATGCCCTCACCAGCGGAACCGACGACGCCGACAGCTCGGACAACTCCGACGGTGCCGACCGCGCCAAGACCGCTCGGGCCCTCGCCCCTTTCCCCCTGGTCCTGGCTCCGGACGCGGACGGCGGCGGGCTGCGTCTCGTCGCCGACAGCGGTACGCCCGGCCTCGACACCATCGTGGAGACGGTCGCCGCGAGCGTCGCCGGTGGCCGCTGGAGTCGTCTGAAACTGTGCGCCTCGCCGGACTGCCGCTGGGCCTTCTACGACACCTCGCGCAACGGCGGCGGCCGCTGGTGCTCGATGGACGCCTGCGGGAACCGGAACAAGACCCGTGCCTACCGTCGCCGCCACGCGGACTGAGGAGACCCCCCTCGCCCGTCAGCCCTCAGCCCTCAGCCCTCAGCCCTCGCATAACCAACTGCCAGCCCTGCCACAGGCGTTCGTCCCACCGTGTCGGCATGGCGCCGAAGATTCTCCTGGCCGACGACGACGAAGACGTGCGGGAAGGGATCGGCAGGCTGCTCCGGTACGAGGGGTACGAGACCGTCCTCGCCGGGGACGGGCGTACCGCGCTCGATCTGCTCGGCGTATCCCCCTGTGTGCCGGACGGCGCCGCCGCGCCCGACCTCGTGCTGATGGACGTCACCATGCCCGAGCTGGACGGACTCGCCGCCACCCGGCGCATCCGGGCCTCCGGGTCCACCGTGCCGATCCTGATGATCACCGGGCGGGACGCGGTCGGCGACCGTATCGTCGCCCTCGACAACGGTGCCGATGACTACCTGAGCAAACCGTTCGCCATCGAGGAACTCCTCGCCCGCGTACGGGCGTTGCTGCGCCGCAGTACCCAACACGCCCCCGCGATCGACGTATCGCCCGAGCTCGAACGGCTCGTCTTCCAGGATCTCGTGATGGACCTGCGTACCCGTACCGTCACCCGTGACGGACGGCCGCTCGATCTCACGCGAACCGAATTCCTGTTGCTGGAGCACCTGTTGAGGCATCCGGGCGCCGCGCTCACCCGGTCCCAGATCCACCGGCAGGTGTGGGGCTTCGACTTCGAGCCCGCGTCCAACACCCTTGACGTGTACGTCATGTACCTGCGCCGGAAACTGGAGAGCCGCGGCGAACCGCGGCTCATCCACACCGTGCGGGGGCTCGGGTACAGCCTCCGGGCCGCTCCGCCTGCCTGATCCGTCTACCTCTTCGGCAACCGCAGGATCATCGTCTCGTCCGGTGCCTGCGGCGGGACCGGGCGCAGGATCATCGTGTCCTCCGAACGATGCCGTCCCGTTCCCGTGATCGCCATCTCGGGGAGCGGACCCGCGAGTCGCGCGTACACACCGCCCCTTGAAACCAGCTCCGCGTGCGCGCCCGTCTCGACGAGACGTCCGCCGTCGACGACCAGGATGCGGTCCGCGTCCGGGGCCAGGCTCAGGTCGTGGGTGATCATGATGGTCGTACGGCCGGACATGAGGCGGCGCAGGGGCTGGATCACCTGGCGGGCGGCCACCGAGTCGAGGCCGGCGGTCGGTTCGTCCAGGACCAGGACCGGGGCCTCGCGGAGCATCGCCCTTGCGATCGCGATCCGTTGGAGCTGACCGCCGGACAACGCCGCCGTGCCGGGGGCGAGTTGAGTGTCGTAGCCCTCGGGGAGTGCGGTGATGAAGTCGTGCGCCGCCGCCGAACGCGCGGCCCGTTCGATGTCCTCGTCCGTCGCGCCGGGGCGGCCGCACTCGATGTTCTCGCGGACCGTGCCGTTGAGGATGAGGGTCTGCTGGGGGAGCAACGCGACGTTCTCCCGCAGGAATTCGAGGGGTACGTCGCGGAGGGGGACGCCGTCCAGGCAGATCACGCCCGCCGAGGGGTCGTAGAAGCGGGTGAGGAGTTTGGAGAGGGTGGACTTGCCCGCGCCGCTCTCGCCCGTGATGATCACCAGCTCGCCCGGGTCCGCCCTGAAGGTGACGTCGCTGACCGAGTCGCGGGTCGCGCCGGGGTAGGCGAAGGTCACGCCGTGGAAGCTGACCCAGCCGTGGACGGGCCAGGCGGGGACGGGTTCGCGGGGGTCGCCGACGGACGGGGTGGCGTCCAGGATCTCGTTGATGCGGGCGGCGCCGGCCGTGGCGGCGGTGAGGGTGAGGCCGAGCTGGCCGAGGTTGCGGACCGGGGGGTAGAGGTAGCCGATGAAGGCCGCGAAGGCGAGGAGTGCGCCGAGGGTCATGCGGTCGGCGGAGATCTCCCAGACGCCGAGGCCGATCACCGACAGGACGCAGAGCGTCTCCACGACCTCCACGAACTGCTCGTACATCTCGCTGAGTCGGGCGCCGCGGACCGATGCCTTCATCCATGCGCGGGCTTCGACGTCGAGGCGCTTCTCCTCGTCCCGGCGGCGGTTGTACGCCTGGGTGAGGACCACGTTGCCGAGGGACTCCTCGACGACCGAGGTGATCGCGCCGTCCGCGACTCGTTCGTCCTGCGAGGCCTGCTTGATGCGGCCCGAGAAACGGCGGGCCGCGAGGAGGAAGAGGGGGGCGAGGACGAAGGTCGCGAGGGCCAGGTCCCAGCGGAGGTACAGGGCAGCGCAGGCGTAGAACACGGCTGAGAAAGCTGCCGAGATGGTGCCTACGACCCCGGACACGACCATCTGCTCGATGGCCTCGACGTCTCCGGTGAGGCGTTCGACGAGGTCGCCCTGGCGGTGCTTCTGGAAGAAGTGGGGCGGTAGGTCCTGGACGTGGCGGAAGACGTTCGCGCGCAGGCGCAGGACGAAGCGTTCGGCGGTCCAGGTGGCCAGGGAGTTGCCGAAGTAGCCGACCAGCGCGCCGAGTGCGGCGACGCCGAGCCAGGCCGCGGCCGGGCCCCAGAAGTCGGACAGCGAACCGGCCTTGAGGGCGTTGTCGGTGAGGTCCGCGAACAGCAGGATCGCGGCGGTCTCGGAGAGCGCCGACACGACGACGCACGCGATGATCACCGCGAGCCACTTGCGGTCACCGCGGGTCAGCGGCCAGAAACGGCGGAAGGCCTCACGGGCTTCCCTCATGGTCAACAACTCCCTTCAGAGCAGGCCTGGTTCAGTGGATGGCCGATGCGCGTCCATGGCCTGGACGTGGCCGAGGCGGGGCCACCGCAGCGAGTTCGCTCGCTAACCAGTGGCCCCGCCTCACGGGGTGCGGGATCAGCCCTTGTGGCCGACAGGGCGCTTCGGGGCGGGCTTCTTCGGCGCGGGCTTCTTGGGGGCCGGGGCCGGCTTGCGGTGCTTCTTGACGGGGACGATCTTGTGGAAGCTCATGGCGGGGTCCCTCCCGGTAAGTGCCGCCGTGCTGCGGCGAGTTGTGGGGTGGTGCGAGTACTGCGGGTGGTGCTGCGGGTGCTGCGGGTCTTCTACGGCCGGACCGGCGGCTTACTTGTGACCGACCGGACGACGCTTCGGGGCCGGCGCCGGCTTCTTCGGCGCGGGCTTCTTGGGGGCCGGAGCGGGCTTGTGGTGCTTCTTGACCGGGGCGATCTTGTGGAAGCTCATGGTGGGGTCCCTCCCGGTAAGTGCCGCGCTGGTGCGGCGGGTTGTGGAGTGGTGCGGGTGGTGCGGGTGGTGCGGGTGGTGCGGGTCTGCTGCGGGTGGCCGAGACGCTTACTTGTGGCCGACCGGGCGACGCTTCGGGGCGTGCGCGGGCTTCTTCGGCGCCGGCTTCTTGGGGGCCGGGGCGGGCTTGCGGGTCTTCTTCACCGGGGCGATCTTGTGGAAGCTCATGTCTGTGTCCCTCTCTGATGCGGCTACTGCGGTGTCTGCTGCGGTTCTGCAACAGTTCCTCTACCGATCTGCTGCAACTGCCTTTGATTTACTTCTGAATTACGCCTGTAAATTCTTTGTCAGCCTTTGTTGGCGACCGGGCGGCGCTTCGGGGCGGGCTTCTTCGGAGCGGGCTTCTTGGCTCCCGGAGCGGGCTTGCAGGACTTCTTGATGGGGTGAATCTTGTTGAAGCTCATGATTAATTCCCTCCCTGGTACGGATTTTTATGTGTGACTTACTTCGGCTTACTTGTGGCCGACCGGGCGGCGCTTCGGGGCCGGAGCAGGCTTCTTCGGGGCCTTCTTGGGGGCCGGGGCGGGCTTGTGGGCCTTCTTGACCGGGGCGATCTTGTGGAAGCTCATCGTGCTCTCCTTCGTCTCTTACGTCTTCTTGCGTCTTCTTGTCGTTTGCGCCGTTCGCTTTCGACATGGAAAACACTACTGGACTTCTGACGCAGGAAAAGCGATTTTCGCTAAGACCTTCCTGAGCAATCCCTGTGGAAGACTCTTATGGAATTTGCGGAACTGAACCGGGTCTTACACAGAATTTAGAACGGGAAAACAGAAGGAACCCGGTGCCGACCTACACGGCACCGGGCCCCTGAGCAGGGAAGAGCTGCTGACTGTTACTGCACGATCGTGATCCGGTTCGCCGCCGGGGGCGCCAGCGGGGCCGTCGCCGACGAGTTCGCCGTCAGGTAGTCCGCCAGCGCGGTCAGGTCGTCCGTGCCGACGAGGTCGCCGGTGCCCTGCCCCAGCGTCGTGAAGCCGTCACCGCCGCCCGCGAGGAAGCTGTTCGTCGCGACGCGGTACGTGGCCGCCGGGTCGATGGCGGAACCGTTGAGCTTGATCGAGTCCGTGACCACCCGGTCCGCGCCCGTCTTCGTCAGGTCCAGCGTGTACGTCAGCCCTGACGACACCTGGAGCACCTTCGGCGCCGCCGTGTTCGTGCCGCTCACCTGCTCCTTGAGCGCCTGGATCACCTGGGCGCCCGTGAAGTCCTGCAGGTTCACCGTGTTGGCGAACGGCTGCACCGTGAAGCCCTCGGCGTACGTCACCACGCCGTCGCCCTCGGCGCCGGTCGCCTTGTAGGTCAGGCCCGCCCGCACCCCGCCCGGGTTCATCAGCGCGAGGTCGGTCTCCGGGTCCAGCTTCTTGCCGTACGCGAGTTGGGCGTCGGCGATGAGGTCGCCCATCGGGGACTCGGTGCCGGTGCTGTTGACGTCACCGGAGATGTAGCCGATCGCGCGGTTGCCGATGGGGGCGGCGAGGGTGTTCCACTTGCCGATCAGGCTGGTCAGGTCGGCGGCCTTGGGCACGTCACGGGTGACGACGTGGTTCGCCGACTTGACCGCCGTACGGGCGATGTCGCCGGTGACGCGGTCGTACGTCAGCGTCGTGTCGGTGTAGAGACGGCCGAACGACGAGGCCGAAGTGACCATACGGGGCTTGCCACTTGGGTCGTCGATCGTGCAGACGTACGCGTTGTGGGTGTGGCCGGTGACGAGCGCGTCGACCGCCGGGGTGACGTTCTTCGCGATGTCGACGATCGGGCCGGAGATGCCGGAGCCGCCGCCGGACGCGTCGCAGTCGTAGTTGTAGGACGCGGAGGCCGGGAAGCCGCCCTCGTGGATCAGCGCGACGATCGACTTGACGCCCTGCTTCTGCAGCTCCTTGGCGTACTTGTTGATCGTCTCGACCTCGTCCTTGAACTGGAGGCCCTTGACGCCGTCCGCGGAGACGATGCCCGGGGTGCCCTCCAGCGTGACGCCGATGAAGCCGACCTTGACGCCGTTCTTCTTCCACACCCAATAGGGCTTCAGGATCGGCTTCTTGGTCTTCTCGTCGAGGACGTTGGCGGCGAGGTAGGGGAAGTCGGCGCCCTTGAACTTCTTGTCCGTGTAGCAGCCGTCGGTGGGGTGGCAGCCGCCGTTCTGGAGGCGGGCCAGTTCCTTCGCGCCCTCGTCGAACTCGTGGTTGCCGACCGAAGTGACGTCCAGGTCGAGCTTGTTGAGCGCCTCGATCGTCGGCTCGTCGTGGAACAGGCCCGAGATCAGCGGGGACGCGCCGACCATGTCGCCGCCGGCCGCGGTGATCGAATACGCCTTGCCCTTACGGGCGTTGCGCAGATGCGTGGCGAGGTACTCCACACCGCCCGCGTCGATCGTCTTCGTCGTGCCGTCCGCCTGGAGTTCGGTGACCCGGCCGGAGGAACCGGACGGGGGTTCCAGGTTGCCGTGCAGGTCGTTGAAGGAGAGGAGCTGTACGTCCTGGTAGCGGCTGGGCTTGGAGTTGTGCCCGTGGCCGCTACCCTTTCCGGTCGGGTTGCCGTGGGCGTCGGCGGGCAGTGCGGCCGCCAGCGCGCCCGCCGTGGCGAGGCTCACGGTGGCGGCGAGGAGTGCGGCGGTACGGCGTCTGCGCGGGCGGTTCGGCTGGGTCGTGGCTGGCATGAGCCCCCCTGTGTGTCGGCGTGTGTCGGCTGAGAAGGTCACCACTTTCCGGCGCAGCCTAGGGTCAACGCGCGTAGCGCGGCAGGGGGTTCTTGGTTACATCCTGGTTTCTTCTTTGCCGCCACTTTGCTGGGGGATCGGCTTACCCTCATACCCATGACCAGCGACGACACCGCACGGCCCGCGCCCGGCTCCCGTTCCATCGAGACCTACTCCGCGCTCTCCCCGGACCAGGGCGAGGCCGTCCTCGCGCTGATCGGCGAGGCCGCCAGGACCGACGGGCAGCCGGCGGTGTCCGAGCAGGGACGGTTGCGGATCCGGGGCGGCGAACGGGACGGCGTCTCGCATCTGCTGCTCACCCTGGGCGAAGAGCTGGTGGGCTACGCGCAGTTGGAGGACACGGACCCGGTGGAGGCACCGGCCGCCGAACTCGTCGTCCATCCCTCGCACCGGGGGCACGGTCACGGGCGAGCGCTCGGCGCCGCGCTGCTGGCCGCTTCGGGCAAGCGGCTGCGGGTGTGGGCGCACGGCGGTCACGCCGCCGCACGTCATCTCGCGCAGGTCCTCGGGCTCACGATGTTCCGTGAACTCCGGCAGCTGCGGCGGCCGTTGACCGACCTGGAGCTGCCGGATCCTGTGCTCGCGGAGGGGGTTTCCGTACGGACCTTCGTGCCCGGCGTCGACGACACGGCGTGGCTCGCCGTGAACGCGGCGGCGTTCGCCCATCACCCCGAGCAGGGGTCTCTCACCCAGCGGGACCTCGACGACCGCAAGTCCGAGGCGTGGTTCGACCCCGAGGGCTTCTTCCTGGCGGAACGGGCCGGTGAGCTGGTCGGCTTCCACTGGACCAAGGTCCACGAGCAGGAGCAGCTCGGTGAGGTCTACGTCGTCGGGGTATTGCCGGGTGTACAGGGCGGGGGGCTGGGCAAGGCGTTGACGACGATCGGCCTACGGCACCTTGCCGCGCGGGGGTTGCCCACGGCGATGTTGTACGTCGACGCGGACAACAAGGCGGCGGTGTCCGTGTATGAGCGGCTGGGGTTCACGACGTATGAGACGGACCTGATGTACCGCTCGGAGTCGTAACGGTTCGCTGCGCTTGCTTGGGTCGCGTGTGTCGGCCGGGGGGGCAACCGGGCTTCAGCCGTGCCCGCCCGGATGCGGCCCACGTGGGTCTTCACGGTCACCTCGGACAGCACCAGGCGGGTCGTGCCGGAGTGGCGAGGACGACAAGTGCGGGAACGGCGACCGCCCGACCGTGTACGCCGGACGGCGAGTCGGTCGTACTGATCCCCGAAGACATCCTCAAGGAGGCTGCCCGCGCCTGTGGATGGTTCTGGCCCTGTACTGCTGGACGGCAGAAGTGTGACACTTTCCGCGTGAGTGTCACACTTCTACGGGTCACCTCCTGGCGGTGAGCGGCCCGCCCGTCACTCAGCTTCGAAGCCCCCTCAAGCCGCAGCGAGTTCACACCGCACGAGCTTCCCCCGCCTGCCGTTCCGGGACAGCGGCTGCCAGCCCCACTGGTCGGCACAGGCCCGGACCAGCGCGAGGCCGCGACCGTCCTCCGCGTCGCCGAGTTCCTCCAACGCCCGTGGCGGCTCCGGCGGTTCAGGATCCGCGTCCCACGCCCCGAGCCGCAGCACCCCCGCCGACCAGCCCACCCGCAGGGCAGCGGGCCCCTTCGCGTGCAGTACCGCGTTGGCGACCAGATCGCTGCGCGGACCCAGATCGCCCGTGTCCTGGAACTCTCCGAAGCCCACCACGTCACCGTGCGTGTCATCCCCTTCGACCTGAACGGCTTCGGCGGGGCCGGAAGTGCCATGGTGTACGCGGGCGGCGCGGTCCCACAGTTGGACACGGTGGTACGTGACGGCCCCAACGGCCCCGTTTTCATCGACTCCGAGGCCCAGCTCAACCGCTATCGAGCCCTCTTCCGTAGGGTGGAAGCGGTGTCACTTGAGCCCGAGCGTTCGCATGCCTTCATCCACAGGCTGGCGAAGGAGCTGTGACCGCATGATCACCCCTGGCATATGGCAGAAGTCATCGTTCTCCGGGGGCGGCCAGGGCGACGCCTGCGTGGAGGTCGCCCACCGCCACCCGCTCATCGCCATCAGGGACTCCAAGGTCCCGACCCGCGCCACCCTCACCTTCCCCACCCCCACCTTCACCGCCTTCGTAGAGGCACTGAAGGAGAACCCCGGGCCCTGAACCGCCTCGTCCTCAGACGCCGGACAGGCCGGACCCAGCCGACCGGGTGGGGATCACCCGCCTGCGCTTCACCGGTTCCGGTCCGCACGCCGCCCACACCAGCGCCGCACCCACCAGCACCATCGCCCAGTGATCGTGGCCCACCCCCCACTGCTTCTCCACCGGGGTGACGTACATCCCCCAGTCGTTGGGGAGGGCGAGGGGCGACACCAGGGCGACGACCAGGAACCCGGCGGCCACGCGCTGACCCGGTTCCGGTTCCGCCGTGAAGCGGAGGGCCGCTGCCGCCGCCGCGAGGGCGAGGACCGCCGACGCTGCCGCCTCCAGGGTCATGTCCCCCACCGGAGGGCGGATCTTCGACGGGATCAGCAGGACCGCCGCGGTCCACCAGGCCGCCGCGAACGGGGCCACCAGTGCCACCCGCAGGGTCGTGCGGAGCATGCGGCGGGTCGGTACCGCGGACGTCAGGTCGCGGGCCGGGTCGTCCAGGACGAAGGCCAGGCCCAGGGCGAAGGTGAGGGACGCGGCGCGCAGGGCGATGAGCGCGGACCACTGGTCCGGGTCGTCCGAGAGGAGGCGGGGCAGCGCCGCTATCAGCAACGCCACCGCTGCGGTCGCGCCCAGCGCCCTTACCGGGAGGGCTCGCAGGACCGGTCGGATCAGCTGCCCCAACACCCTTGCCGTAGAAGGAGGTTGGGCTCCCGCCTGCTCGGTCTCCGCGCTCCCTCTCGTCATCACTCGCACTTGTCAGCCCCACCGGGAGCCTTGACGCCCAGCAGCTGAGCGACCTTTGCCGTCGTCACCTTCGGGGACGTCAGTTCGGCCCAGTGCGCCTTCACCTTCGGGGTGACCGTGGACGGGCCCGCCGCGAGCAACTCCCTTACGACGCTGGTCTGTCCGGCCGTCATGGTCATTCCGTTGGTCGGCGACAGGACGGAGGCGGAGCCGGTCACGCTGTCGTCCAGGCGGACCGCGCGGAGCTCGGTCACCGGGTCGGACGTCCAGCCCAGGGCCAGCCACATGATGGTGACCATGCGGCCGTCGCACACGTCACCGCCGGCCTTCTCGTTGCCGAGGACCAGTACGGAGGCGACCGCGGCGGAGAACTCCGGTGTCCGGGGTCCGCCCCACATCGTGCGGACGGTGACCTGGTTCGGTGTGGTGGACGGGTCGATCGCGCCGTCGGCCTCCATGCCGTAGCGGGCCTCGACCCGTTGCCGTACGAGCAGCTTCTGGGTCTGTGCGGTGCCGCCCGCGAGGGACTGGACGTGGTCCGTGACGTCGGCCCATGTCGTCGTCCTGGGGACCCACTCGGGGAACGCGCAGTACGTCGAACGGCCGTGCCGGACGCAGGACTGGACCTTCTGCGGGTTGAGCGTGGCCACCGTGCGGGCCGCGGTCATCTCCGAGGAGACGCCGGCCGCCTGGCCGACTCCGCCGACCACGCCGAGGGCGATCGCTCCGGCCAGCGAGCCCGCCAGTACCGTCGTCGCCGTCTTCGTCCGGCCCTTGCTGATCAGTACCGCGAGCAGGGCGAGGGCCAGTGCCAGGCCTGTCAGGTAGAGGGAGTGCGCGACCGCCGGGCGGCCGATCAGGTCGGAGGGGATCGTCTTGGTGCTGCCCTCGCCCACGACCGGGGGCAGCCAGGCCGTGGCACCGCCGCCGCCGATCGAGACCGGCGCGAGGACGGAGAACACGAGGAGCAGCACCGCGGCCACCGGGATCGCGAACGGCTTCGGCACCAGCCTCGCCATCAGCAGGCCGATCGCCCCGCACAGCAGCACGCACAGGGGGCCCACCAGCAGCTCGCCCACCGAACCGTGGCCCACCGCCGTCGACTTGACCGCCTGCCAGCCGAACTGGGCCGCCACGCCCAGCACGACGAGTCCGGTCACCGGCAGAATCGACAGCGCGTGGGCTGCCGTACGGCGCCACGGTTCGAGGACCAGGACCCCGAACAGCCGTTCCGTGTCGTGCCGTTGGGAACGCAGGACGGCCTGGTTGACGCAGAGCAGGACCGCGAAGCCGACCAGCAGCGGGCCCGTCTGGGTGGCGCGGTCGACGTCCTGGAGGGCCGGATAGCCGGACCAGTCGTTCCTGGTGCGCCACACGATCCAGGCGACGTAGGCCGCCAGCATGAACAGCACCGGGATGCGGAGGAGGAGTTTGCGGGACTCGAAGCGGGCCAGGGCGAAGATCGCCTGCCAGGACTGGCGGGCGGGTGCCGTGTGCGTCTCGGCGGGGGTCAGGGTCAGTACGGTGCTCATGCCGTCGCCTCCGCGTGCATGCCGTCGAGGGTGAGCAAGTAGCCATCCTCCAGGGTGGGTTCGGCCAGTTCGGCGCCGGGCGGCGGGTCGCCCACGTTGCGGAAGACGCCCAGGCCGGTGCGCCAGCCCGCCTTCGCGTCGGGGTCGCGTTCCGAGCTGCTCCACACGCGGCCCGCGGCCCGTGCGGTGAGTTCGGCCGGGGTGCCGTCGAAGCGGACGCGGCCGGCGGCCATGACGACGACGCGGTGGCAGAGCATCGCCACGTCCTCGGTCTGGTGGGTGGAGAGGAGTACGGTTCGCCCCTCCCCCGCGCGGGCGATCAACTCCCTGAAGCGCATGCGCTGTTCGGGGTCCAGGCCGACTGTCGGCTCGTCCAGGACCAGGAAGCCCGGGTCGCCCACCAGCGCCGCCGCGAGCGCGACCCGCTGGCGCATACCGCCGGACAGCTTCTTGATGCGCTTGCCGCGTACGTCGGAGAGGTCGACCTCGGCCAGCACGCGCCTCACCTCGGTGTGGCGGGCGGTGCGGTCGGTCAACTCCTTGAGGATCGCCACGTAGTCGACGAAGTCGAAGGCCGTGAAGTCGGGGTGGAAACCCGGGGTCTGCGGGAGGTAGCCGAGCACGCGCCGGGTCTCCTGGCGGCCCGCGGGCGTACGGGGGTCGTGGCCGAGGACGGTGAAGGCGCCCTCGTCGGCGGGGGTCGCGGTGGCCAGCACCCTCAACAGGGTTGTCTTTCCGGCACCGTTGGGGCCCAGCAGGCCGGTGACGCCTTCGGTGAGCCGCAGCGACACGTCGTCGAGGGCGGTCGTCAGGCCGTAGCGCAGGCTGAGCCCGGCCGCGGAGACGGTGGTGGTCATGACGTACTCCAGTCAGGAAGTGGCATGAAGAAGTAGTGCGAAATGGTGTGAAGTCGCTTGAGAGATCAGGCCGTTGGGCGGAAGCCCGGGGTCTTCGTGTCGAAGCGGTCGCGGGCCAGGTAGAGGAGGCCCGCGGCGAGGGCCGCCACCGCCGCTGCCACCGTCTGGCCGGTCGCGGTGAAGGGGGCCAGCGTGCCGCCGTGCGTCGCTCGCGCGTGGGCGATCACCAGCAGGGCCGTCCAGGCCCCGCCGACCACACCCGGCGCGAGGACCGGGCCCAGGCGCGGGGTCAGGGCGAGGCTCGTCGAGGTGAGGGCCAGCGCGGGGAGCAGCCAGGCCAGGGCGGCGAGGCCGTATCCGGGCAGGGCCAGGGTCGCGAGGCCGTTGAGGCCAAGTCCCGCCACCAGTACGGCGGTTGTGCGGATCATGAGCAACTTGAAGCCGTGCATCGGGGCTACGACCGTCATCTCGTACGTCGGGTCGAGCACCGGGCCGTACGCCATCGCCACGCCCGCGAGCGGCAGCAGCGGGGCGAGGGCGAGGAAGACGTCGGGCGACGCGACGTTCGACGCGTCGGTCACCAGGACCGTCATCACGAGCAGCAGGGCCACCGCGCCGAACCACGAGCGGCGCAGTACCGGTGTCGCCGCGAGGAGGCGTGCCGTGTGGTCGGCCACGCCGATCCGGACGAGGAGGGATTCCGCCAACCCCCTTCTGGGGGCGTCGAGTTCGGCGTCGAGGCGTGCCCAGCCCGCGTCGAGGGCCACCGGGTCGGTGACCGACGCCAACAGGGCCCTGCATTCGGCGCACTTGGCGAGGTGGGTGTCGGCGGACCAGAGCAAGGGCGGTGCCAACTCGCCCCGCGCATAGGCGCGTACGTCGTCTTCGGCCACATGCCAGGTCATGCCAGCTCCTCCCGCAGTTGCTTACGGGCCCGCATGGCCCGTGTCTTGACCGTGCCGGCGGGGATGCCCAGCAGCACGGCGGCCTCCCGGGTGGTCAGCCCGTCGATCACGGTGGCCTGGAGGACCGCCCGCAGCTCCGGCGAGAGCCGGACCAGGGCGCCGGCGAGGTCCCCGTGCTCCACCCCCGCGAGCACGCGCTCCTCCGCCGACGCCTCGTCCCGGTGCCGCAGCCGCGCCAGCGCCTGCCGCAGCCGGCCGCGCGCCCCGTCGCCGCGCAGCACGTCGATCAGCCGCCGCGACCCGATCCGCCACAGCCACCCGGCGGCGTCTTCGGAGAAGCCGTCCTCGCGGTAGCGCGCACTGCCCCGCCACACCGCGAGAAACGTCTCCTGTACGACGTCGTCGACCATCCCGGCGTCGGCGCACCGGCCGCGCAGCCGCGCGGTCAGCCACGGCGCGTACCGCCGGTACAGCTCCTCGAACGCGCGCCGGTCACCGTCCGCCGCGATGGCCCGCAGCAGCTCCCCGTCGCTTTCCGTATCCCTCACGTCTCCTCATCGCACGAGCCCCGCCGATCGGTTCACGGACCGGCACATCGATCTCCATCGATCTCACTTGACTTTCTCAGCCCTCCTGCACCACCCTTTCACTACTCAATTAGTGAAAGGGTGATGGAACCCAGTGGTCGAGTACCGCATCGACCGGCACAGCGGCGTGGCCACCTACGTACAGATCGTCCAGCAGACCAAGCAGGCCCTGCGCCTCGGAATGCTGGAGCCCGGCGACAAACTGCCGACGGCCCGCGAGGTCGTCGAGGCCACCGCCATCAACCCGAACACCGTCCTGAAGGCCTACCGCGAGCTGGAGCGCGAAGGACTGGTCGAGGCCCGGCGCGGTCTCGGCACCTTCATCCGCAAGGGGCTGAGCACCACGCCCGCCGACTCGCCCCTCCGCCTCGAACTCGACGACTGGGCCGCGCGGGCCCGGGAGGCCGGCCTGGGCCGGGACGACGTCGCCGCGCTCTTCACCGCCGTACTCGAGAAGCACTTCCAAGGAGAAGACTGATGACAGGCACCGCCGCGATAGAGGCCGCCGCTCTCGGCAAGCGGTTCGGCCGGCGGGGAGGGTGGGCCCTGCGGGACTGCGCCTTCCGGCTGCCCGCCGGGCGCGTCTGCGCGGTCGTGGGACCGAACGGCGCGGGCAAGTCCACGCTCCTCGCCCTGACCGCCGGACTGCTCGCCCCGACCGAGGGCACGCTGTCCGTCCTGGGCACGGCGGCGGGCACGGCCCGCGAGCGGGTCGCCTACGTCGCGCAGGACAAGCCCCTCTACCCGCAGCTCACCGTCGCCGAGACGCTGCGCATGGGCGCCGACCTGAACACCGACCGCTGGGACGCCTCCGTCGCCCAACGCGTCGTGACGGACGGGGACTTGAACCCGAAGTCCCGCATCCGCACCCTCTCCGGCGGCCAGCGCACCCGCGTCGCGCTCGCCCTCGCGCTGGCCAAGCGGCCCGAACTGCTGCTCCTGGACGAGCCGATGGCCGACCTGGACCCGCTGGCCCGGCACGAGATGATGGGCGTCCTCATGGCGCAGGCCGCCGAGTTCGGCACCACGATCGTGATGTCCTCGCACGTCGTGGCCGAACTGGAGGACTCCTGCGACCACTTGCTGCTGATCGGCGGCGGCCGGGTCCGCCTCGCCGGGGAGATCGACGAGCTGCTCGCCGCGCACGTCCGTGTGTCCGCGCCCGCGGACACGGCCCTCGACCCGCACACGGTCGTCGAGTCGCGCACCACAGGCCGCCAGCTCAGCGCCCTGGTCCGCCCGTCGAGCCCGCTCGACACCGACTGGCGCACCAGCACGCCCTCGCTGGAGGAGCTGGTCCTCGCCTATCTGCGCAACCCGGAGGCCGGCGCCGCCCCCGCCGCCAGGACCGAGGAGACCGTCGCGTGAGCGCCCCGGCGACCCCGCACCCTCGGGAAGCCGGGGTCATTTCTAACCACTCACACGCCAGCACAGTGGTTAGTTTCACCCCCAGCCTCCAGCACCCACCCACCACCGACACCCGGGAGACCGCCGTATGACCGCCCTCGCCACACCGCCGGTCATCGCGCGCCGGAACGGATCACCTCACCTGCTCCGCTGGCTGATCCGCCTGCACCGGCCCGCCTTGGCCGCCTGGGTCGTGTTCGTACTCGTCCTGGCCGGCCTCCTGCTGTGGCTGGGCGGGCCGCTCACCGACGCGTCGGCCGCCGCGTGGCATCAGTACAAGGCCTGCTCGGCGCCGGCCCCCTGCACCTACGACGCGAGCGCGATCGGCCGCTACAAGGACTGGTACACCTACACGACCATCGCGGTCGTCACCGTCCCCCTCCTGGTGGCCGCCTGGTCCGGCGCGACGCTCACCAGCCGCGAACTGGAGCACGGCACCGCGCAGTTGGCGTGGACCCAGTCGGTCACCCCGGCCCGCTGGCTCGCCGCGAAGCTCGCCCTCCCGGCCGTCCTGATCGCCGTGGGCTCCGGACTGCTGGTCGGGCTGCACCACTGGGCGTGGTCGAGGAGCCAGGGCCGGATCGACACCGCCAAGAGCTGGTACGACGTCGGCACCTACGCCGCCAACGGCACCGCCACCGCCGCCCTGGCCCTGGCCGCCCTGGCGATCGGCGCCCTCTTCGGCCTGCGCAAGCCCAACTCCCTCGGTTCGCTGGTGGGTTCACTGTTCGGCACCGGGTTCCTGTGGAGCGTCATGGCCCTCGCCACGCCCCACCTGTGGCCCACGGTCACCCAGGTCAGCAGCCTCAAGCACGACCGCCCGGCGGGCTCCGGCATCGTCATCGAGCAGGGACTCGTCACCTCCACCGGCGCGCACATCGCCGACCCGCGGTGCGGAACCATCGACTACGCACCCTGCAAGGCCGTCTACGCCAAGCTCGACGCCGTCAGTTACTACAACGAGTACCACCCCCAATCCCACTACTGGCCCCTCCAGTTGACGGCCACCGCGATCATCCTCGCAGTCACCGCCGCCCTGACCCTGGCCGCGTTCCGCCTCCTCCAGCGCCAGACCGGCCCGACGACGCCCGCACCCAAGGCAGCCGCCGTATGACCACCCTCGCCATGAGCCCCACCGCCCGACCGCAGCGGGCCGTACTGCGGCTGCACCGGCCCGCGTTGATCGTGTGGGGGGTGTTCCTGCTGCTCGCCGCGGGGGCGCTGCTCTGGGTGCAGGCCTCCCGGGTCCCCGCCGAACGGGCCGACCTGCACTACCAGTTGACCTGCAAGCCGTTCCCCGACTGCGTCCCGGACACGTACTTCGTCCTCACCGACGTCAACAACGTCGTGAACTTCCTCGGCGAGGTGCTCAGTTACGTCTCCATAGCCGTGGCCGCCTGGGCGGGCGCCGCGCTGATCGGCCGCGAACTGGAGTCCGGGAACGCCCGGTTGGCCTGGAGCCAGTCCGTCACCCCGGCCCGCTGGCTGACCGCCAAACTCACCGCGGCCGCCGTTCCCCTGGCCGGCGGCACCACCCTGCTCGCCCTGCTCTTCGCCTGGGTCTGGACCACCGACCAGGACGTCCTGGTCACCAACTGGTCCTGGGACCGCGTCCTCGTCCCGGCCGGCCCGCTCGCCGTCGCCCTGGTCCTCTTCGCCCTGGCCGCCGGCACGCTCGCCGGAGTCGCCCTCCGCCGCACCCTGCCCGCGCTCGCGACGGCCGCCGCCGTCACCTGCGCGGCGCGGTACTTCTTCGGCCGCAAGTGGGACAACATCTGGCCCGACCGCCACTTCTGGCCGGTCCAGCTCACCGCCACCGCCGTCCTGCTCGCCCTCACCGCCCTCGCCCTCACCGCCGCCTACGCCCTGCTCGGCCGCCGTACGCGCATCAAGGGAGCCGCCGTATGACCGCCCTGGCCACCGCCCCGACGGCACACCCGAGACCGGCCCGTCCGTGGCGCTCGGTGCTGCGGCTGCAGCGCGGCCTGGTGATCGTCTGGTCCATGCTCTTCACCGCCGCCGCCGGCGCCCTGCTGTGGGCCTACGGCCCCGGGGGGAACGCCGCCGCGGCCGACTGGAAGCGCAAGTGCGGCCCCCACGGGTGCGACTGGAGCGCCCCGATCACCAACTACCACCTGGCCCGTGCCGCCGCCGAGTTCCTGATCGGCATCACCCCCTACGTCGCCGCCGCCGCGGCCGGCGCGCTCATCGGCCGCGAGCTGGAGAACGACACCGCCCGCCTCGCCTGGACCCAGTCCGTCTCCCCGACCCGCTGGCTGGCCACCAGCCTCGCCGTGCCCGCCGCCCTGCTCACCGCCGGCACCACCGTCCTGGTCCTGCTGCACCGGCTGCTCTACGACGCACACCAGGTGCCGGTCACCTGGCACTGGTGGAGTGACGGGACCTTCGACGCCAACGGCACCATCGCCCTCGCCTACCCCCTCCTCGGCCTGGCCCTCGGCGCCCTCGCGGCCCTCGTCCTGCGCCGCACCGTCGCCGCCCTCGGCCTCGCGGCGATCGCCATGGCACTCGTGCACGCCGTCCTCGGTGTCGCCCGCCCGCACCTGTGGCCGTGGGTGACCCGCACCGGTTCCGTGAGCACCGGCTACAACGCGCCGCCGAACGTCCTCCTGGGCGACCAGGGCGCCATCACCGCCACGGGCGCCCATGTCTCCGACACGTACTTCACCGACCGCGTCTGCGCCAAGGCGTTCGATGTCACCGGCTACTACGTCGACTACCACCCCGCCTCCCACTTCTGGCCCCTCCAGCTCATGGAGACCGGCATCGTCCTCGCCACCGCCGCCCTCGTCCTCGCCACCGCCTTCACCCTCCTGCGCCGCCGCACAGCCTGACCGGATCCCCCCTCCCCGCGGCTCCCACGCATCCGTTACGTTCTTTTCCGTGCCGTAGACGTCCGGGAGCCGCCCCCCGATATCCCGCACGCCATGTCGCCGTAACCAACGGTTCAGACGGGCTTGCGAGGCTCGGCGAATGAAGCCCGCTGTGCCAGAGCCTTCGCCGCCTCCCGAGGTGAACGGGAGCAACGGGGCCGTCCTCCCGCTCCTTCCGGCGCTCTCCGACGCGCCCGTATCACCGGTGGCGCGGAACAATGGGCACATGAGCAGCCAGCCCAACGCCCAGGCACAGGTCCAGCACGCGCAGCCCTCCGTGGGCTCCATAGCCGCGCACCGCCCGCACACCGTGTCGGCGGCGGTCTCCGATCTGGAACCCGACATCGACGCCGACCTCGACGAGTACGAGGAGTCGCCGTACGACGGGCCCCAGCTTCCGCAGGGCCGCTTCCTGGACCGGGAGCGCAGCTGGCTCGCGTTCAACGAACGGGTCCTGGAGCTCGCCGAGGACCCGAACACCCCGCTGCTGGAGCGGGCGAACTTCCTCGCGATCTTCGCCAGCAACCTGGACGAGTTCTTCATGGTCCGGGTGGCAGGACTGAAGCGCCGTATCGCCACCGGTGTCGCCACGCGTTCCGCGTCCGGCCTGCAGCCGCGCGAGGTGCTGGAGATGATCTGGGCCCGCTCGCGCGAGCTCATGGCCCGGCACGCCGCCTGCTACCACGAGGACATCGCCCCGGCGCTGGCGGAGGAGGGCATCCACCTGGTCCGCTGGAACGAACTGACGGAGAAGGAGCAGGCCCGCCTCTTCACGCTGTTCCGGCACCAGATCTTCCCGGTGCTGACCCCGCTGGCCGTCGATCCCGCGCACCCGTTCCCGTACATCTCGGGTCTCTCGCTGAACCTCGCGGTCGTCGTACGGAACCCGGTCACCGGACACCGCCACTTCGCGCGCGTGAAGGTGCCGCCGCTGCTCTCCCGCTTCCTGGAGTCCTCGCCGGGCCGGTACGTCCCCCTGGAGGACGTCATCGCCGCCCATCTGGAGGAACTCTTCCCGGGGATGGAGATCCTGGAGCACCACGCGTTCCGGCTGACCCGCAACGAGGACCTGGAGGTCGAGGAGGACGACGCCGAGAACCTGCTCCAGGCCCTGGAGAAGGAGCTCATGCGGCGCCGCTTCGGGCCGCCGGTGCGCCTGGAGGTCGAGGAGTCCATCGACCGCGAGGTGCTGGACCTGCTGGTGCGCGAGCTGAAGATCAGCGAGGCCGAGGTGTACCCGCTGCCGGGTCCGCTCGACCTGACCGGGCTGTTCCGCATCGGCTCGCTGGACCGGCCCGAGCTGAAGTACCCGAAGTTCATCGCGGGCACCCACCGCGACCTCGCCGAGGTCGAGTCGGCCTCCGCGCCCGACATCTTCGCCGCCCTGCGCAACCGGGACGTGCTGCTGCACCACCCGTACGACTCGTTCTCCACGTCGGTGCAGCGGTTCCTGGAGCAGGCGGCGAACGACGACGACGTCCTCGCGATCAAGCAGACCCTGTACCGCACCTCGGGCGACTCCCCGATCGTCGACGCGCTGATAGAGGCCGCCGAGGCCGGCAAGCAGGTCCTCGTCCTGGTCGAGATCAAGGCCCGCTTCGACGAGCACGCCAACATCAAGTGGGCGCGCAAGCTGGAGGAGGCGGGCTGCCACGTCGTCTACGGCCTGGTCGGTCTCAAGACCCACTGCAAGCTGTCGCTCGTGGTCCGCCAGGAGGGCGACCTGCTGCGCCGCTACAGCCACGTCGGCACCGGCAACTACCACCCGAAGACGGCCCGCCTGTACGAGGACCTCGGCCTGCTGACCGCGGACCCGCAGGTCGGCGCCGACCTCTCGGACCTCTTCAACCGGCTGTCCGGCTACTCGCGCCGCGAGACCTACCGCCGGCTGCTGGTCGCGCCCAAGTCCCTGCGCGACGGCCTGATCGCCCGGATCAACAAGGAGGTCCAGCACCACCGTGCCGGGCGCCCCGCGTTCATCCGCATCAAGGTCAACTCGATGGTGGACGAGGCGATCATCGACTCGCTCTACCGCGCGTCCCAGGCGGGCGTCCCGGTCGACGTGTGGGTCCGCGGCATCTGCGCGGTGCGGCCCGGCGTCCCCGGCCTGTCCGAGAACATCCGCGTACGGTCCATCCTCGGCCGCTTCCTCGAACACTCCCGCGTCTTCGGCTTCGGCAACGGAGGCGAGCCCGAGGTGTGGATCGGCAGCGCCGACATGATGCACCGCAACCTCGACCGTCGGATCGAGGCCCTCGTCAGGGTCACCGACCCGGCCCACCGCGCCGCGCTCAACCGGATGCTGGAAACCGGTATGTCGGACACCACCTCGTCCTGGCACCTGGGCCCGGACGGCGAGTGGACCCGGCACGCGACCGACGCGGAGGGCCAACCACTGCGCAACGTCCAGGAGATGCTCATAGACGCCCGGAGGCGCCGGCGTGGCACAGCAACACCTTGACCCGACGGATCCCAAGGCCCGGGCCGTGACAGGTGACGCCCTCGCGGGCTACCTGCGCGGCCAGGCCACCGAGTTCCTCCGAGCCCTGCGGCTGCACCGGGAGACCGGCAACGGCCAGAACGGCACGGAGGACTCCGTCGACGCGGCGCGCGCCCTGCGCCACTCGGCCCGCCGGATCAGCGGCAGCCTGCACACCTTCCGTCCGCTGCTGGACGCCGACTGGTCCGAGGAGATGCGCCCCGAACTGGCATGGCTGTCGGGCACGTTGGCCCTGGAGCACGCGTGCGCGGCCCGGCTGGAGCGGCTGCTGCTGGCGCTGCACCGGCTCTCGGGCTCGGCGGCGTTCCCCGCCCAGTCGGCGGCCTCGGCGGTGGGCGGCCGGGTCACCGGCGCGGGCCGGGGCATCCCCGCGCCCGCCACCGCCGCCGGCCGCGGACCGGCCGCGGCCCCGACCGCCACCGCCGACCGCGGCAACCTCACCGTGGGCGCGGCCAAGGCGGGCGCCCTGCTGGAGCGCCAGCTGACCCTGGCCCGGACCCGGGCCCACTCCACCGCGCTCCAGGCGCTCGGCTCCTCCCGCTTCCACGCGGTCGCCGACAAGGTCGCCGTGCTGGCCAGCGAGGTCCCGCTGACCCCGGCCGCGGCCACGGCCGACCTGCGCCCGCTGACCGCCGCCGCCGGGGAGCGGCTCACCGACGCGGTCACCGCGCTGCCCCTGGTCACCGCCGGGCACCCGTACAACGCGGAGGCCCTCATCCACGGCCTCTCCCCCGACCCCGCCCCGCACCCCCAGGACGGCCCCTGGCACCAGGTCCGGCTGCTGCTGCGGCTGCACCGCTACGCCGGTGAGGTCCTGCACGGGGACGGCGCGCCCCTGGACGTACGCCTGCTGGCGGCCGGCCAGGCCCTCAATCTGCACCGGGACGCCTCGGAGGCGGCGGCCGCCGCCGCGTCGGCGGCCCGCACCCCGCGCATCGCCCCGGCGACCGCGTACGCGCTCGGCGTGCTCCACGCCGACCAGCGCCACGAGGTGGAGGCGGCCCGCTTCGCCTTCCAGCAGTCGTGGCAGAAGCAGGCGGTGGGCACCCCCTGACGCACCGCGGTGGGCACCCCTTGACGCCCTGAACGAACCCGCACGGAGGAGACGGTGAACGACCAGTGACTTCCACGCACGACACCACCGTCCAGGCGGCCGGCTGCGTCCTGTGGCGCCGCCCGTCCGCCGGAGCCCTCGAACTGGCGCTGGTCCACCGGCCCAAATGGGACGACTGGTCGTGGCCCAAGGGCAAGCTCAAGCGGGGCGAGACGTTCGAGGAGGCGGCCCACCGCGAGGTGCTGGAGGAGACCGGCTTCGCGTGCCGGCTGGGGACCCGGCTCCCGTCGGCCCAGTACCTCGACCACCACGGACGGCCCAAAGAGGTCCGCTACTGGGCGGCGGAGGCGACCGGCGGATCCTTCGCGCCCAACGACGAGGTCGACGTCCTGCTCTGGCTCACCCCGGACGAGGCCCACCGGCGGCTCTCCTACGAGCGGGACCGCGACCTGATCTCCCTCGCGCTCATGGCCGTCGGCACCGACGAGGACGGACGGGAGCCGTGAGGGGCTCGCGCGGTTCTCCCCGGTGGCCGCCCAGAACCGCCTCACCCAGCCGGGGGACGGCACCCTCGTGGACGCGCTCCCGACCGCTCCGTACCTGGCATAGTCCGGAATCAGCCCGTGTCCTCGACGTGAGCGTTCCGTGACCTAACCGCACCGCCCACAGGGGTTCACCCTCCGTTCACTTATGCCCATAGGCGCCTTCACCTGTTCTGCCTAATTTCGGCCTTACGCGATGCGAGCCGCGACCTGGGGGTCGCCACCCGCGTCACCCCGTCTTCGCACGCCGCCGTAATTCAGGACGGCGGCTCTCGGAAGGAACTCTTTCAAGTGAAGCTTCAGCGCATGAACCGGCGGGCCCTCACCCTCGGTGCTCTCGCCGTCTCCGGCGCCCTGGCCCTCACGGCGTGCGGCTCGGACGACAACGGCGGCTCCTCGAGCAGCAGCAGCTCGTCGGCGGCCAACGCCAGCTCCGCCAACTGCGGCACGGCGAAGAAGGGCCAGCAGCTCCTCGCCGACGGCTCGTCCGCGCAGAAGAACGCGATCGACGCGTGGGTCAAGGCCTTCAGCCAGGCCTGTGGCGTCCAGATCAACTACAAGGGCGGCGGCTCCGGCGCCGGCGTCACCTCCTTCAACCAGGGTCAGCTGGCCTTCGCCGGTTCCGACTCCGCGCTGAAGCCCGAAGAGGTCACCGCCTCCAAGAAGGTCTGCTCCGGCGGCCAGGGCATCGACCTCCCGATGGTCGGCGGCCCGATCGCGCTCGGCTACAACGTCCCGGGTGTCGACAACCTGGTCCTGGACGCCCCGACGCTCGCCAAGATCTTCGACAGCAAGATCACCAAGTGGAACGACGCGGCGATCAAGAAGCTGAACCCGTCCGCCACGCTGCCCGACCTCAAGATCCAGGCGTTCCACCGCTCGGACGAGTCCGGCACCACGGACAACTTCACCAAGTACCTGATCGCCACCACCCCCGCCAACTGGAAGTACTCCGGCGGCAAGGCCTGGCAGGCCAAGGGCGGCCAGTCCGCGGCCGGTTCCGCGGGCGTGGCCCAGCAGGTCAAGGCGACCTCGGGTGCCATCGGCTACTTCGAGCTCTCCTACGTCGGTGACGGCGTCAAGCCCGTCAGCATCAACACCGGCGCCTCGGCCCCGGTCGCGCCCAGCACCGACAGCGCGACCAAGGACATCGCCGACGCCAAGATCGTCGGCACCGGCTCCGACCTGAAGCTCCAGCTCAACTACAACACCAAGGCCGAGGGCGCGTACCCGATCACCCTGGTGACGTACGAGATCGTCTGCGACAAGGGCAACAAGGCCGACACGCTGCCCGCGACGAAGGCGTTCCTCACCTACATCGCCAGCGAGGAGGGCCAGAAGGTCCTCAGCACCATCGACTACGCGCCGATCCCCGACGCGATCATCACCAAGGTTCGCAGCACCATCGCGAGCATCAGCTAGTCCGAGTGTGCGGCCGGGTCCCGGACAGGGACCCGGCCGCACCGTCCGGTGCACCGCCGCCACGGACCGCACACAGCACGTGTGGACCCGCAGACCGGAGAAACCCGATGGATATATCGACAAAGAACCCCGCAGAGGCACCCCCTCCCACCCCTCAGCCCACCGCCGCGGACCAGAAGCGCGCGGCCCGTGGCGCCACCCGACCCGGTGACCGGATCTTCCTCGGTCTCTCCCGCGGGTCGGGCATCCTGCTGTTGGTGATCATGGCCGCCATCGCGGTCTTCCTCACCTATCGCGCCTCGCTCGCGATCAGCAAGGACCACGCGAACTTCCTCACCACCTTCGAGTGGAACACCAACCTCGTGCCGCCGAAGTTCGGCATCGCCGTCCTGGCGTTCGGCACGGTGGTGTCCTCGATCATCGCCATGGTCATCGCGGTCCCGGTCGCGGTCGCCATCGCCCTGTTCACCACGCACTACGCCCCGCGCAAGCTCCGCGGCCCGGTCTCCTACGTCATCGACCTGCTGGCCGCCGTACCGTCCATCGTGTACGGCCTGTGGGGCGCCCTGATCCTCGTACCGCACATGGTCGGGCTCTTCGGGTGGCTGAACGACTACTTCGGCTGGACCGGGATCTTCTCCTGGGACGAGGGCGCCCCCCGCTCGATGCTCACCGTCGGCATCCTGCTGGCGATCATGATCCTGCCGATCATCACCAACGTGAGCCGCGAGGTCTTCCGCCAGGCCCCGCAGATGATCGAGGAGGCGGCCCTCGCCCTCGGCGCCACGCGCTGGGAGGTCATCCGCATGTCGGTGCTGCCCTTCGGCCGCTCCGGCGTGATCTCCGCCTCGATGCTCGGTCTCGGCCGCGCGCTCGGCGAGACGATGGCCGTCGCCACCGTGCTCTCGCCGGACTTCCTCATCCACGCCAGCCTGCTCAACCCGGGCGGCGGAACCTTCGCCCAGAACATCGCCAGCAAGTTCAGCGAGGCGACGGCGGACGGCCGGGACGCGCTCATCGCGTCCGGTCTCGTCCTCTTCGTCATCACCCTGCTGGTCAACGGCGCGGCCCGGCTCATCATCGCCCGCCGCGCGGAGTACTCGGGGGCCAACGCATGAGCAACGCAGCCGTAGCGGAAAAGCCCGCGAGCACCCTGCAGGGCGCGACCCTCCCGAAGTGGTCGCCGTACGCGATCGCCGGCGGGTCCATCGTCCTGGCCGTCCTCATCGGACTGGTCGGCAGCCTCGACAGCAAGATCCAGTGGGGCCTGATCGCGGCGATCCTCTTCGTCGTCGGTACGTACGTCATCGCCTCCCGTATCGAGGGCAGCCGCCAGGCCAAGGACCGGGTCGCGACCAGCCTGGTCTGGGTCGCGTTCCTCCTCGCCGTGATCCCGCTCGTCTCCCTCCTGTGGACGACGATCTCGCGCGGCGTGAAGGTCCTCGACATCTACTTCCTGACCCACTCGATGGGTGTGGTCGCCGACTCCGAGCCCGGCGGCGGTATCTACCACGCCATCATCGGCAGCCTGGAGCAGGTCGGCCTCGCCACCCTGATCGGCGCCCCGATCGGTGTGCTCACCGCGATCTACCTGGTCGAGTACGGACGCGGCGCCCTCTCCAAGTGGGTCACCTTCTTCGTCGACGTCATGACGGGCATCCCGTCGATCGTCGCGGGTCTGTTCATCCTGTCCCTGATGCTCATGTGGGACATGGAGCCCTTCGGCTTCGCCGGTTCCTGCGCCCTGGCCATCCTGATGATGCCGGTCGTGGTCCGCTCCACCGAGGAGATGCTGAAGCTCGTCCCGAACGAGCTGCGCGAGGCCTCCCTCGCCCTCGGCATCCCGAAGTGGCGCACGATCCTCAAGGTCGTCCTCCCCACCGCGATCGGCGGCATCACCACCGGCATCATGCTGTCGGTGGCCCGTATCGCCGGTGAGACCGCGCCCGTCCTGCTGCTGGTGTTCGGCAACCCGTTCATCAACAACGACCCCTTCCACGGGGCGCAGGCGTCGCTGCCGCTGTACATCTACCAGCAGTTCGCGCAGAGCGCGGGCGCCGGAGCGGCCTACGACCGCGCCTGGGCGGCCTCGCTCACCCTGATCGCCTTCGTGATGATCCTCAACCTGGTGGCCCGCGGCATCGCCCGCTGGAAGGCCCCCAAGACCGGTCGCTAAGGCGACACTTTCCGGCTCCGCCGGGCGGGGCCTACTCAGCGACCGATCTGAATCTCTGGAAGTGAAGCAATCATGTCCAAGCGAATCGACGTAAGCGGTCTCACCGCCTACTACGGCTCACACAAGGCCATCGAAGACATCTCGATGACGGTCGAGCCGCGCTCGGTGACGGCCTTCATCGGCCCCTCCGGCTGCGGCAAGTCGACGTTCCTGCGCACGCTCAACCGCATGCACGAGGTCACGTCCGGCGGCCGTGTCGAGGGCAAGGTCCTCCTGGACGACGAGGACCTCTACGGCCACGGCATCGACCCGGTGTCGGTGCGCCGCGAGATCGGCATGGTCTTCCAGCGCCCGAACCCGTTCCCCACGATGTCGATCTTCGACAACGTGGCGGCGGGTCTGCGGCTGAACGGCAGCTACAAGAAGAGCGAGCTGTCGGACGTGGTCGAGAAGTCCCTGAAGGGCGCGAACCTCTGGAACGAGGTCAAGGACCGCCTGAACAAGCCGGGTTCGGGTCTGTCGGGCGGCCAGCAGCAGCGGCTGTGCATCGCGCGGGCGATCGCGGTGGAACCGAAGGTCCTGCTGATGGACGAGCCCTGCTCCGCGCTCGACCCCATCTCGACCCTGGCCATCGAGGACCTGATCGGTGAGCTGAAGGAACGCTTCACGATCGTCATCGTGACGCACAACATGCAGCAGGCGGCGCGGGTCTCCGACCGCACGGCCTTCTTCAACCTCGCGGCGGTCGGCCAGCCCGGCCGCCTCATCGAGATCGACGACACGGAGCGCATCTTCTCCAACCCGTCGGTCCAGGCCACGGAGGACTACATCTCGGGCCGCTTCGGCTAAACCGAGCCGTTCCTCTCCTGAAACCCCTCGCGGTGCTGCATGGCGGTGCCACCGCGAGGACGAAAAGGGCCCGCCCCTGGCTCCCGGGGGCGGGCCCGTTCGTTTGGCGTTTCCCACCCACCCACCCGTTTACGGTCGGCCGAGAAGTGCCCACCGGGGCGAGGCCGTTCGCTCGTGCGGGCCGGTGGGGGTACGCGTTCCCGGTTTCCCACCCACCCGCCCGTTTACGGTGGGCTGAGAGGTGAGCGATCCACGTCACCCGGGTCACACGGCGGCCGGCTTCTCGACTTGTTTGCCCGCCCCGCTTGTTTGCCCGCCCCGCCCGTTCACGGTGGGTCGAGAGATGGACCGCTCCTGCTTCTACGGCACCCTCTCGGCCAACCGTAAACGGGTGGGTGGGTGGGAAACAGGGGGCCAGGGGGCGCAGCCCCCGGCATACAGCGGCGCCTACAGGAACGCCAGATCCACGATCCAGAACGCCAGCGCCGCGACGATCGCCGCCGCCGGCATCGTGATGAACCACCCCATGACGATGTTCTTGGCAACACCCCACCGAACCGCGTTGACCCGCTTGGTGGCGCCCACACCCATGATCGCCGAGGTGATGACATGAGTCGTGGAAACCGGCGCCTTGAAGAGATAAGCGGTGGTGAACATGATCGCCGCACCGGTCGTCTCCGCCGCGAACCCCTGCGGCGGATCCAGCTCGATGATCTTCCGCCCCAGCGTCCGCATGATCCGCCACCCACCCGCGTACGTCCCCAGCGACAGCATCAGCGCGCAGACGATCTTCACCCAGACCGGAATCGGATCGCCGTACGTCGAGTGGCCGGAAATCACCAGGGCCATCACCACGACACCCATGGTCTTCTGCGCGTCCTGGAGACCATGACCGAGGGCCATACCGGCCGCGGACACGGTCTGCGCGATCCGGAACCCCCGCTTCGCCTTGTGCGGGTTCGCCTTCCGGAAGATCCACATGATCGCCGTCATCACCAGATAACCGCCGACCAGACCGACCACCGGCGACACGAACATCGGCACGATGATCTTGTCGACGACCCCGTGCCAGATGACATCCGTACCGCCCGCGAGCGCGGCCCCCACCATCCCGCCGAACAACGCGTGCGAGGACGACGACGGCAGCCCGAAGTACCAGGTGACCAGGTTCCAGGTGATCGCGCCGACCAGCGCGGCGAAGAGGATCCCCATCCCCTTCGACCCCTCGGGCGTCTCGATCAGCCCCTCGCTGACGGTCTTGGCGACCCCGGAACCGAGAAACGCACCGGCGAGATTCATCACGGCGGCCATCGCGAGCGCCGCGCGCGGAGTCAGCGCCCGGGTCGAGACGGACGTGGCGATGGCGTTCGCAGAGTCGTGAAAACCGTTCGTGTACGTGAAGAAGAGCGCGACCAGAATGGTCACGACCAGAGCGAAGGTGTCCATGGAGAGGTCAGGACTCCTTGACGGCGATGGTCTCCACCGTGTTCGCCACGTGCTCGAACGCGTCCGCCGCTTCCTCCAGCACATCCACGATCTGCTTGAGCTTCAGCACCTCGATGGCCTCGTACTTGCCGTTGAAGAGCATGGCCAGCAGCTTGCGGTGGATCTGGTCGGCCTGGTTCTCCAGGCGGTTGACCTCGATCCAGTACTCCGTGAGGTTGTCCATCGTGCGCAGGTTCGGCATGGCCTCGGCGGTGAGCTCCGCCGCCCGCGCCAGCACCTCGATCTGCTGCTCGACGCCCTTGGGCAGTTCCTCCACGTTGTAGAGGACGACCAGGTCGACGGCCTCCTCCATGAAGTCCATGATGTCGTCGAGGCAGGAAGCGAGGTTGTAGATGTCCTCGCGGTCGAAGGGCGTGATGAAGGAGGAGTTCAGCTGATGGAAGATCGCGTGCGTGGCATCGTCACCGGCGTGTTCCGCGGCCCGCATACGCTCTGCGATCTCGGCCCGGCCGGCGGTGTCCGCCCCGAGCAGTTCCATGAGGAGTTTCGAGCCCGTGACGATGTTGTCCGCGGACGCGGCGAACATGTCGTAGAAGCTCGTCTCCCTGGGGGTCAGACGAAAGCGCACAAGGGGTCCTCGGGAAGCATGGGTTTCGGTCAGGCTGATGCTAAGTGCATCATCCGGCCACGGCTAATGGGCCGTCCCCCAGTGTCGCCCATCAGGCACAGTGATCCGCACGGGGGCGTACCAAGGGCCCTATACCCAGCAAAGTTCGTTACGATATACCCACTAGGGGTATATGTCTGGAGGACGCGATGGACGCGATGACGACCACCGAGGCCGGCGCGGCGGCAGCGCCCTCCGAACCGACGCGGGAGCCGGTCGACGAGCCGGCCCAGGAACCGGTCACGCACGGTTACCACCACCAGAAGGACGAGCACCTCAAGCGCCTGCGCCGGATCGAGGGCCAGGTCCGCGGTCTGCAGCGCATGGTCGACGAGGACGTCTACTGCATCGACATACTCACCCAGGTGTCCGCCTCCACGAAGGCCCTGCAGTCGTTCGCGCTGCAGCTCCTGGAGGAACACCTGCGGCACTGCGTCGCGGACGCGGCGGTCAAGGGCGGCGAGGAGATCGACGCGAAGGTCGACGAGGCGACGAAGGCGATCGCCCGGCTCCTCCGCACCTGACCAACCCAGCTCCTCCGCACGAAACTAACCAGTGCGAGGATCCCGACCGGTTAGTCGGGCGTACAGGACGACGCGTCCCGCTCCTCGGCGACCTTCAGCACCTCGTCGATGCTCTCCAGGCTGAGCCGGTCCTCGGCGGCCGAGGCCGCGATGATCAGGTCTCCGCACAGCTCGATCTCGGCGAGGGCCACGTGGTCCTGAACTGCCGTACCGCCGACCGGAGCCACGTGCATCACCTCTTCTCTGCCGCCACCGACTTCCTAGAGTAGGGAGCGGTCTACACAACGCGCATGGCACGGACGGGCTAGTCCTCACCCCGACCCACACCGACCGATACACCGCCCCACACCGACCGTTTCAGGTCACTTCTCGGCGATCTGCCCGGCGTAGATGTCCTTCGACGCCGGAAGCCGTACGTCCACGGGGGCCCCGAAGTCGTACAGCAGCGTCGTCGAGGTGACCGCCACCGGGTTGTGGCGCTGCCCGTTGACGAAGCTGAACCGCTGTCCCAGTTTGCGGACGCGCCCCTGGTCGTCGAGGTAGACGTCGAAGGGCACCCGGGCGGTGGCGAACCCTTTCGCCGCCGACCTCAGGGCCGCCTCGTTCCCCGCCGACGCACTCCGTGCCGCGACGGCGAGATCGGCGACCCCCCGATAGTGACGCACGGAAGCCCCGGCCACCTCCGTCTTCCCGAGATACGTCGCGGCAGTCGTCCCGCGCAGCAACTCGGCGGCGGCGTACGGGTCGGTGGCGCCGCCGGTCACGAGGTTGCCGTCGGACAGCGTCCCGGTGTCGACCCGCACCCATTTGTCGGCGGGCACCCCGGCGCCCCGGTTCTTCATGAACAGGGCGCCCGGCGCGAGGAGTTCGGTGATCGGCCGGTGCTCGCTGGCGCCCGCCGGGTCCTGCGGCAACTGCACCCTCAGCCGGCCGAGCCGGCGCCGGAAGTCGTAGACGCCCTCGCCGCGGATGGTCACGCGGGTACCGCCGGTGGCCATCTCCATGGACGTACGGGCCTGTGAACTCCCCGCCGCCACAAGGGAGTCGGCCGCGCGCCGCACCACCGCGACCGCGTCCCCGCCACCGCGCGCGTCCGCGGTCGCCGCCCCGTCACCGGCACCGCACCCACCGGTACCGACACAGACCCCGACCATGAGTCCCGCCGCGACGACCGCCCCGCCCGCGCGCCTCTGCTGCCGCTCCATAGCCTGCCGTACCCCCGTACGTCGTAACGGGCCCTGTCGTTCCGCTTAACGACGGGTAGATGGGCCCGTCACGCGTCGTCGCGGCCGTACAACCGCCCTAGGACCGTCGCGCGACCGCCATACGAGCGCTTTACCCGGACTCGGTACCGTGGTCGGTGTGGCGCAGCAGGACGAACGGCAGGCTCCCCCCGCACATCCCGAACACCGCACGACGACGGTCGAGCAGGGCCCCTTCTGCTTCGCCCGTTGCGTCTGCGGCTGGCGAGGCCCGGCGAGACGGGCGAGAAGCCAGGCCAGGACGGATGCCACCGGGCATCTGCCTGTTCCGAACCTGTGACATGACCACGAGAACTTGTGGGGTCCGACCCGTATCTCACTTCACGGAACCCCACAGGAGGCGAAATGCAACGGCGTTCGTTCATAGGCGGCGGCGTGGCCGCGATAGCGGCGGTCGCGACCACCGCGTGCAACGGCAAGAACACCGGCGGCGGTGACACGTCCGCGACGGCGTCCAACGCCTCCACCTCGACGAGCACCTCGGGTCTGCGCACCACGACCGCCGCGGCCGCCGCCAACTGGGCCGCCCTGGCCCGTGAGCTGGACGGCACCCTGGTCCGCCCCGGTGACGCCTCCTGGAAGACGGCCCACCAGCTCTACAACACCCGCTTCGACTCCCTGAAGCCGGCCGCGGTGGCGTACGTGGCGAACCCCGACGACATCCGCTCGGTCCTCTCCTACGCCCGCGCCCACAGCATCCGCGTCGCGATCCGCAACGGCGGCCACTCCTACGCCGGCTACTCCTCCGGCGACGGCCGCCTCATCCTCGACGTGTCGAAGCTGAACAAGATCCGGGCGAGCGGCTCCTCCGCGGTCGTCGGCGCCGGCGCCAAGCTGATCGACGTCTACCGGGGCCTCGCCGCGAAGGGCGTGACGATCCCCGCGGGCTCCTGCCCGACGGTCGGCGTCTCCGGCCTCACCCTCGGCGGCGGCCACGGCGTGGTCTCCCGCGCGTACGGCCTGACCTGCGACAGCCTCACCCAGGCCACGCTGATCACGGCGGACGGCAAGCAGGTGGTGGCCAACTCCACTGAGAACAAAGACCTGTTCTGGGCGCTGCGCGGCGCGGGCAACGGCAACTTCGGCGTCGTGACGGAGCTCCAGTACAAGACCCACCCCGCGCCCCAGGCCGTATCGGGCTATCTGACCTGGCCGTCGTCGATGGCGGCGGCCGTGGTGAAGGCCTGGCAGGAGTGGGGCCCGGACCAACCGGACGAGATCTGGTCCTCCTGCCACCTCACGAACACCCCCGGCGGCACCCCCAAGGTCTCAGTCGCCGCGTTCTCCCTGGGCACCTACAACGAACTCCAGAACGCGGTCGACAAACTGGCCCACCTGGTCGGCGGCAACGCGTCGAGCGTCTCGCTGAAGCGGCACACGTACGAGGAGTCGATGGACGCGTACGCGGGCTGCTCGTCGTTCTCGACGGACGCCCAGTGCCACCTGCCCGGCTCGACCCCCGGCCGCTCCCCGCAGGGCGCGCTCGCGAGGGAGACCTACGTCGGCCGCTCGGACTTCTTCGACCGCTCGATCTCGGCCACGGGCATCCAGACGATGCTCAACCAGATGAAGGCGGTCCGCGGCAACTCCGGCGACATCGCCCTGACGGCCCTCGGCGGCGCGGTCAACCGCGTCTCCCCCACGGCGACGGCCTTCGTCCACCGCCGCTCCCGCATGCTGGCCCAGTACATAGTCTCCTGGCCCTCCGGCACGGCCGGCACGTCGGCCCAGTCCTGGCTGACGTCCTTCCACAACGCCATGAAGCCCTACGCCTCCGGCGCGGCCTACCAGAACTACACAGACCCCACCCTCACCAACTGGCGCAAGGCGTACTACGGCGACGCGTCAACCCGCCTGACAACCCTGAAGAAGCAGTACGACCCCGCCCACTTCTTCACGTATCCCCAGGGGCTGTAGGGGGCGAATCAGGCTCCGGCCCGGCAGACGCCCCTTGCTTTTGGCTTTTAGGGGCGCGGGGAACTGCGCGACCAGCCACAACGGGCCCGCAGCCGACGAACCGACCGCCAGGCGGAGCCTTTATGCCGCAAGGTCCCGCTCTTCAGTACCGGACGACTCAGTACGCGCCCCCGGAATCAAGGCGTCCCGCCCAACCCGCCGAGCCTCAGCCGACCGAACCACCCACCCACCCCACGCCGACCCCTCAACCGCCTTCAACACCGGCGTGAGCAGAGCCATGGCAACCGGCGACAGCAGCAGAGCGACAGCCGTACCGAGCGCGAACCCACCGATCACGTCGGTCGGATAGTGCACACCCATATAAACCCGGCAGAACCCTTCGAGCAGCGCAAGCCCGATCCCGGCCACCCCGAACCGCCGGTCCGCCACGAACAACGCGACCCCCATCGCCATGGTGATGGTCGCGTGATCGCTCACGAACGAGAAGTCGGTCTTCCCGGAGATCAGCACATCGATCCCGGTGTGGTCGAGAAACGGCCGCGGCCGCTCCACGAACCCACGTATGGGCACGTTCACGAGCACGGCGAGCGAGGCGGCGAGCGGTGCCCACACCAGCCCGGCCACAGAGCCCGCCGCGTCCTCTCCCCCACGCCGCCGCACGGACCACCAGCACCACACCACGAGCAGCACCATCGCGACGAGCAACCCGTACTCCCCGACGAACGACATGCCCCGGTCGAACCAGTGCGGCGCGTCCTTGGCGAGCCCATTGATGTCGTAGAGCAGATCGACGTCGGGATTCGACCCGGATTCGGCGAGTACAGCCATGGTGCTGCGGCTCCTTCGTCGTAGTTCCGGGCGCACCTCTCGTGCGCATTACTGAACAGGAACGCACGGTCCCGGTTAATACGTTCCACCCTCCACCGAATGATCACTCAGACGTTATCGAAGAGAGACTCATCGCCGCAGCTCAGGGGGTGGGTTCACGCTCGGTTCACACCGTCGTGGGGAGCGCTTTCGCGCCATCTTCGGTGACCCGGGTGGCGCCGAAGTAATCGGGGGTGTCAATGGGGTCGAAACGGATCACAGCACCCGTCCGGGGTGCGTCGATCATGTACCCGCCGCCGACATAAATCCCCACATGCCGGATGGCCCGGGAATTGGTCAGGTCGTCCGAGAAGAACACCAGATCTCCCGGCAGCAATTCGGCCCGCTGCGGATGCGGCCCCGCGTTGTACTGATCGTTCGCAACGCGCGGCAACGTGATCCCCGCCGCCGCGAACGCCGCCTTGGTCAGCCCCGAGCAGTCGAACCGCCCGTCCTGGTCGGCCGTACCGTTCCCGCCCCACAGATACGGCGTGCCGAGCTTGCTCTGCGCGTACGTGATCGCGGTGGCGGCCTGCTCGGAGGGATCGACCCGGCTGACGGGCGCGGCGAAGCTCTGCGAGAGCGTCGTGATCGTCTTCACGTAGTTCTTGGTCTCGGAGTACGGCGGCACGCCCCCGTACTTGATGACCGCGTACGCCCCCGCGTTGTACGAGGCGAGCATGTTCGCGGTCTGGTTCCCCGGCACGTCCTTCACGTACGAGGCGAGCTCGCAGTCGTAGGTCGCGGCCGACGGGATCGCGTCGTTCGGGTCCCATACGTCGCGTACGCCGTCGCCGTTGCCGTCGATCCCGTGCGTGGCCCAGGTCCCGGGGATGAACTGCGCTATCCCCTCGGCCTTCGCCGGGCTCTTCGCGTTCGGGTTGAACCCGCTCTCCTGGTACAGCTGGGCGGCGAGCAGCGCGGGGTTGAGGGCGGGACAGAGGTTGCCCCACTTCTGCACGAGCGCCGAGTACGCCGTCGGCACCGCGCCCTTGGCGAGCGCGACGCTCCCGCCGCCGGCCCCGTTCACGAGGTTCCCGGCGACGAGGTAGACCCCGACGACGAGCAGCATCACAAAGCTGAGCCCCAGCCCAGCCGCGACCCCACCGGCCACCCATACTTTTCGCACGGCTCAACCCTCCCCCATGACAGCCCTGTTCAAGGCCATTTCCGGGGAGGGTGGCGGCATTTCGCCGTGCTTCCACCACATCTGACGCGTATTCAACGAGTCGCGCGCACCGCACACCGATCCTTATTACGGGTCAGTCGTCGCATCCTTGTACAACTCGGCCGCCTCTTTCCCGAACACCACGCTGTACGAGATGTCGGGTGTCAGCCCGCCTTGCTCATGCCCTCCGATGACCCCCACGACCTGCTGGTCCCCGTTCACCCAGGGACTCCCGCTGGTGCCGCCGGTGAAGCCCGGGCAGTCGATGCGCTGCTGGGTGCCGCTGTGCAGGGTGGGCTTGTTGGTGCAGCTGATGGGCTGGTCGGTGGCGGAGGGATACCCGGTGATCGTCACCGCCGTGGCCCCGGTCGCCGTCCCGGTCGTGAACCGGTCGGCGCCCACCACGTCCTCGATGTTCTTACCGCCCACCTCGACGAGCGTGGCGAAGCCGATGTCACTGTCCTCGGCCTGCCCCTTGGACCACCCGTCCGGCAGGAACCGCTGCTCGACCTTCCACACCCCGTACGGCGCCTTGCCGTCCCGGTAGCCCGGCACGAACACGTCGCCGGGGTCCCCGTCCAGGCAGTGGGCCGCGCTGACGATGAGGTTGTGCCCCGCGCTGTGCACCACGGACGCGGTGCAGTGGTGCCCGCCGGCGAGGCTGGTGGCGTGGGCCGCCCCGAACAGGGCGCCGACCCGCAGGCTCTGCTTGCTCACCTCGGTCACGGTGGTCACGCCGAAGGGCCCGGGGCCGTCGTCGGCGGTCGCCACAGAGGCCGAGGTCAGTGCCAGCGTCACCACGGCGACGAACAGCGCGTACCTACGGTTGCCCGCGAGGCGAGCGGAACGGGAGATGCGTGAGCTGCGCTTCATCGGGCCCCACTCTGTCCCACGAAGGTGAGAAAGGACGTCGACGTTTACTGAGATTTCGCTGTGAACAGCGCGTTCGCGCTCGAGTCGACGCTTGGTCCGGCGGTCTGTCCACCGTACTGTCCGTCCGCCCCTCCCGCCTCTCCTGCGCGATACTCGTCGTCTCCCCGGCACTCGACGAAGGAAACCCCATGTCCGACATCCCCCCCGACCTCACCTGGGAACGAGCCGCCCCACCGGACGCGACCGGCCCCGGCCCCTGGATCGAGCTCGCCTTCGGTCCCGGCGACGACGGCGAGGCCCCGGTCTACATCCGCGAGACCAGCGACCCCGAGAACGTCGTCACCACCAACCGCCGCAAGTGGGACGCCTTCGTACTCGGCGTCCAGGCAGGCGAGTTCGACCACTTCGTGGAGGGAGTGGAGGGCGTGGCGGACACGGCGGACACAACAGCCCCGGAAACCAAGGGAATCGGGCCGGATGCATAGAAGCCGCGTCTACGCCCTCCTGATCGACACCCCGGGCCCGGAGGCCGCCGCCGCGGCGGCCTTCTGGTCGGCGGCACTCGGCACCCCGGCGGAACCGGTCCCCGGCGAGGAGCAGTTCACCACGCTCCATGAGGCAATCCCCGGCCTGGTCACGGCAGTTCAGTCCATCGACGACACCGACCCGCGCTTCCACATCGACATCGAGACCGACGACGTGGAGGCGGAGACCACCCGCCTGCTCGCCCTCGGCGCGACCGAGACCGCCCGCTGGCTGGAGTGCCGGGTACTGCGCGCCCCCGGCGGCCACCTGCTCTGCGTTCTGCCGGTGCACAGCGACCCGGCGGTGTTCAACACCCAGGCGCGCACCTGGAGTTGAGGGGGAGCCGGGGGCAAGCAAAGGGGATCTGGGAGGGGCGGGCTCAGAACGTCGTCGTCATCCCGCCGTCCACCGCGATCGTCTGCCCCGTGATGAACGACGCCGCGTCGCCCGCCAGGAACACCACGATCCCGGCGATCTCCGCCGGCCGCCCCCAACGCCCCAGCGCGGTACGGCTCTTGAGCCACCGGCCCCACTCGGGATCGTCCGCCAGCCCGGCGTTGACCTCGGTCGCGAACGTCCCCGGGGCCACCGAGTTGACCGTCGTACCGCTGGGCCCCAGGTCCGCGGCCAGCGCCCGGGTCAGTCCGTCGAGGCCGGCCTTGGCGGTGGCGTAGGCGACGTCGCCGGTGCGGCCCAACTGGCCGATGACCGAGGAGACGTTGATGATCCGGCCCGGGGTGCCGCGCCCGGCCAGCCCTTCGGCGACCGTCCGGCTCAGCGCGTACGCCGAGACCAGGTGGACGTCCAGCATGTGCGCCAGCTCGTCCGGCGTCATGGCGTCGAGGCCGCGCCGGTCCCGGTGCCCGACGTTGTTGACCAGCACGTCGATGTCCCCGAGCCCGCGCACCGCGTCCCGCGCAGCCGCACGGTCGGTCACGTCGAAGACGGCGGCCGCGGCGTCCAGCCCGTCCTCCCGCAGCCCGGCGGCGGCCGCCTCCGCGGTGACCGGATCCCGCCCGTTGACCAGCACCCGCGCGCCCGCCCTGGCCAGCCCCCGCGCCATCTCCAGGCCCAGCCCGCGCACCGAGCCGGTCACCAGGGCCGTACGCCCGCCGAGCGCGAAGTCGTCGTGGCCACCCATCCCGCGACCTCCACCGAAACCGACACTGAAACACTCGTTTCAGTTACGGTAGCGCAGTGGGTACGACACCGTCATCACCGCCGCCACAGCCATCACCACCGTCGCCCCGGCGCACCGAACTCCTCGACGCCTGCTACGGCTACCTCCTGGAACACGGCCTCACCGGCCTGTCCCTGCGCCCCCTGGCCGCCGCCACGGGCACCAGCCCGCGCGTCCTGCTCTACCTCTTCGGCAGCAAGGACGAGCTCCTACGCCAACTGCTCGCCCGGGCCCGCCACGAGCAGGTGGGGATGATGGCCGCGGTCCTGGCGGAGCCGACCAACGCGGCCAACCCGACCAACGCGGCCGGTACGGCCGGCGACGGCTTCGACGCCCTGACGGAGAGCCTGTGGACCTTCCTCTCCGCACCGGAACAACGCCCCATGGTGCGGCTGACGTACGAGGCCTTCCTCCTCTCCCTCACCCACGACCCCGGCCCCTGGGCAGGCTTCGCCGCCGAGGCGGCCCGGGACTGGCTCGACCTCCTCGTACGGGCCCAGCCCCCCGGCACACCACCCGCCCTCGCGGAGACCAGGGCGACCCGTGCCTTGGCCCTGATCCGAGGCCTCCTGCTCGACCTGCTGGCCTGCGGAGACGACGACCGGGTGAGAGCGGCCGCGAGCCGCGACTGGCAGCGGTGAGCCGACGGTGAGCGGCGAATCCCTTACGAGGTGAGCCGACGGCGTGCTGGGCCTTGAGCGAGCCCGCTTCCCGGAGTCGGGTCCGCGGACCGGCGACGAGCGACCGGCAGCCCTCAACTCCTGCCCCGCCTCCCGGCTCGACTCTCGTCTCACCCCCGCCAACCTCACACCCGCCCCGCCCCCGCCTTCCCCGGAACGCTCCGCACCGGAAACACCACTCCCGTAAGCCCCTCCGACGCCTCCCACAACCGCTCCGCCGCCTCCACGTCACTCGCCGCCGTGCTGCGCCCCACCAGCGTCGGCGCGCCCCTCATCTCACCCATCCCGCTCGGGCCGGCGAAACTCGCGCCCGGAAGATCCTGGGTCGCCGCGAAGAGCGTCGGCAGAGCGCCGCCCTTGTCGTCCTGGGCGACGACCTTGTTGCCGACGGCCATGAGCACGCGCGAGACCGGGTTCGCCGTATGGCTCTGGAGGTTGGTCGCCGCCCAGCCCGGGTGCGCCGCGAGGGAGCGGACGCGCGAGCCCGACTCCGTGAGCCTGCGCTGGAGTTCGAGCGTGAAGAGCAGGTTGGCGAGCTTGGACTGGGAGTACGCGCGCTGCGGGCTGTAGATCCCGTCCAGGTTCAGGTTCTCGAAGTGGATGATGCCGTCGCCCATCCGGTGCGCGCCGGAGGAGACGGTCACCACGCGGTCGGTGATGTGCGGCAACAGCAGGTTCGTCAGGGCGAAGTGGCCCAGGTGGTTCGTGCCGAACTGCATCTCGAAGCCGTCGCGCGTGCGCCGCTCGGGGAGCATCATCACGCCGGCGTTGTTGATCAGCAGGTCCAGCGGCCCGTCCCACCCCTCGGCGAACTCCCGCACGGACGCCAGATCCGCGAGATCCAGCCGCCGCACCTCCGCGCTCCCGCTCACCTTGGCCGCCGCGGCCCGCCCCCGCTCCAGGTCCCGTACGGCGAACACGACATGCGCGCCCGCACGGGCCAGCTCGGCGGCGGCCGCGAACCCGATCCCACTGTTGGCCCCGGTGACGACGGCGGTACGCCCGGAGAGGTCAGGAATCCGCCCGACATCCCACTTGACCTTGCCCTTGCCCTTGCTACTGCTGCCGATGGTGCTGTCCGTGTTGTCCATGCCTCCCAATGTAGGCAACGCCAACAATGCTGTCAATGACAACAATGGTGACGCCGACAACAATGCTGACGCCGTCAACATCGGGATACGATGGTTCGCATGCCTGTACGCCCCTATCACCACGGAGACCTGCGCTCCGCCCTGCTCGAAAGCGCGGAACGCACCCTGCTGGAGAAGGGGGTCGCGGCGCTGTCCCTGCGCGAACTGGCCCGGGACGTGGGCGTCAGTCACGCGGCCCCCGGCCGCCACTTCAAGGACAAGCAGGCCCTGGTCGACGCCCTCGCCCTGACCGGCTTCGAGCGCATGGCGAAAGAACTGACCGCCGCGGACCACCCCGACCTGCCCCTCGAAGCCCGCCTCACCGAACTGGCCAGGACCTACGTCCAGTTCGCGGTCACGCACGCCGAACTGCTGGAGGTCATGTACTCCCGCAAGCACGACCCGGACATCTCCGAGCAGCTCCGGGCAGCGGTGGACGGCACGACAACCCAGTTCGTACAGATCGTCACCGACGCCCAGGAGCGCGGCGAGATGATCCCGGGCCCCCCTTGGACCATCGCCCTGGTCATCGGCGCCGCCCTCCACGGCACAGCCTCCTTCGCAGCCCAGGGCACCCTCACCCCGGAAGCAGCGACCTCCGGCATCCCCACCCTGATCCACCACTTGCTGACGGGCCTGACCCCCCGCGAGCACGAGTAGCAAACGGCAACGGCTCGACACCGACTAACCGCACCCCCCCTTTTTTTAGGGGCGCGGGGAACTGCGCAACCAGCACGCACACCCCCCGCCCCCGCAAACACCCCGCACCCCAACCCCCTAGGGGCGCGAGGAACTGCGCGACCAGCCCCCACCGCCCCGCACCCAGCACACAACGGAACCCCCCACCCCCGCCCCCGCCGGAACCCCAGTCAACGCGCGTCCCGCTGTGAAGTTCCCGTGGAGACAGTCAAGCCCGAGCCATCCCCACCCCATCCCCCAGCCACTGATCAGCAATCCCCCAACCCCCTTGAGTAACGCGGAAGTCAGAATTCCGGAACCCACCTTGTTGTCACGTACTCAACAAGAGATGGTCATCGCGGGCCGCCGCCCCCACCGGGAACCTCACCGGTGGACCCCCACTCGCAGGCCTCTGCCAACCTCTCCCTGGAGGCTGTACGTTGCGTACGTCACCCCCCAACTCCCCCCACATACGCGGCAACTGGCGCAGACTCGGCGCCGCCGCCACCGCGACCGCCGCACTCCTGCTCGCCGGCCTCGGCACCGCGGCCCACGCGAGCGCCGCCACCATCCCCCACAAGGCGACCGCCAAGACGATCGCCGCCCAGGTCGCCAAGGCCCACGTGCAGTACACGAAGATCGGCTGCGCCGCGACCCCGAAGAAGGGCTTCGCCGCGTGTAACGCCCTCCGTGTCACCGGCGGCACCACCGCCTTCATGGAGAAGCAGGCCGCCGTGAAGGGCATCGCGCCCAAGACCATCTCCCCGAAGGCCGCCTCGGACGACCCCACCGGCTACGGCCCCTCGGACATCCAGTCCGCCTACGGCCTGGCCGACGCGGCCGCCGACAACGGCTCCGGCGAGACCGTCGCCATCGTCGACGCCTACGACGACCCGAACGCGGAGTCCGACCTCGCGACCTACCGCTCGTACTACGGCCTCTCGGCCTGCACGACGGCCAACGGCTGCTTCAAGAAGGTCAGTCAGACCGGTTCGACGAGCTCGCTGCCGACCGCCGACAGCGGCTGGGCCGGCGAGGAGTCCCTCGACGTCGACATGGTCAGCGCGACCTGCCCGAACTGCAACATCCTCCTGGTCGAGGCCAAGTCCGCGAGCGACGCCAACCTCGGCACCGCGGTGAACGAGGCCGTGAAGCTGGGCGCGAAGTTCGTCTCGAACTCCTACGGCGGCTCGGAGTCCTCCTCCGACACGTCGTACGACACCTCGTACTACAAGCACGCGGGCGTCGCCATCACCGCCAGCGCGGGCGACGAGGCCTACGGCGCCGAGTACCCGGCCGGTTCGCAGTACGTCACCTCGGTCGGCGGCACCAAGCTCTCCACGTCCTCCAACTCCCGCGGCTGGACCGAGTCCGTGTGGAAGACGAGCAGCACCGAGGGCACCGGCTCCGGCTGCTCCGCGTACGACGCGAAGCCGTCCTGGCAGACCGACACCGGCTGCACCAAGCGCATGATCTCGGACGTCTCCGCGGTCGCCGACCCCGCCACGGGCGTCTCGGTCTACGACACCTACGGCGACGACGGCACCGGCTGGGGCACCTACGGCGGCACCAGCGCCTCGTCCCCGATCATCGCGAGCGTCTACGCGCTGGCCGGCACCCCCGGCTCCAGCGACTACCCGGCGTCGTACCCGTACGCCGCGGCCGGCACCTCCGCGCTGAACGACGTGACGAGCGGCAACAACGGCTCCTGCTCGACGAGTTACTTCTGCACCGCCAAGTCGGGCTACGACGGCCCGACCGGCTGGGGCACCCCGGAGGGCGTGTCCGCCTTCACCGGCTGACCGCACTCCACTCCGCGAGAACCTCCCCGTCGGGTCACGGGGAGCCGCCGGCAAGAGGGGGACGTGGGGTCCCCTCGGCGGAGCAAGTGGCAACGGGCCGCGGCAACCAGCCGCGGCCCGTTCGCCGTGCCGCGGGGCCCAACTCCCATGAGAATCCTGTGGGTTTGGTAAAGGGCCAGACCCTGTTCGGTAAGCCGGAAGTCAGGATTCCAGCAGCCCCTTGTTGTCGCGTACTCAACAAGAGATGGTCATCGCGGGCCGCCCCCCACCGCCGGAGAAACCGTGCCGGCGAGACGCACCCGCACCGCCCCTGTTCCACCGACTCAGGAGGCTGCACCTTGCGTACCACGACCCCCGACTCCCCCCACACGCACGGTAGATGGCGCCGCATAGGGTCCGTCGCCGTAGCCACCGCCGCACTGGTCTTCACCGGCCTCGGCACCGCCGTACAGGCGGACGCGGCACAGAGCGCCACCACCTCCACCGCGGTGACCTACGCCGCCACCCCCTGTGCGACCCCCAAGCACACGGGTGACCTCACGTGCAAGTCCTACCGCGTCACCGGCGGCCTCACCGCCTTCCAGAAGATGCAGGCCGCGAAGACCGGCATCACCCCCAAGGCCGCCGACGCGTCGACCCCCTCCGGCTACAGCCCGACCAACCTCCGGTCCGCCTACGGCCTGACCTCCGCCGCCGCCTCCAACGGCTCCGGCGAGACGATCGCGATCGTCGACGCGTACAACGACCCGAACGCCGAGGCCGACCTCGCCACCTACCGCTCGTACTACGGGCTTTCGGCCTGCACGACGGCCAACGGCTGCTTCAAGAAGGTCAGTCAGACCGGCTCGACCACCTCCCTCCCCACCAGCGACGCCGGTTGGTCCGAGGAGATCTCCCTCGACCTCGACATGGCGAGCGCGATCTGCCCGCTGTGCAACATCACCCTCGTCGAGGCCACCAGCGCCAGCTACGCCAACCTCGGCACCGCCGAGAACGAGGCCGTCGCCCTGGGCGCCAAGTTCGTCTCGAACTCCTACGGCGGCTCCGAGTCCTCCTCGCAGACGTCGTACGACACCTCGTACTACAACCACGCGGGCGTGGCCATCACCGTCTCCTCCGGTGACAGCGCCTACGGCGCCGAGTACCCGGCAACCTCCCGGTACGTGACGGCGGTCGGCGGCACCAAGCTCTCCACCTCCTCCACCACCCGCGGCTGGACCGAGGCCGTCTGGCGCACCTCCAGCACCGAGGGCACCGGCTCCGGCTGCTCCGCCTACGACGCCAAGCCCACCTGGCAGACCGACACCGGCTGCACCAAGCGCATGGAGTCCGACGTCTCCGCGGTCGCCGACCCCGCCACCGGCGTCTCGGTCTACGACTCCTACGGCGTCACCGCCGGCTGGTACACCTTCGGCGGCACCAGCGTCTCCGCGCCGATCATCGCCGGCGTCTACGCCCTCGCCGGCACCCCGGCCAGCGGCACCTACCCGGCGCAGTACCCCTACGACTACGCGGGCACCTCGTCCCTCAACGACGTGACCAGCGGCTACAACGGCTCCTGCTCGACGGCGTACTTCTGCACCGCCGAGACCGGCTACGACGGCCCGACCGGCTGGGGCACCCCGGAGGGTGTGTCCGCCTTCGCCAACTGACGGACGGTGACCTGCCCCCCACCCTGAACTGATCCTCAGTCACATGTCGTGCCACAGTGGGTCGTGGGGGCCACACCTGGCACGGGAGAACGGGCCGCGGCATCCAGCCGCGGCCCGTTCATCATGAGAACATCAACGCGAACGGCACCGGGTAATCAGGGGCTAACGACCAAACCACGGACAGGTTCCGCACCGGAATCGTTGCCCGGCGTTACCTACCGTGATACACAGAGTGACCGTACGGGGTATTCGTACGAAACCCGCCAATCAATGACGCCAAGTCGACATCGGACGGCGCCTTTGTCGGCGACAATGATGCCTGACCTCTGCGCACCTGCAGGGGATGCGGAACTACCCACCAGGGGCGGTGACTTACATGTTCTCTGCGGCCGACAAGGGAGACATCAACACCATCATCGGCGGAATCGCTCCGGACTGGGGCCCCTTCGGCAGCCTGGGCAACGAGGCGAAGGTGATGATCGAGGTCGTGATGGCGGTCGCCATCCTGCTCTGCCTCGGTATCGCCGTATGGGGTGCGGCCAAACAGCGCATCGGCGCGACGGCGCTCCGCGACACGTTCAGCGCGGAACAGGGCAAGGGCCTCATCGTCGCCGGCCTGACCGGCGTCTTCATCATCGGCTCCCTCGGCACCCTCTTCACGATCGTGTACGGCATGGCCGTATAGCCGTCCGACCGAAGCCCTTCACCTCTCCCCACTCTCTCCACCCTCTCCACCCACCCGTCGTGCCCACCGGCTGAGGTTGCGTCTCCCTGATGTCGAGTCACCACTCCGCGCCCGCGCGGGAACCAGCACGGCTACCGTCGTACATCCAGGCGTTTCTGGACGACGGCGAAGGGGCGTACCCGGCATGAGTCCCGGAGACGAGCACGAGACCTCCGGCGGTTACGGCGGCACGGGCCAGACCCGCACCCGCCTCCCCCAGGGCACCGGCGGCGACATCTACGGCGGCGCCCGCCGCGGCGGCAGACCGTCCTCCTCGAAAAGCCTGGTCACGGTCGTCGGAGTCGTCGTCCTCCTCATCGCCGCCATCGCCTTCGCCAACCGCGGCGACGGCACGTCGTCGTCGAACGACAACGGCACGACGAGCGGTTCGAAGCCGGACGCCGCGTCCACGACGGCGACCGGGACGAAGCCGGTGCAGTCGAAGGCGAGCGGGATCCCCGCCGGGTTCGCCCACGACCAGCAGGGCGCGGAGAGCGCGGCGACCAACTACGCCACGGTGCTCGTCTCGGCGGACATCCTCAAGCCGTCCCGGCGCAGCGAGATCGTGCAGCAGGTGTTCGCGGCCGACAAGCAGACGGCGCTGGAGAGCAGCCTCGACCAGGCCTACTCCAAGGACTTCCTGAGCAAACTCGGCCTGGACGAGAACGGCAACGCGACAGCGGGCAACACCTACGTCTCCCGCACCGTGCCCATCGGCACCAAGGTCACGGGCTACTCGGACACCGTGGCGACGGTGGAGGTCTGGTGCACCGGGCTGTACGGCACCGCGGGCACGGCCTCGACGAACCCGGTGACCAGCGACTGGTTCACCCTGACGCTCCACCTGCGCTGGGCCGACAACGACTGGAAAGCCGACAGCTTCTCCCAGAAGGACGGCCCAGCACCCGTCCCCGGCGACAACAAGGCATCGACCGCCGACGCCATGGCCAAGGCCGTCCAGGAGTACGGAGGGTTCACCTATGCCCGGTAAATCGGGTCGCGTACTCAAGGTCGCGGCCGTCCTCACCGCCGTACAGACCACCGCCGTGCTGCTGGCCACCCGCGCCTTCGCGGCCCCCTCACCGACGCCGACCCCCACGGGGAAGGCGGAGTGCAAGCTCCTCGTCGGCGATGCCAAGGACATCTGCGAGAACGGCAAAGCCGGTGCCGGCTCCGGGACCACCACTCCCAGCACCACCGACACCCTCGACCCCCTCTCCTCCCTGGGCAAGGGCTGCGCCGAAGCCGCCTCCTGGACCATCGACAAGCTCAGCGACGCCGTCAAAGAGACCGCGAACGTCGACTTCACGAACCCCCGGTTCCTTCAGCAGTACGCCGTCGTCTTCGCCGCGTCGACGATCCTCACCCTCCTCCTGTGGCTCCTCGCGGTAGCGAAGCGCGCGGTACGTGGCGTCCCCCTCACCACCGCGATCTCCGAGGCCATCGGCTTCCTCTGGCTCACGGTCATCGCCTCCGCGTTCACCCCCCTGATCCTGTACACCGTCGTCTCCGCCACCGACGGCATCACAGAGGTCCTCGCGAAAACCACCGGCAACCAGACGGACACCTTCTTCGGCAACTTCTCCGGCGCCCTCGCCAAGGGCAACAACATCGGCGGCGGCCCGATCATGCTGATCGTGGTCTCCCTGGTCAGCATCCTCGCCGCCGGCATCCTCTGGCTGGAGCTCGTCATCCGCGCCGCCCTCCTCTACGTCGGCGCCCTCCTCGGCACCGTCGTCTACGCGGGCCTCGTCGACAAGAACCTCTGGGGCCACGTCCGCCGCTGGGCCGGCATCATGATCGCGGTGATCCTGGTCAAACCGGTCATCGTGATCGTGCTGGGCCTGGCCGGCGCCCTGTCCACCGCCGACGGCCCGGACTCGTTCTCCGCCGTCGTCTCCGGCCTCGCGATCATCCTGCTCGCCATCTTCGCCAGCGCGATGATCTACCGCTTCGTCCCCGGCTTCGGCGACGAGATCGCCGGCGGCCGCAACAACCGCATCATGCAGGGCGCCGAGGGCAAGGCCGCCGCGGTCATCAGCTCCCCGGCCACCATGGTCGCCCAGGGCATCAAGACCCACAGCGCCCGCACGAACGACGGCGGGGGCGGCCAGTCCTCGTCCGGCGGCGGCGCCCGCCCGTCCAACCCGGTCTCCGGCGGCGTCGCGGCCCACAGCAGCCGCCCGTCGAGCGGCGGCGGAGCCGTCCCCTCCGCCGCGCCCGCACCCCGCCAGAGCCCGGCGAACACCCCGCACGCCAGCAACGCCCGCAACAACCGCACGGGAGGTGAAGGGCGTTGACGACAGAGTCCCACCTGTCCCATCCGATCACGCCCCGCCGGACATATCTCATCGGCCGTGCCCGGCCGAACGCGATCGTCGGCAAGAATCGCGAGACCGGCGAGATCGCGCTCATCATCGTGGGCGCGTTCCTCGGCATGATGAGCGGACTCCTCGTCCCCGTCCTGTCCCTGCGCATCGTGCTCCTGACGGGCTTCCCGATGCTGGCGCTGATGGCGGTCTACGTGCCGTACAAGCGCCGTACGTTCTACAAGTGGTTCGAGATCAACCGCAGTTACAAGCGAACCCTGCGCAACGGCACGACGTACCGCTCCTCCGTCATGGAGGCCGGCGTCCACCTCGACGGCCGCGAGGTGGAGATCGGCCCGCCCCCCGGGATCGGCCGCATCAACTGGCTGGCAGCCCCCTTCGGCCCCGACGAGATCGCGGTCCTCCTGCACGCCGACCGCCGTACGGTCACCGCGGCGATCGAGATCGAGGGCCCGGGCGTCGGCCTGCGCGACAGCGAGGACCAGGAGGCCCTCGTCGACCGCTTCGGCACGCTGCTCAAGCACGTGGCGAACGGCGACGGCTTCGTCACCCGCATCCAGATGCTGGCCCGCACCCTGCCCGCCGACCCGGACGCACACGCCAAGGACGTCGCCCAGCGCGGCGACGAGAAGTCACTGACCTGGCTGCAACAGTCGTACGACCAACTTCAGTCGATGGTGTCCACCAGCAGCGAGCAGCACCGCGCCTACCTCGTCGCCTGCATGCACTTCAACCGCGAACTCTCCGCCGAGGCCCACGCGATGGCCCGCGCGTCCCGCCCGCACGCGGGCCGCAAGCTGGACCGCGACGCGGGCCTCGCGGTCGTCATGGCGCGCGAGTTGACGGACATCTGCTCACGTCTCCAGGAAGCCGACATCCGCGTACGGCAGCCGCTCGGCCAGGGCCGGCTCGCATCCCTCATCCACTCCATGTACGACCCGGACCACCCCATCGACCACCTCCAGGCGATGACGAAGCGCAACGCCTGGCCGGCCGAACTCGACGCCATGGAACCGACGTTCCTCCAGGCGAAGACCCGTGAGTCGTCGACCCGCGAGCCGTGGTGCCACGCCACGGCCTGGGTGAAGGAGTGGCCGATGACCCCGGTCGGAGTCAACTTCCTCGCCCCGCTCCTCGTCCACACCCCGGACGTCATCCGCACGGTCGCCGTCACGATGGACCTCGAACCCACCGAGGTCGCCATCGAGCGCATGCTGACCGAGAAGACGAACGACGAGGCCGACGCCTCCCGCGCCGCCAAGATGAACCGCACCGTCGACCCCCGTGACGTGGCCGCCCACGGCCGCATGGACCAGCGCGGCGAGGACCTGGCGAGCGGCGCGGCCGGGGTGAACCTGGTCGGCTACATCACCGTCTCCTCCCGCAACCCCGAGGCTCTCGCGCGCGACAAGCGCACGATAAGGGCGTCCGCCGGCAAGTCGTATCTGAAGCTGGAGTGGTGCGACCGCGAGCACCACCGCGCGTTTGTGAACACACTGCCGTTCGCCACCGGCATCCGGAGGTAGGGCTCAGATGCGGGATCCGCTGTCCGTCCTCACCGACGCCTTCACGTCCTTCCTCTTCGGAAAGATCGAGTCCACCCGCCTCCCCGTCCGCACCTCGACGGGCCAGGCCCAGGCGGTCTATCTCCCCACGGCCGCCCCCGGGTTGGGCGACTCGGGCGTCATCATCGGCCGCGAGGTCTACTCCGGCAAGGGCTACATCTACGACCCCTTCCAGCTCTACGGCCAGCAACTCCCCGCCCCCCACTGGCTGGTGCTCGGCGAGTCCGGCAACGGCAAGTCGGCCCTGGAGAAGACGTACGTCCTACGCCAACTGCGCTTCCGCGACCGCCAGGTGGTCGTCCTGGACGCCCAGGGCGAGGACGGCGTCGGCGAATGGAACCTGATCGCGGAGGAGTTGGGGATAACTCCTATCCGGCTGGACCCAACCGCCGCCCTGGACATGGGAATCCGCCTCAACCCCCTCGACCCCGCGATCACGACGACAGGCCAACTCGCCCTGCTCCGCACGATCATCGAGGTGGCGATGGGCCACGGCCTCGACGAACGCTCCGGCTTCGCGCTGAAGGTGGCGCACGCCTACGTCAACGAGACGATCGTCGAACGCCAGCCGGTCCTCATGGACATCGTCGAGCAACTGCGCCACCCCGAACCGGAGTCTGCCGAGGCGATGAACGTCGCCATAGACGACGTACGGGCCTGGGGCCTGGACGTCGCCCTCGTCATCGACCGCCTGGTCGACGGCGACCTCCGCGGCATGTTCGACGGCCCGACGACGGTAGGCATCGACCTGGATGCGCCATTGATCGTCTTCGACCTGTCCCACATCGACCGCAACTCCATCGCCATGCCCATCCTGATGGCAATCGTCGGCGTCTGGCTGGAACACACCTGGATCCGCCCCGACCGGAAGAAGCGCATCTTCCTGGTCGAGGAGGCCTGGCACATCATCAACAGCCCCTTCGTGGCCCAACTCTTCCAGCGCCTGCTGAAGTTCGGCCGCCGCCTCGGCCTGTCGTTCGTGGCGGTGGTCCACCACCTCTCGGACGTGGTGGACGGCGCGGCGGCAAAGGAAGCGGCAGCGATCCTGAAAATGGCGTCGACGCGAACGATCTACGCCCAGAAAGCGGACGAAGCCCGGGCAACCGGGCGGGTGTTGGGGCTGCCACGCTGGGCGGTGGAGATCATCCCCACCCTCACTCCCGGCATCGCGGTCTGGGACGTCAACGGCAACGTCCAGGTGGTCAAACACCTGATCACCGAAACAGAACGCCCTCTGGTCTTCACCGACCGCGCGATGACCCAGTCCTCGCGCGAACACGACCAGGAAGTCACCGACGACGCCCTGCGCGCCGCCGAGTTGGAGGCCGAGGAACGCGCGGCGGCCTTCATGGAACAACAGTTGAGCGATCTCGACGGCTCCTCCGAGTCCACGGTGGCGTGAACGGCGGTGGCATGACATGAGACCGGACGACGGTGGACGCGAGCGCCAAGGGGGCATCCCCGACGGCCTGTTGGTGAGCCTGCTCGCGTTCCTCATCGGCATGACGCTGCTGGTGTGGTCGGCGACGGGCCTGGCCGCCCTGTTCTCCAAGGGCAGTTGGCCGACCGGCGTGACCTTCGCCCGCACCCCGACCGCCATGCGCCACCTGATCGCCCAGCCGCACGACGTCGCCGGCGCCTGGCCCCAGTCCCCACCCGCCGAGTTCTCCGGCTACGGCCTCTTCTGGGGCCTGTTCATCGGCCAGTTGATGATCCTGGTCGTCCTGGCGGTGTTCGTGATGGGCACGCTGGCGAGATGGCGGGCGGTACGGGCGAGGGGCAGGGCGGCGGTACCGGCCCCGGCCCCGGCCCCGGAGGTCAACGAGGTCCCGATACAACGCCCGGAACCCCAACCGCAGCCACAGCCACAGCCACAACCACAACCGACGGTCGCCCTCGAACAGGCGCCGACCGCAGCGCCCCTCTCCTCAGCCTTTCCAGTGAACGGTGAACGGGTGGGCGGGCGGGAAACAGTCTTTCTGGCGACAGCGGAGACCCGCCAATCCACAGCCACTCAAGCCGTACGAGACGCGGAAGGCCCCGCCCTGGTAGTCACGTCCAACAAGACGATCTGGCAGGACACCAAGGACGCCAGAGCCAAACTCGGCCCGGTCCTCCTCTACGACCCCACCCACCTCTGCGACACCCCGGCCCGCCTCCACTGGTCCCCCACAACAGGCTGCGAGGACAAACAAACCGCGGTGAAACGAGCCGCCGCCCTCCTCGCCCCGGTCAAGCCCACCGCAAAGATCGACCAGGCGGTAGCCGACACAGCCGAGACACTCCTCCGCAGCTACCTGCACGCCGCCGCGATCGACGGCCGCACCATCCGCCACGTCCACCGATGGTCCCAGGGCACCCAGATCCAGGACGCGGTACGCGTCCTCCGCACGAACCCCAAGGCGGCCCCCGGCGCGGCAGGCGAACTGGAAGCGGCCCTCACGTCCCACCCCGAACGCCGGGACATCGCCCAGGAGTTGACGAGCCGCGCGCTCTCCTCCCTCTTCACGGTCAACATCCGCGAAGCCTGCACACCCAACCGAACTGACGCCCTCTCCTTGGATTCCTTCGCGAACGAAGGGGGCACGCTTTATCTGGTCGGTGAATCCATCGAGGACCCCCGTACGAACCCGGGCGCGATGCCTCTCCTCACCGCCCTCGCATCAAGCGTGGTCGAGCGCGGCCGGCACATGGCCGAACGGTCATCGGCCGGTCGCCTCGACCCACCAATGACGCTTGTCCTGGACGACGTAGCCGCCGTGGCCCCGCTCCCCCAGCTCCCGGAACTCCTCGCCACAGGCGCGGACCGAGGCCTGCCGACCCTGGCTCTCCTCCGCTCCAGAGAACAGGCCAGAGCCCGCTGGCCCCACCACGAACTACCGGCCTAGCAAAGGCACTTACGGCCCCTACGGCTACGGCCGCTCGACCACCATCTCCAGCTCACGCTCGTCCACGTTGCCGCCCAACGGCACGACGACGCCCGTAGGGACGAAGCCGACCTTGCCGTAGAACCGCCGGGCCCGCTCGTTGTCCTCATGCACGATGAGCCGCACCCGCTCGACCCCGCGCCCCCAGGCCCACTCAAGGGCGGCATCGAAGAGCACCTCGGTCAGCCCGATGCCCCGCACCTCCGGCCGCACGAACACCCCGACGAGGTGCCCCTGCTTCCGCTCGACCGCGAAGCCGGCCCAGTCAACGGTCCCGGCCTCCTCAAGCAGCACGGTCACCGTCCCGACCCACTCCCCGTCCGGCCCCTCGGCAATGACCTGCTGAGCCTTCTCAGCACCTTCGGCAACCCCTACGGCCCGCTCCTGGTAGAAGGAGTCCGGCTGAGCCAGCGCCGTGTCGTAGGTCTCCAGAAAGGCAAGGTGCGCGACGGGATCCTGCAGAGCGACGAGCCGCAGCTCCTTCGCCGCGGCCCACTCGTCGGCGCGTATCGACCGGATCTTGTAGTTCATGCCAGCCACGGTAGCCGAAACGCAGAAAACCCCCGTACCGAATTAACGGTACGGGGGTTTTCGCAATATTTGTTCGGCGGCGTCCTACTCTCCCACAGGGTCCCCCCTGCAGTACCATCGGCGCTGTAAGGCTTAGCTTCCGGGTTCGGAATGTAACCGGGCGTTTCCCTCACGCTATGACCACCGAAACACTATGAAACAGACAACCGCACCACACCCGGTGGCCCCGGGCATGGGGTTGTTCGTGGTTTCAGAACCAACACAGTGGACGCGAGCAACTGAGGACAAGCCCTCGGCCTATTAGTACCGGTCACCTCCACCCATTACTGGGCTTCCAGATCCGGCCTATCAACCCAGTCGTCTACTGGGAGCCTTAACCCCTCAAAGGGGGTGGGAACACTCATCTCGAAGCAGGCTTCCCGCTTAGATGCTTTCAGCGGTTATCCCTCCCGAACGTAGCCAACCAGCCATGCCCTTGGCAGAACAACTGGCACACCAGAGGTTCGTCCGTCCCGGTCCTCTCGTACTAGGGACAGCCCTTCTCAATGTTCCTGCGCGCGCAGCGGATAGGGACCGAACTGTCTCACGACGTTCTAAACCCAGCTCGCGTACCGCTTTAATGGGCGAACAGCCCAACCCTTGGGACCGACTCCAGCCCCAGGATGCGACGAGCCGACATCGAGGTGCCAAACCATCCCGTCGATATGGACTCTTGGGGAAGATCAGCCTGTTATCCCCGGGGTACCTTTTATCCGTTGAGCGACGGCGCTTCCACAAGCCACCGCCGGATCACTAGTCCCGACTTTCGTCCCTGCTCGACCCGTCGGTCTCACAGTCAAGCTCCCTTGTGCACTTACACTCAACACCTGATTGCCAACCAGGCTGAGGGAACCTTTGGGCGCCTCCGTTACTCTTTAGGAGGCAACCGCCCCAGTTAAACTACCCATCAGACACTGTCCCTGATCCGGATCACGGACCCAGGTTAGACATCCAGCACGACCAGACTGGTATTTCAACGACGACTCCCCCTGAACTGGCGTCCAGAGTTCACAGTCTCCCAGCTATCCTACACAAGCCGAACCGAACACCAATATCAAACTGTAGTAAAGGTCCCGGGGTCTTTCCGTCCTGCTGCGCGAAACGAGCATCTTTACTCGTAGTGCAATTTCACCGGGCCTATGGTTGAGACAGTCGAGAAGTCGTTACGCCATTCGTGCAGGTCGGAACTTACCCGACAAGGAATTTCGCTACCTTAGGATGGTTATAGTTACCACCGCCGTTTACTGGCGCTTAAGTTCTCAGCTTCGCCAAGACGAATCTTGACTAACCGGTCCCCTTAACGTTCCAGCACCGGGCAGGCGTCAGTCCGTATACATCGCCTTACGGCTTCGCACGGACCTGTGTTTTTAGTAAACAGTCGCTTCTCGCTGGTCTCTGCGGCCACCCCCAGCTCACCGTGTAAAACGGATCACCGGTGATGGCCCCCCTTCTCCCGAAGTTACGGGGGCATTTTGCCGAGTTCCTTAACCATAGTTCACCCGAACGCCTCGGTATTCTCTACCTGACCACCTGAGTCGGTTTAGGGTACGGGCCGCCATGAAACTCGCTAGAGGCTTTTCTCGACAGCATAGGATCATCCACTTCACCACAATCGGCTCGGCATCAGGTCTCAGACTTCATGAGCGGCGGATTTGCCTACCACTCGTCCTACACCCTTACCCCGGGACAACCACCGCCCGGGATGGACTACCTTCCTGCGTCACCCCATCACTCACCTACTAACCGCTTGGGCCGGCGGCTCCACCACTTTCCATTCCCCGAAGGGTCCGGAACGGCTTCACGGCCTTAGCATCACGATGCTCGATGTTTGACGCTTCACAGCGGGTACCGGAATATCAACCGGTTATCCATCGACTACGCCTGTCGGCCTCGCCTTAGGTCCCGACTTACCCTGGGCAGATCAGCTTGACCCAGGAACCCTTAGTCAATCGGCGCACACGTTTCTCACGTGTGTATCGCTACTCATGCCTGCATTCTCACTCGTGAACCGTCCACCACTAGCTTCCGCTGCGGCTTCACCCGGCACACGACGCTCCCCTACCCATCCCAGCAGGCGTTGGCCCTATTGCTGGAATGACACGACTTCGGCGGTACGCTTGAGCCCCGCTACATTGTCGGCGCGGAATCACTAGACCAGTGAGCTATTACGCACTCTTTCAAGGGTGGCTGCTTCTAAGCCAACCTCCTGGTTGTCTCTGCGACTCCACATCCTTTCCCACTTAGCGTACGCTTAGGGGCCTTAGTCGATGCTCTGGGCTGTTTCCCTCTCGACCATGGAGCTTATCCCCCACAGTCTCACTGCCGTGCTCTCACTTACCGGCATTCGGAGTTTGGCTAAGGTCAGTAACCCGGTAGGGCCCATCGCCTATCCAGTGCTCTACCTCCGGCAAGAAACACACGACGCTGCACCTAAATGCATTTCGGGGAGAACCAGCTATCACGGAGTTTGATTGGCCTTTCACCCCTAACCACAGGTCATCCCCCAGGTTTTCAACCCTGGTGGGTTCGGTCCTCCACGAAGTCTTACCTCCGCTTCAACCTGCCCATGGCTAGATCACTCCGCTTCGGGTCTTGAGCGCGCTACTAAACCGCCCTGTTCGGACTCGCTTTCGCTACGGCTTCCCCACACGGGTTAACCTCGCAACACACCGCAAACTCGCAGGCTCATTCTTCAAAAGGCACGCAGTCACGACGTTGCATGCAAGCATGCAACGCGACGCTCCCACGGCTTGTAGGCACACGGTTTCAGGTACTATTTCACTCCGCTCCCGCGGTACTTTTCACCATTCCCTCACGGTACTATCCGCTATCGGTCACCAGGGAATATTTAGGCTTAGCGGGTGGTCCCGCCAGATTCACACGGGATTTCTCGGGCCCCGTGCTACTTGGGTGTCTCTCAAACGAGCCGTTGACGTTTCGACTACGGGGGTCTTACCCTCTACGCCGGACCTTTCGCATGTCCTTCGCCTACATCAACGGTTTCTGACTCGTCCTGTCGCCGGCAGACGACAGAAGAGAGATCCCACAACCCCGTATACGCAACCCCTGCCGGGTCTCACACGCATACGGTTTGGCCTCATCCGGTTTCGCTCGCCACTACTCCCGGAATCACGGTTGTTTTCTCTTCCTGCGGGTACTGAGATGTTTCACTTCCCCGCGTTCCCTCCACTTGCCCTATGTGTTCAGGCAAGGGTGACAGCCCATGACGACTGCCGGGTTTCCCCATTCGGAAACCCCCGGATCAAAGCCTGGTTGACGACTCCCCGGGGACTATCGTGGCCTCCCACGTCCTTCATCGGTTCCTGGTGCCAAGGCATCCACCGTGCGCCCTTAAAAACTTGGCCACAGATGCTCGCGTCCACTGTGCAGTTCTCAAACAACGACCAACCACCCGTCACACACCACTCACGCGATGTTTTACCGGGGTCGGCACTGAAGGAAGTTCATTCCCTCAGACACCCAACAGCGTGCCCGGCCCTGTCGCCACTCGTGATCAGCTTTCCACGCCCCGAAGAGCAGTACTCACAGCCATGAGATGACCGACAGTGCCGAATAATCAACGTTCCACCCTTGAGCAACCAGCACCGGACATTCGCCGATGTACTGGCCTCTGACCAAGTTCCCGAAGGTTCTTGGTAAGAAGTGCTCCTTAGAAAGGAGGTGATCCAGCCGCACCTTCCGGTACGGCTACCTTGTTACGACTTCGTCCCAATCGCCAGTCCCACCTTCGACAGCTCCCTCCCCACAAGGGGGTTGGGCCACCGGCTTCGGGTGTTACCGACTTTCGTGACGTGACGGGCGGTGTGTACAAGGCCCGGGAACGTATTCACCGCAGCAATGCTGATCTGCGATTACTAGCAACTCCGACTTCATGGGGTCGAGTTGCAGACCCCAATCCGAACTGAGACCGGCTTTTTGAGATTCGCTCCACCTCGCGGTATCGCAGCTCATTGTACCGGCCATTGTAGCACGTGTGCAGCCCAAGACATAAGGGGCATGATGACTTGACGTCGTCCCCACCTTCCTCCGAGTTGACCCCGGCGGTCTCCTGTGAGTCCCCGTCACCCCGAAGGGCACGCTGGCAACACAGGACAAGGGTTGCGCTCGTTGCGGGACTTAACCCAACATCTCACGACACGAGCTGACGACAGCCATGCACCACCTGTACACCGACCACAAGGGGGGCACTATCTCTAATGCTTTCCGGTGTATGTCAAGCCTTGGTAAGGTTCTTCGCGTTGCGTCGAATTAAGCCACATGCTCCGCTGCTTGTGCGGGCCCCCGTCAATTCCTTTGAGTTTTAGCCTTGCGGCCGTACTCCCCAGGCGGGGAACTTAATGCGTTAGCTGCGGCACCGACGACGTGGAATGTCGCCAACACCTAGTTCCCACCGTTTACGGCGTGGACTACCAGGGTATCTAATCCTGTTCGCTCCCCACGCTTTCGCTCCTCAGCGTCAGTAATGGCCCAGAGATCCGCCTTCGCCACCGGTGTTCCTCCTGATATCTGCGCATTTCACCGCTACACCAGGAATTCCGATCTCCCCTACCACACTCTAGCTAGCCCGTATCGAATGCAGACCCGGGGTTAAGCCCCGGGCTTTCACACCCGACGTGACAAGCCGCCTACGAGCTCTTTACGCCCAATAATTCCGGACAACGCTTGCGCCCTACGTATTACCGCGGCTGCTGGCACGTAGTTAGCCGGCGCTTCTTCTGCAGGTACCGTCACTTGCGCTTCTTCCCTGCTGAAAGAGGTTTACAACCCGAAGGCCGTCATCCCTCACGCGGCGTCGCTGCATCAGGCTTTCGCCCATTGTGCAATATTCCCCACTGCTGCCTCCCGTAGGAGTCTGGGCCGTGTCTCAGTCCCAGTGTGGCCGGTCGCCCTCTCAGGCCGGCTACCCGTCGTCGCCTTGGTGAGCCATTACCTCACCAACAAGCTGATAGGCCGCGGGCTCATCCTGCACCGCCGGAGCTTTTAACCCCCACACATGAGTGCAGGAGTGTTATCCGGTATTAGACCCCGTTTCCAGGGCTTGTCCCAGAGTGCAGGGCAGATTGCCCACGTGTTACTCACCCGTTCGCCACTAATCCCCACCGAAGTGGTTCATCGTTCGACTTGCATGTGTTAAGCACGCCGCCAGCGTTCGTCCTGAGCCAGGATCAAACTCTCCGTGAATGTTTACTCGGCCAGTAAATTAATACAGCCGGTGCACATACACGAGAGCGGAACAGTCAGGCGGAATAAGCCCGACCGTTCACAGCGTCCTCGCTGTATGTTTTCTTCAAAGGAACCCTGCCACCGGAAGAATCCGATGGACGGGGTATCAACATATCTGGCGTTGATTTTTGGCACGCTGTTGAGTTCTCAAGGAACGGACGCTTCCTTTGTACTCACCCTCTCGGGCTTTCCTCCGGGCTTTTCCCTTCGATCTTGCGTTTCCGACTCTATCAGACCGTTTCCGGTTCCGATTTCCTCGGTGCTTTCCAGGTTTCCGCTTCCGCGTTTCCCTTTCCGGCGGTTCCGACTCTATCAGATCCTTTCGGGCCTGACTCCCAGTCAGAGAGGGGCTGCCTTCCCGGCCGTTGGGCCGTTCCGACGTCTCAAACCTTAGCCGATTCCCCCGGCGGAGTTCCAATCGAGTCCTAGTGACCTGATCGAACACAGCCGTGCCCAAATCGAATTGAATTCGGGCACGCCGAAATCAATCCCGTTGGGAGATCGTGCGGTTGGTTTGGGTTGCCGCTGTCACGGCGGAGGTGCTGCCGGAGAACCGTTACGGCTCGGCGGCAACCCGAAGAACTTTACGGATCGAGCAGGGGCGTGTCAAGCACCCCCTGTCAAGATCTTTTATTCGAGGTCGCTGAGCCGGCCGCCGGCGTCCGGCTGGGCGTGCTCCACCCTGCGCAGCAGGCGGGTCAGGACCTCGCCGAGGACTGTGCGCTCCACCGGGGTGAGGTCCTGGAGGAGGTCCTCCTCGAAGACCGTCGCCATGCGCATCGCCTCCAGCCACTTGCCGCGGCCCTCGGGCGTCAGCTCCACGATCACGCGGACGCGGTTGGACTCGTCCCGCTCCCTGGTGACCAGACCCTCGGCGACCATGCGGTCGATCCGGTGGGTCATCGCGGCCGGCGTCAGACCGAGGCGCTTGGCGAGGTCGCTCGGGCCCATCCGATAGGGGGCGCCGGCGAGGACGAGCGCCTTGAGGACCTCCCACTCGGCGCTGCTCATGCCGAGGTTCGCGGTCTGGCGGCCGTAGGCGACGTTCATACGGCGGTTCAGGCGGCCCAGGGCCGAGACGATCTTCTCGACCTGGGGGTCGAGGTCCTTGAACTCGCGCTGGTAGGCGGCGATCTGCTCGTCGAGTGTCGGTTCGCCCATGGGCCTCAGTATCGCACGGGCCCGCTTGGCGTTGAAGTCCTTCCAGGTGTACTGTTTAGCTTCGAAGTCTTCGGCACTAAGAAGTACCGATGGCGACCAACTACCTGATTGAGGTGACCGTGACCAGGGCGATGGGCGCAGCGATGCGCCGGATCCACGTGGGAAACGCACTCAGCGCGTTCGGGCTCGGCTTCACCGTCCCCTACCTGTACGTCTATGTGGCGCAGGTGCGGGTCCTTGGAGCCATGACGGCGGGTCTCGTGCTCGCCGTCTTCGCCGTGGCCGCGCTGATCGTGCTGCCGTTCGCCGGGCGGGCCATCGTCCGGCGTGGTCCCCGACCGGTTCTCATCGTCGCCCTGGTTCTGGCCGCCGTAGGGTCGATGAGTCTGGGGCTGGCGGGGAGTGCGACCGCTGTGTTGCTGTCGGCTGCCGCGCTCGGGGCCGGGCAGGCCGTGATGCAGCCGGCGCTCGCCACGATGATCGTGGACTGTTCTACGGCGGACACGCGCTCGCGTGCCTTTGCCATGCAGTTCTTTCTGCAGAACCTCGGGCTCGGCGTCGGCGGGCTCATCGGCGGTCACCTGGTCGACACGACCAGCGCGTCCTCGTTCACGCTGCTCTTCGGGATCGAGTCGGCGATGTTCCTGGTGCTCGCCGGAGTTATGGCGACCGTGCGGATGCCGCACTCGCCCGTGATCGGTGACGCTCCCTCGCAGTCGGCCAAGGGTGCCTGGAAGCAGTTGCTCGGCAACCGGGCCATGGTGCAGTTGAGCGTGCTCGGGTTTGTGCTGTTCTTCGCCTGCTACGGGCAGTTCGAGTCCGGCTTGAGTGCGTACGGGGTCGAGGCCGCCGGGATCTCCACCTCCGCGCTCGGGACCGCGCTGGCCGCGAACACCGCGATGATCGTCGTCGCGCAGTTCGCGGTGCTGAAGTTCGTCGAGCGGCGTCGGCGCTCGCGTGTGATCGCGGCCGTAGGGATGATCTGGGCGCTGGCGTGGGTCACGGCCGGGTTCGCCGGGCTTGGGCACGGGAGTCAGGAGATGGCTACGGCGGCCTTTGTGTCGACGTACGCGCTGTTCGGGCTCGGGGAGGCGATGTTGTCGCCGACCGTCGCTCCGCTGGTGGCCGATCTGGCGCCGGAGGGGATGGCCGGGCAGTACAACTCGGCCTTCGCCCTCGTCAAGCAGCTCGCGCTGGCTGTCGGGCCCGCGGTGGGCGGGCCGCTCGGGGCTTCGCTGCCGGGGCCGTATGTCGTGACGTTCTTCTTGTTCTCGCTGGGGATCAGTCTGCTGGCCGTGAGGCTGGGGCGGCAGTTGACCGCCGTGCAGGATCAGCCTTGGCGGGCGAAGGGGAGTCTGGTCGTCGCTCGCGGGAGTGTGGAGCCGGTCGGGGTCGAGGCGTAGGTCATACCGGGGGCGTCTTGGGGAGTACGAACTCGCACCACACCGCCTTGCCTCCGCCCGGAGTGCGGCGGGAGCCCCAGTTCGAGGCGATCGTCGCGACGATGGCGATGCCTCTGCCCGACTCGTCGGCCGGTTCGGCGCGGCGGCGGCGTGGCAAGTGGTCGTCGCCGTCCGTCACTTCGACGATGAGGCGGCGGTCCGTGCGGCGCAGGCGTAGGCGCATGGGTGGGGTGCCGTGCTGGAGGCTGTTGGCGACCAGCTCGCTGGCCGCCAGGACGCCCAGGTCGTGGAGTTCGGTGGGGAAGCGCCAGCTGGTGAGGACTCCGGAGGCGAAGGCACGCGCGCGTGGGGCCGCTTCGACTCCGCCGAGCAGTTCCAGGGCCGCGTTGCGGAAGAGGTCGCCGGCCGGGCCGGTGCGGGCCGGGTGCTGGAGGACCAGGACGGCTACGTCGTCGTCGTGGTCGGCGGTGACGCCGAGCGAGCGGACCAGGCGGTCGCAGACGACCTGGGGGGTGCCGGTGGCGCCGGCCAGGGCGCGCTCCAGGGAGGCGATTCCCTCGTCCAGGTCCTCGTCCCGGCGCTCCACCAGGCCGTCCGTGTAGAGGACCGCCGTAGAGCCGGGGCTGAGGGGGATCGAGCCCGAGGAGTGGATCCAGCCGCCGGTGCCCAGTGGGGGGCCGGTGGGTTCGTCGGCGCGCTGGACCGCGCCCGTCTCGTCGCGGACGAGGATCGGGAGGTGGCCTGCGGAGGCGTAGACCAGGCGGCCCTCGTTCGGGTCGAAGATGGCGTACACGCAGGTGGCGATCTGGTTGGCGTCGATCTCCGTGGCGAGGCCGTCCAGGAGCTGGAGGACCTCGTGCGGGGGCAGGTCGAGGCGGGCGTACGCTCTTACCGCGGTGCGGAGTTGGCCCATGACCGCTGCTGCCCGGACGCCTCGGCCCATGACGTCGCCGATGACCAGGGCGGTGCGGCCGCCGCCGAGGGTGATCACGTCGTACCAGTCGCCGCCGACCGCCGCCTCGGTGCCGCCGGGTTGGTAGGTGGCGGCGATGCGCAGGTCGTCGGGTTCTTCGAGTTCCTGGGGGAGCAGGGAGCGCTGGAGCGTCACGGCTGTTTCGCGCTGGCGGCGTTCGCTCGCGCGGAGGCGTTCGGCGGCCTCGGCGTGGTCGGTGACGTCGGTGGCGAAGATCAGGACGCCGCCCTCGGCGGAGTCGGCGCTCTCGGCGACCGGGGTGCACGTGAACGTGTACGAGCGGCCGCCGGGTGCCTTGCGGGACTTGAGGGTGCGGGGCTTGCCGCTGCGCAGGACCTGGTCGAGGAGCGGGAGCAGGCCCAGCTCGTCCAGCTCGGGGAGGGCCTCGCGGGCCGGTGCGCCGAGGGGGCGGGTGCCGAAGGCGGCCACGTAGGCGTCGTTGACGTACGCGATGCGCTGGTCGGGGCCGTGAACGAGGGCGACGAGGGCCGGGACGCGGTCGAGGACCTCGCGGACGGGGAGGTCCTCGACGGCGGGGACCGGCGGCGGCTCGTCGGTGAGCTGCTCGGCGCGGGCCGCGGGTACGGAGCCTTCTCCCCGCCGGTCCGGGGTGACCGTGTGGTCGGTCCGCGCGGCGGCGCGGCGCTGCGTTCCGGGGAGCCGGGCGCTCCAGCGCGTGAAGTTCACGAATCCTTGCCTCGTGTAGGTGTTGTCGGCCCGCTCCGGACCCTGCCGGGGGTCCGGGGGTTGGCCCCCGGGGGATGCAGCACAGTGGGGAAAGCCTCTTGGGTGGGAAGGGCGGGCGTGGGCCCGCGAAGTCGTGGACCAGTCTGGCAGTGTGACCGACCGGGCCGACATTCGTCAGACGCCTCGGCGGCCGGTGGAGTTCCTCGGTCCGGTCAGTTCGAACCCTTCGGGTCGTGTGGAGGCTTTCCACCGGCCGCGAGTTCGAACTCCGCTCGGGGATGTTCGAGTGAACCGAGAGAAACGATCTCCCTCTTGAAGAGCCCCGCCAGGGTCCATTCGGCGAGCACACGGGCCTTGCGGTTGAAGGTGGGCACCCTGCTCAGGTGGTAGACGCGGTGCATGAACCAGGCAGGGTAGCCCTTCAGCTTCCGTCCGTAGACCTGCGCGACACCCTTGTGCAGTCCCAGGGAGGCGACCGAGCCGACGTACTTGTGGGCGTACGTCTCAAGGGGCTCCGCGCGCAGGGAGTGCGCGATGTTGTCGCCGAGGATCTTGGCCTGGCGTACGGCGTGTTGGGCGTTGGGGGCGGTGGTGGTGCCGGGTTCCGCGGCCGTCACGTCGGGGACGGCGGCCGCGTCTCCCGCTGCCCACGCGTGCGTGGCGCCGTCGATCGTCAGCTCCGGGGTGCACTTGAGGCGGCCGCGCGCGTCGAGCGGGAGGTCGGTGGCGGCGAGGACCGGGTGGGGTTTCACGCCGGCCGTCCACACGAGGGTGCGGGTCGGGAAGCGCTGGCCGTCGCTGAGGACGGCGACGCGGTCGACGCAGGATTCGAGGCGGGTCTCCAGGAGGACCTGGATGTTGCGGCGGCGCAGCTGGGTGATCGTGTAGGTGCCCATCTCCTCGCCGACCTCCGGGAGGACGCGGTTCGAGGCTTCCACGAGGATCCACTTCAGGTCGTCGGCGTCGACGTTGTGGTAGTAGCGCACGGCGTAGCGGGCCATGTCCTCCAGCTCGGCGAGTGCCTCGACGCCGGCGTAACCGCCTCCTACGAAGACGAAGGTCAGCGCCGCGTCGCGGATCGCGGGGTCGCGCGTGGAGGAGGCGATGTCCATCTGTTCGATGACGTGGTTGCGCAGGCCGATGGCCTCCTCGACGGTCTTGAAGCCGACGCCGTGCTCGGCGAGACCGGGGATCGGGAGGGTGCGCGAGATGGAGCCGGGGGCCAGGACGAGTTCGTCGTACGCCAACTCCTCGGTGCCCGTGCCCTCTTCCTCGGTGGCGAGGGTGCTGAGGGTCGCGGTGCGCTTGCCGTGGTCGATGGCGGTGGCCTCGCCGATGACGACCCGGCACCGGTCGAGGACGCGGCGCAGCGGGACGACGACATGGCGGGGGGAGATCAAACCGGCGGCGGCTTCGGGGAGAAACGGCTGATACGTCATGTAAGGGTCGGGACTGACTACCGTGATCTCGACCTGCCCGCGCTTGATTTCACGTTTCAACTTCTTCTGAAGGCGCAGGGCTGTGTACATCCCGACGTAGCCGCCACCGACAACGAGAATGCGCGCGCGTTCCTTCACCATCCCATGACGCACCCGGCGCTGGAGTTTGTCCACAGCCTCGACAAATTGTGTGACCGGCGGCGGAGGGCGAGCGCGGGCGCCGGAATTGCCGTCGCGAAGGGCAGGTCCGCAGGTCAGTGGGGGTGATCGGGGTGGTGCCCCCGGGTGCAATCGGGACGTATGCGACCCGTACTCCGATCGGGGGGCGCTCCGTGCGGAACCTGCCCCTTCTGAATTGACCCCCTCTCAACTATGTTCGTGTGTCGACGGGGTGAAGGGGGATGTGCTCAGCGAGTCCGCGAAGAGCGGGGCTCGCGAACCGGGCTTGTCTCACGATGCTCCGGCTGCCGATGGCGGGGAGTCTCCGGGGGGAGACGTCATTAACCGGGGGAACGTGTATGCATATTCAGGATTCTCATTGGACATCCGCGTCAGCCGTCGCATCCGGCGGCGCGGTCGGAGCGGCTGCGAACGGACGCGGGGACTCCTCGCGGACTACGCCGCTGCGGGTGGACGCACAGCGCAATCTGGAGCACGTGCTGCGGGCGGCGCGTGAGGTCTTCGGCGAGCTGGGCTACGGCGCGCCGATGGAGGACGTGGCGCGGCGCGCGCGGGTCGGTGTCGGCACCGTGTACCGGCGCTTCCCCAGCAAGGACGTCCTGGTGCGGCGGATAGCCGAGGAGGAGACCTCCCGGCTGACCGACCAGGCCCGTTCGGCGCTCGGGCAGGAGGACGAGCCGTGGTCGGCGCTGTCGCGCTTCCTGCGGACGTCGGTGGCGTCGGGTGCGGGGCGGCTGCTGCCGCCTCAGGTGCTGCGGGTCGGCGTCGCCGATGAGGGTGAGGGTGCCCTGCTGGACGAGGCGCGGGTGCCGCAGCAGCGGACGCAGCCGGGGGCGGGTGAACTGCGGCTGGTTCCGGAGGAGTCGGCGGGGTCTCTGGGTTCCGCGGAGTACGACGCCGGGGCGACCACACTGCTGGAGGTTGTGGGGCAGCTGGTCGATCGGGCGCGGGCGGCTGGGCAGTTGCGGGCGGATGTCTCCGTGTCTGATGTGCTGCTGGTGATTGCTACGGCGGCGCCCTCGTTGCCGGACGCCGCGCAGCAGGCGGCGGCGTCTGCGCGGTTGCTGGACATCCTGTTGGAGGGGTTGCGGTCTCGGCCGGTGTGAGGACGGACGGTGCGGGTGTTTCTGGGGGCTGCGCCCCCAGACCCCCATCGGCCCTGAAGAGGCCTCGTCCTCAAACGCCGGACGGGCTGGATTTCGCCGGCCGCGTTCGCAGAGTGCCCCGTCCCCCGGTGACTCGAATAGGTGACTGTGGGGCGTGGGTACCGCGCTGCCCGCGCCCCTCGCGACCCCCGGGGACGTTCCGGGCATTTCGGCCACCATCGCCAACTCCCGTTCCGGGCACGACAGTTGAGTGTTCCCCGGAAGGGTGAACGCTAGTACTGCGGTGCGGGAAGTCCCCACGGATGAGTGGATGGTCCCTGCGACGGGGTCCTGAACAAAAGCCAATATGGCTACGCTGACCCGGTGTTCGGGACTGGTTGGACTGGCTTGGCAGGCGGCGGGGGCTTTCCGCGATGAGCGTTGACGGGCGGGACGAGTCACTGGGTGACGGTGACCCGGAGGCCGGTGGGCTGACCTCACCACAGGTGCCGAGTCAGGGTGGGCCGAGTGGTGTCCCCCAGGGTGGTGTCTCCCAGGGTGGCGATCCCGGTGAGGGCAGTGTCCCGCCGCAGCGCGAGGGCAGTGTGCTGCCGCCGCCGTTGCCGCCGCGGGAGATGCCGGCGGCCGACGCCTCGCTGATCGAGCGGATGCGTGCCGGTGACGACACGGCGTACGAGGAGCTGTACCGGCGCCACGCGGACGCCGTGCGCCGGTATGCCCGGACCTGTTGCCGGGACGGGCACACCGCCGACGATCTCACCGCCGAGGTCTTCGCCCGCATGTTGCAGGCGGTGCGCGGCGGTTCGGGGCCCGAGCACGCCGTACGCGCCTATCTGCTGACCTCCGTCCGGCGCGTCGCCGCGAGCTGGACGAAGTCGGCGAAGCGGGAGCAACTCGTCGACGACTTCGCGGTGTTCGCCGCGCAGTCCGCGCGGGTGTCGGAAGTGTCCGATGACGACACGATCGACCTGGGTGCCGATGTCCGGGCCATGCACGTGGCCGAGCAGTCGATGGCGATGCAGGCCTTCCGGTCGTTGCCCGAGCGGTGGCAGGCCGTGCTGTGGCACACCGAGGTCGAGGACGAGTCGCCGAGCGAGGTCGCCACGCTGTTCGGGCTCGACGCCAACGGCACGCGCGTGCTGGCCAGCCGGGCCCGCGAGGGGCTCAAGCAGGCCTATCTCCAGGCCCATGTCAGCGCCACCCTCACCGACGACGAGGAGTGCGCGCGCTACGCCGACCAGCTCGGCACCTACGCCCGCCGCCGGCTGCGCACGCGTGCCGAACGGGGGCTGCGCAAGCACCTGGAGGAGTGCGCCAAGTGCCGGCTCGCCGCGCTGCAGATCGAGGAGGTCGCCAGCGGTATCCCGGCGGTCGTCCCGGTCGCGGTCATCGGCTGGTTCGGGGCCGCCGGGTACGCGAAGGCGGTCGCGCTCATCGCCGGTGGTGCGAGCGCGGGTGCGGCCGGTGCCGCGGGTGCCGCCGCCGCTGCGGGCGGGAGTTCGTCCGGGAGTGCCGGTGCCGGGGGCGCGGCCGCCTCCGAGGGGCTCGGCGCCCCGGTGAAGGCGGGTATCGCGGCCGGTGTGGTCGCCACGGCGGCAGCGGCGGCGATCGCCCTCGCGCTGGCCGGCAGCACCCACACCCCCGCGAAGAAGCCCGAGGCGAAACCGGCGCCCTCGTCCTCGCCCATCGTGAAGCCCGAGTCGACGCCCCCGACGCCCCCGAAGAAGCAACCCGCCCCGGAACCAGCGGTGCTGAAGCCCCGGCCGACACCCACACCCACGCCGACCCCGACCCCGTCACCCACACCCCGGGCGAAGCCCACACCCACCCCGAAGTCCACCCCGACTCCGAGGCCGACCCCCAAGCCCACCCCGACGCCCACGCCCACTCCCACCCCGACCCCGACGCCCCCACCCGCGCCGACGATCTTCCAGGTCAGCGAGCTCTCGTACAACGTCAACGGCGACGGCACCGCGCCGGAGATCCAGCTCGGCCGGAGCAGCTGGGTGTGGCAGCGCTACGGCGTCTCGATCGGCGGCACGCGGTACGCGCACGGGGCCACCGTGCACGGCCGGTCCTCGGTCACGATCGATCTCAACCGGCAGTGCGTCTCCTACGACGCGAAGGTCGGCGTCGACGACATGATGCTGGGGATCGGCAAGGTGTACTTCGCGGTGTACGCCGACGGGGTGCGGCTGTGGCGGTCCGGGGAGATCGACGGCGGGGATCCCGCGGTGCCGGTGCATGTGGACATCGCCGGGCGCAGGACCGTACGGCTCGTGGTCGAACCGCACGGCTCCTTCGACGACCTGGCGCTGGCGGACTGGGCGGAGTCCAAGTTCACGTGCGCGTAGGGCGCGGTGTCGGGAGCGGTGCCGTGGCGGGCAGTTCGGCCAGGGCCTCGTCCAGGGTGAGGGTCTCGCCGCGGGCGCGTTCGGCGGCGTAGCGCTCGCGGCCCAGGGCGGTGCGGGCCGCGGTCTCGGTGCGTTCGACGTGGGCGCGCTCCGGCATGGGGCGCGGGTGGCCGCCGCGCCAGTGGTCGCCCGCGGCCAACAGGCGTACCGCGCGCGGGAGTTCGCCGAGGTCGGCACAGAGCAGGGCCGTCTGGTCCACCAGCATCGCGATCACCGCGTCGGCGCAGCGCTCCTCGACGGCCTCGCGCAGGGTGGCGGTCATCAGCTCCAGTCCGCGCGCCGGGCCGGACTCGGCGGCGGTGACCAGGGCGGCGACCGCGTTCAGAGCGGCCCTGAACTGCGGTGGGGGCGTGCCCTTCTCGCTCTCCGTCCGAGCCAGGTCGCCCAACTCCCGCGCGCGGGCGATCTGTCCGTCCTCCAGGGCGATGTGCGCGCGCAGCATCAGGACGAACGCGCGGGCGTCCGCCACGCCGTGCCGGTCGGCCTCCTCGGTCGCCCGGTCCAGGCCGGCCATCGCACTGTCGCGGTCGCCCGCGCGGAAGGCGAGTTCGGCGAGGCGGGCGATGAGGAACGGGGTCTCGGTGTGGGCGCCGACCTCGTAGGCGAGCTCCAGCGCCTCCTCGTAGGCCGTCCGTGCCTCCTCGAAGCGGCCGCGGACCATGGCGGCCTCGCCGACCGCGCTGGACACCTGGGCGCGCACCCAGCGGTCGCCGACGCGGCGGCAGAGCACCTTCAGCGCCTTCAGGTCCTCGTCGATGCCCGTCATGCCGCCCGGCGAGTCGACGAGGAGGTGGGTGCGGAACATCAGCATGACCGCGTTCTCCCAGTCGCCGCCGTGGGCGCGGACGTTGACGACCGACGCCTCCATGGCGGGCCGGATCTCCATCGACTCGGTGAGGAAGTAGGCGGTGAGCGGCCAGATGAGCCCCGGCATACGGGCCGACCGCGGGCCGCCGGCGGCGAAGTAGCCCTGGATCAGCTGCATGTACTGCCGCATCCGCTCGTCCGCCAGGCCGTCGTCCGTCCGGCCCAGGAGCTCGGACTCGGCCCTGAGGAAGAGGTTCAGCAGCCGGAGGTCCATCCGCGGTGCGTGCAGGGGGTGTCGGGCGTCCGCCTCCGGGTCGGCGACGTAGGCCTCGTACGGGTCCTGGGCGGAACCCTCCGGCACGGCCAGGTCGAGGACGCGGATGATCCATTCGGCGCCCTCGGAGCGGTAGTTGCGCAGCCACCAGAACCAGCCGAGGGCGAGGGCCAGGGCGCCCGCCTCCGCCTCGTCGCGCGCGGCGAGGGAGCGGGCGAGGGCGGCCCGGATGTTGTCCAGCTCGGTCTCCAGGCGGGCTATCCACGGGAGTTGGTCGCCCGAGCGCAGGAGCGGCTCGGCCTCCTCGGCGAGGGCGCGGACCCAGGCGCGGTGCCCGCGCTCGGCGGCGGTGCGCAGGCCGGGGGTCTCGGCGGCGCGCTCCACGGCGTACTCGTGGATGGTCTCCAGCATGCGGTAGCGCATGCCGCCGTCCGTGTCGCCCGGGGTGGCCACGATCAGGGACTTGTCGACCAGGGAGCCGATGAGGTGGGCAGCGGGGCCGGTGCACACGGCCTCGGCCGCCGCGAGGTCCCAGCCGCCGGCGAACACGGAGACCTCGCGCAGCACCGTCCGCTCCGCCTCGTCGAGCAGCTCCCAGGACCAGTCGACGACGGCCCGCAGGGTCTGCTGGCGGGGCAGGACCGTGCGGCTGCCTGAGGTGAGGAGGCGGAAGCGGTCGTCGAGGCGGTCGGCGATCTGGCGCGGGGTGAGCAACCGGAGCCGGGCGGCGGCCAGTTCGATGGCCAGGGGCAGGCCGTCGAGGCGGCGGCAGATCTCCGCGACCGCCTCGGTGTCCTGGAGCACGGTCTCCGCGTCGGGGAGGACGGCGGCGGCGCGCTCGGTGAAGAGGCGGTGGGCCTGGTCGGGGACGAGGGGTTCGACCGGGCGCACGGACTCGCCGGGGACGCCCAGGGGTTCACGGCTGGTGGCGAGGATCGTGAGCCCCGGGCAGCGGGTCAGGAGGGTCTCGGCGAGGTCGGCCACGGCGCCGATGACATGTTCGCAGTTGTCAAGGATCAGGAGTCGGCCGCGCGAGGCGCAGTACTCCACCAGCAGGGCGACCGGGTCGTCCTGCGTGGTCATCAACTCGGTGGTCAGCAGGGCGGTCTCGCGCAGACCGAGGGCACTGACCACCGCGCCCGGCACCGCCTCCGGCCGGTCGAGCCGGGCCAGCTCGACGAGCCACGCCTGCGGGAGCCCGGCGGCCGCCTCCTCGGCGAGACGGGTCTTTCCGGAGCCGCCCGGTCCGGTGAGGGTGACGAGGCGGGCCCTGTGCATATCGGAACGGATGGCGGCGATCTCGGGTTCCCGGCCCACAAAAGAGGTAAGCCGTGGACGCAGGTTGCCGTCGCGTTCGGGACGCCCAGGGGCCGGGGGCGTCGTACGCGCGGGTGCCGTCGACGTGAGCAACTCCCCGTGCAGCGCCCGGAGTTCGGGTCCCGGGTCGGTGCCGAGCCCGTCGGCGAGCGCGCGCCGGGCCGCCTCGTACGCGGCGAGGGCGTCGGCCCCGCGGCCCGCGTCGCGCAGGGCGCGGATGAGGAGGGCGTGCAGGGGTTCGTCGTAGGGATGCGCGGTGGTCAGTTCCCGCAGTTCCGGTACGACGTCGGCGGCGCGGCCGAGCAGCAGGTCGGCCTCGGCACGCGCGCGGGTGGCCTCCTGGCGCAGCGCGTCGGGGCGGGCGGCGGCGGAACGGTCGGGGAGGTCGGCGAGCGCGGGGCCGCGCCACAGGGCGAGCGCCTCGGCGAGGTCGCGGGCGGCGGTGGTCGCGTCGCCCCGGTCGAGGGCGGCCGTACCCCTGCGGGTGAGGTGTTCGAAGACGAACAGGTCGACGTCGTCGCGGGTCGCCGTGAGGCGGTAGCCGCCGGGGTCGGAAACGATCGCTTCTTTACCGAGGGTGCGGCGGAGGCGGCCGACCAGGGCCTGGAGGGCGGCCGGGGCGTCCTGCGGCGGGTCGTCCGCCCACACCTCGTCGATCAGGGTGGCGAAGGGGATGTTCCGGCCCGGGTGCAGGGCGAGCGCCGCGAGCAGGGCGCGCAGCCGCGCACCGCCGAGGGGTACGCCGGTGCCCTGTTCGTCGTCCGCCCGGGTGCTGCCCAGGATTCTGTACCGCACCGGACCATTGTCGCCGGGCGGGCGGGGCGGGGGCACGGGGTTTCGCGGCGGGGCGGTTGATGGGGTGGTTTGGGGTGTGCTGCCCATCACCTCCCGGATCGGTGCAACGACTGTGTGTGAACAGTTAATGTCCGTATACAGCCAAAGCCTCCACAGGGGCCTAGGCTGCGCAGCCGAAGCCCCTACCTGGGCTTCGGCACGTTTCATGGGGTCAGGGGACGCGTTGACCGGAGCAGCACCGCAGGCTGTGCACTTCAACATCCTGGGCGCGCTGGAGATCTGGGCCGACCAGCAGCGGCTGCGGCTCGGCGGGCCGATCCAGGAACGGGTCCTCGTCACCCTGCTGCTGGAGCCCGGACGTGTCGTGCCGGTAACGCGACTCGTCGAGGCCGCGTGGAACGAGGGGCCGCCCGCGACCGCCGTCCACCAGATCCGCAAGGCCGTCGCCGACCTGCGCCGCCGGATACCCGGCGGGGCCGGACTGCTGGTCACCGACGGGCCCGGCTACCGTGCCGCCGTCGCCGACGAGCAGGTGGACCTCAGCCGCTTCACCCGGCTCACCGGCGAGGCCCGCGAGCAGGTCGCCGCCGGGGCCGCCGCGCAGGCCGCCGATCTGCTGCGCAGCGCGCTCGCACTGTGGCGCGGGCCCGTCCTGGCGGGGTCGGGGGGCACCACCCTCGCCGCCGCTGCCACCGCCCTCGACGAGCGCCGGCTGGCCGCCGCCGAGCAGCTCTTCCAGCTCCGCCTCGACCAGGGCGAGAGCCGCGAACTCGTCGTGGATCTACGCGAGTTGATCGTCGAACACCCGCTGCGCGAGACCCTGCGCGGCCAGCTGATGCTCGCCCTGTACCGCTCGGGCCGCGCCGCCGAGGCCCTGGAGGAGTACGGCCGGGTCCGCGACCTGCTCGTCGCGGAACTCGGCATCGACCCCGGCCCCCGGCTGACCAAGCTGTACGAGGCGATCCTGCGCGACAGCGACGAACTGACCGGCCCCGAACCGCAGGTGCCCGCCCCCGCCGGACCGCAGGCCCCCGCCACCGCCCCGTCGCTGTCCACGCTCCCCTACGACCTCTCGGACTTCACCGGCCGCGAGGAGGAGCTGCGCACCCTGCTGCGGCACGCCGCCGAGCCCTGTGACGGGACGCGGATCGTCGCCGTCGACGGCATGGGCGGCAGCGGCAAGACCTCCCTCGCGGTGCGGGCCGCCCACCAGCTCGCCGAGCAGTACCCGGACGGGCGGCTCTGCTTCGACCTGCGCGGCTACTCGCCCGGCGAGGAGCCGCTGCAGCCGACCGCCGTGCTCGGCGCGCTGCTGCGCACCCTCGGCGTCCCCGACCAGCGCGTCCCCGAGGACGAGGGCGGCCGGGCGGCCCTGTGGCGGGCCACCCTCGCGGGCCGGCGGGTGCTGCTCCTGCTGGACAACGCCAGTGACTCCAGCCAGGTCCGGCCGCTGCTCCCGGCCTCGCCCGGCTGCCTGGTCCTGGTCACCAGCCGGGCGAGGCTGATGGACCTGGACGGCGCCGAGTGGATCTCGCTCGGGGTGATGCCGCCCGAGGAGAGCCTGACGCTGCTCGCGGAGACACTCGGCGAGCGGCGGACCTCGGCGGAGCCGGAGGCCGTGGCCGAACTGGCCGAACTCTGCGGCCACCTGCCGCTCGCCCTGCGGATCGCGAGCGCCCGGCTGCGCAACCGCCAGCGCTGGACCGTGCAGTACCTGGTCGACCGGCTCTGCGACGAGACGCGGCGGCTGGGCGAGCTGAGTTCCGGCGAGCGCAGTGTCGCGGCGACCATCCAGCTGTCGTACCAGGCGATGGAGGAGGAACACCGCCGGGCCTTCCGGCTGCTCGGGCTGCATCCGGGGACCGAGGTCGACGTGCACTCCGGCGCCGCGCTGCTCGGCACGGACCGGCGGACCGCCGAGGACATCCTGGAGCGGCTGCTCGACGTGCATCTGGTGCAGCAGCACACGCTCGGGCAGTACACACTGCACGACCTGGTGCGCAGCTTCGCGCAGAGTCTGCGCACCGACGCCGCCCGGGCCACCGACCACGCCGCGCTGGAGCGGGTCCTCGACTACTACGTGGCCGCCTCCGAGCAGGCGTGCGCGGTGCTGTTCCCGCGCCGGGCCCGGCATGCCACACCGGCGCCCGCGGACGTGGCCGAACTGCCGCCGCTGCACGGGGTGGAGCAGGCGCGCGGCTGGTTCGACCAGGAGCACTCCGCGCTGCTGTCCGCGGTGACGGTGGCCCATGAGCAGGGCCTCGACGTGCAGACCGGGCAGCTCGCCCGCAACGCCATGTTCTATCTGAACCTGCGCGGCGCCTTCGACGCGTACGAGAACGTGGCCGTCCTCGCGGTGGCCTCGGCCCGCCGGCTCGGCGACCCCTCCGCCCTGCGCGCCGGCCTGTCGAACCTGACGTCCTCGCACTGGAAGCTCGGCAGGTTCCGCGACGGCCTCGCCTCGGCCGAGGAGGCCCTGCGGATCGCGCGGTCGGCCGGTGACCTGCACGGACAGGCCGTCAGCCTCGACCAGTTGGGGCTGCTGCACAGTTGCCTCGGCCATCTGAAGGAGGGCCGGGACAGTCTCGTCCGCAGCATCGAGCTGCACGAGAACGCCCTGCGCAAGGAGATGGCCCTGTGCAACCTCAGTACCGTCTGCGCCTGGCTCGGCCACTACGAGGAGGCGGCGGCCGCCGCCGAGCGGGCCGTCGAGCTGCGCCGCGCGCACGGTGAGCCGGTCAGCCAGATCCCGGCCCTGAACGACCTGGCGATCGCCCTGCTCGGCCTCGGCGAGCCCGAGCGGGCCAGGGCGTGCCTGGGCGAGGCGATGTCCGCCGGTGACGAGTCCTCGTTCCCGGAGGACCTGGCGCTCACCCTCGCGCTCGCCGCCGACGCCGAGCAGCGCCTGGGCCGCCAGCGCGCCGCGTCGGCGTACGCGGAGCAGGCCCTGGACCTGGTGCGGGAGCGCGGTACGGCGCTGCGGTGCTGTGACGTCGAGAACATCGTCGGCCGGATGCACCGGCAGCGCGGCGCGCACGCGCAGGCCCTGGAGCTGCACCGGAGCGCCGCGCGGCGGGCCGGTGCCATCGAGTACCGGGTGGAACTGGCCCGCGCCCACGACGGGATGGCGCACGCGGCCGCCGCGCTCGGCGACGGCGCGACGGCGCGCCTGCACCGCGCGCAGGCCGACGAGCTGTTCGCGTCGATGGACATGCCCGCCATGTCCGACGGTCCCGGCTGACCCTCAACTGCCCACGACCGGCCTACGGTTGTGCCCCGCACCCGGACGTACGGGCGCGGGGCACTGTCGTGCCGTAGGCGTGCCGTCAGCCTGAGATGAAGTCCGGGCCGCCGTTGTTCAGCGGGGCCGCCACCGTCGCGTCGGGGCCTCCGTTGTTCGCCGGCAGCTCCGTGGCCGTCCCCCAGCCCAGTACCAGAACCGCCGCCACGATCCCTATGAGCCCGACCGTCTTCCTGCGCATCGCTCTTCCCCCCTGTGGTGGTGATGTCGTTCGACGTCCCTCATGGTGCCGTCGAGCGATCCCGAAGCGATACCGTGCGAGTACCACTGGTCACCGGCTGTTCCTGGGCGAGGGCGCGGAACAGCCACAGATCGGGATCGAACCCCCCGCCGACGCGCGGAAGTCGCGGTTCACGGCAGACGAGGGACGCCTCGGCGGCGACCACGCGGGCGCCCCGCTCGGTGAGCACCAGCCGGATGTACGCGGGCCCGGAGCGGTAGTCGGCCAGGTCGAGCAACGCCCGCGCCGCCGCCCGCAGTTCGGACCGCACCTGGGTGTCCAGCGGCGCCGGGTACAGCTCGGTCACGGGCCCGCCGGCGGGGTGCCTGGCCGTGAGGGCGAGGACGTGGTGGGCGCCGTCGACCGTCAGGGTGTGCACCCCGAAGACGGGCCCGGCGAGATACTCCTCCAGCAGATAGGGCCCCGGCGCCGCGTCCGCCTGCCGACGGGCCGTCCAGGCCGCCAGGTCTCCCGGGCAGCTGATCCGGGTGACATGGTGACCGCCCGCCGCGTCGGTCCGCTTGACGACCAGCGGCAGCCCCAACGCCCGTACCAGAGCCGTGACTTCCCCCACCGAACGGGCCTCCCGGGCCCGCACCACCGAACGGCCGTCCTCGTTCAGCAGGCGGCGCATCGCGGTGCGGTCGCAGATCCGGCGCACGGACTGCGGGCTGGTCGCCGACGGCCCCGCCGCGTCGGCGGCGGCGAACGCGGCGGCTCTACGGCGCCGGTCGCCCAGGTGCAGCACCTGGGCGATGCCGTGCCGGCGGGCGGTCCTGCCCAGCAGGGCGGCGAGGGCCACCGGATCGCCGGTGTCGGTCAGCAGCAGTGCCTGCGAGAGCCGTTCGGTCTCGGCGAGGCAGTGCGGTGCGCACAGCGCCGGGTCCTGCACCGACCAGACCCGGAACCCGGCGGCCACGGCCCTGACCACGGAGGTGTGACAGGGCTGGACGAGGAGCAGCCGCCGGTCGGCTCCGCACCTCACGTGTCGGCCGACGACCGGTCCGGTCCGACGAGTTCGTCGGCGAGGATGCCGCCGCTGCCCCAGTGGTCGTGCGCCACGTCCCGGACGAGGACGGTCACGGCCTCCTTGGGACAGCCCGCGACGCGGGAGGCGGTGGCGGTCAGTTCGGCCACGAGTTCGGCGCGGGCGGCACGGTCGTTGCCCTGCCACCAGTCGACGGTGATCACCGGCATGTCAATGCTCCTTGCGGTAGGGGGAGTTGGGGGTGGAGGTGGTTGGGCCGCCGGGGTCCGTGCCGTCCTGCCACAGGCTCAGGTAGCGCTCGCCGGTGTCGGGCAGCACGGTGACGACGGTCCGGCCCGCGTACACGGGCTTGGCGACGAGCCGGGCGCAGGCGTGCACGGCCGCGCCGGACGAGACGCCGACCAACACGCCCTGGCCGCGCGCGAGTTCACGGGCCGTGTGCAGGGCGTCCGCGTCGGACACGGTGACGATCTCGTCGATGAGGGAGACATCGGTGGTGACGGCGACGAAGCCGCCGTTCAGGCCGGGGATACGGTGCTGGCCGGCCGAACCGCGCGACAGCACCGGGGAGTTCTCCGGCTCCACCGCGACGACGTGCACCGCCGGGTTCCGCTCCTTGAGGTAGCGGGCGATGCCGGTCAGGGTGCCGCCGGTGCCGACCCCGCACACCAGGACGTCGACCTGGCCGCCGGTGTCCGCCCAGATCTCGGGGCCCGTCGTCTCGTAGTGCGCGCGGACGTTGTCCTCGTTCTCGTGCTGGCGGGTGAACCAGGAGCCGGGCGTGGCCGCGTGGATCTCCTCGGCCCGGGCGATCGCTCCCTGGTAGCCCGCCTCGCGCGGGGTGCGGACGACCTCGGCGCCCAACGCCCCCAGCAGGGCGACGCGTTCGGCGGTGGCGCTGTCGGGCAGCACGATCACACAGCGGTGGCCGCGCGCGGCGGCGAGGGCGGCCAGCGCGATGCCCGTGTTGCCCGAGGTGGCCTCTACGACCGTTCCGCCGGGCAGCAGTTCACCGCGTTCCTCGGCGGCCCGCAGCATGAACAGGGCGGCCCGGTCCTTGATGCTGGACAGCGGGTTCACGGACTCCAGTTTGGCCAACACCCTTACACCGTCGGCGGCTTCGTCAACACGCAGGCGAATCAGTGGAGTTGAGCCGACCAGGTCGGCGATGCTGTCGGCGATGGGCTGGGGCACGGTGTCCTCAAGGGTGTCAGGAGTGGGTCAGGCGTCTTCGAGCACGAGCTGCTCCAGGAACCAGGTCTCGACCTGCCGCAACCGCGCCTCCACGGCCGCCCGGTCGGGGCCGGAGACCAGCACCGTGCACAGGAAGTCGGAGGAGGTCCGGGCCGCCGCCATGGTCTGGCCGGGCTCGACGAAGACCCGGAAGCGTTCGATCCAGGGGAACTCCGGCGGCACGGCGTCCGGTACGGCGCTCACCCGCCCCGGGCGCTTCATCAGCACCAGCTGGCCGGTCATGGTGCGCGGCAACGGCCGTTCACCGGACGGGAGTTGCTCGACGGCCACCGGCAGGCCCAGCTCGGCGCGCAGCCAGCTCTCCGTGGGGTCGGCGCCGAACAGCAGCGTCACGATGTCGCGGATCGCGGCACCGCCCGTGCGGCAGGCGATCTCGCAGAGCACCAGCTCGTCGTCGGGCGTGTGGAAGACCTCCGCGTGGAAGGCGAAGTTCTCCGGTCCGGGCAGCGCCTCGAGCAGCCGCTCGGTGAACGCGAGCAGCCGGTGGGACAGCGGGTCGTCGACGTCGAGGGTGAGGTCGATCCGGGGTCCGGTGTCGGTGGCGAAGGTGGCGAGGGCGTACTGGTACTGCGAGGGCCAGGCCAGCGCGAGCCGGCCGCCGAGCACCAGGCCGTCGATGTGGCAGAGCGGGCCGGGGACGTACTCCTCGGCGATGAGGTTGGGGAGGTCGGGGCCGTAGAGGTCGAAGTCTTCGGCGAGGTAGGTGTCCAACTCCGCGCGGCTGCGCAGGATATGAAGGCCGACCGAGCCGGCGCTGTCGCGTGGCTTGAGGACCAGGGGGAAGCCGTGCGCGTCGGCGAACGCCACGATGTCGGTCGCCGTCTCCATCTCCCGGTACGCGGCCACCCGCACCCCGGCCGCCGCCACCAGCTTCTTCATCAGGGACTTGTCCCTGAACGGCAGCACGGTGTCGGTCTGTTGGCCGGGCAGGCCGAGTATCTCCCGCAGTACGGCGGCCCGTTCGAGGTCCCGCTCGTGCGGGGCGACGACGTGGGTGACGCCGTACTCGCGCGCGAGGTCCAGCGCGCGTTCCTCCAGGCGGCCGCTCGTGTCGTAGCCGTCGACCGACTCGGTGTACGCGTATCCCTCGCCGGACAGCGGGAGTTGCTCGCCCACCCGGTCCAGGTTCTCGCGCGACGCGAGCAGCAGGACGTCACCGGCGTGGTCGGCGAACCAGGTGTCATAGGGGACCGCGTTCAAGGATCCGACCTGGTGCAGGACGAGAACACTCATTCAGACCGCCTCCACGCTCTCCAGTTGCCGTGCCTGTGCGCCCACGAGGTGGCGTGCGTCGGCGGTGTGTCCCGTGTACCGGACGGTGTCGACGCGCCAGGTGCCCAACTCGTCGCGTACGGCGTCGACTTCGAGCGGATGGCCCGGTACGGCGGGCAGCACCGCGAGGGCCGCGTCGGTGGCGGGGGTGCCGGGGCCGTGGTGCCGGGGTCCGCTCGTCGCGGGTTCGACGGTGAGCCCGGCGGTCGCGGCCGTGTCGCCCTCGGCGAGACCGCCCCGGGCGAAGGCACGCAGCGCGGTCTCGTCGGCGAGCTCGGCGACGACCGCCCGCTCGGGGCCGCGCCCGCGCCGCACCCGTAGGGGATATCCCCAGGCGTGGGCGGCCCGGTACAGATCGGGGATCGTGGCCGCGGGCACCCGCCGTACGACGGGCACACCGGCTCCGCCGAGCAGCTCGGCCGCGCGGATCGCGTCGGCGCCGATGACGGCCTCGTCGCGGGTCTGCCCGGCGAGACCCAGGTGGTCGCGGAGCGAACCGGCGCGGATCTGGTCGTCGGGGTGCAGGGCGACCAGGGCCGTGATGTGCGTGTTCGACGCGAGACTCAGGACGGCGAGTTCGGCGGTGGCCGAATCGGAGTCGGCGGCGGTGCTGGAGGAGTCCACCACGACCGCGTCCCCGCCGAGCCACTCCCCGTAGGGCAGATCCCCCAGGGACCGCCGGTGCAGTACGACGACCGTCATGCCCGCGCCTCCCCTTCCGTCTCCATGCGTACCGTCAGGCCGGTCGCCGCCAGTTCCTCGCACAGCAGGACCGCCTTGTCGGTGTCCGGGGCGGTGACGGCGATCAGACCGAGGCGGTCCCAGTTGTCGCGGGCCGCGCGCAGGACGGAACCCTTACGGGCCGCGATGTCGACGGCGAGGACGTCCGGGTGGGCCCTGAGTTCCTCGGCGCCGGTGATCTCGGCGACCGTGCCGGGGCGGCCGATCAGACCGCGCACGCAGCCCGCGGCGCGTGCCTCGGGGCGGGCGGGCAGCGGTTCGACCAGGCCGAAGGGCCAGGCGAGGGCGTACCGCACGAGGTCGATGCCGTAGGCCGCCTCGACGAGGGTCTGGATGCGGCCGCCGCCGTTGCGGTTGTGGCCCTCGATGACGAGCGGTCCGCGTGGGGAGAGCCTCAACTCGGTATGTCCGGGGCCGTCCTTGAGGCCGACCGCGTCGAGGAACGCGGCCACGGCCGCCTCGATGCGCCGTTCGTCCTCGGCCCGCAGCCTGGCCGGCATCGCGTGGCCCAGTTCCGCGAAGTGGGTCTCGTCGACGAGCTTCTCGGTGATCGCGACGACGACGTGTCGGCCGCCGAAGCTGAAGGTCTCGACGCTGAACTCGGGGCCCGGGATGTACTCCTCCATGAGGTAGCCGCCGACCTGGTAGAGCGTGGTGCCCCGGTCGACGCCGTCGGCGCGCAGCGTCTCGATGTGCCGCCACACCTCGTCGACGTCCTCGGGACCCGACACCTTGAAGATGCCGAACCCGGCGGTCAGGTCGGTGGGCTTCACCACGAACGGGTAGCCGTGCGCGGGACCGAACGCGGCGAGGCTCTCGCGGTCGGTCAGCGGACCCGCGCCGATCGCGAACTCCGGTGCCACGTGCGCGAGATGGCGGCGCATCGCGAGCTTGTCCCGGAGCAGGCGGGCCGTCTCGTAGCCCGTTCCGCCCAGCCCGAACAGGTCGTTGATCCGGCCCGCGATCTCAAGGCCCGGCTCGGTCAGGGAGAGCGCGGCGGCGAAGTCCCACACCTGGTGGGCGGCCCTGGCCAGCGGCTCCACCACCGACCAGTCCGTGAAGTCGGCGACGAAGGTGACGTCGGCGAGCTTCGCCTGTTCCGGGTCGAACTTGTCCTTGTGCTGGATCAGGATCACGTTCAGGCCGAGGGACTTGGCGATGCGGAGCGGCTCGGTGAGATGCCCGAGGAGGAGCAGCGTGCGCTCGGGCACCATCGGGTGCGTAGCCTGCGGCTGTACGGCGTTCAGGAGCGCCGAGGTGTACGTCACCCGCAGCAACTCCTTTGCCGTGCGCGCCCGTTCCTCGGTCTCCCGTGCGTCGGCTCCCTCGACCACGACGAACCCGTGGCGGCTTCCGGAGTGCACGGTGACGGGGAGTTCGTCGCCGGGACCGTAGGGGAAGCGCACGTCGTGGACGTACGCCAACTCCCGTATGGAGTCCTCGCCTTCGAGCTTCTCGATGCGGCCCGGTTCCAGCTGGAAGAAGGAGATCGCGGCCGAGCGGGCGGCGGTGCCGGGTGCGAAGGGGCGGCCCGCGAGCGCCTCGAAGATCGCGGCCTCGATGTCGAAGCCGGTGGCTACGCGGATCAGGTGCGGGATGCGGTCACCGCCGAGCCTGGCCTGCGACTCGACGACGCGCGGGCCGTCGGCGGTCAGGATGATCTCGGTGTGGGCGGGGCCGAAGCGGTGACCGGCGGCGTCGAGCAGTGCCGTCACCAACTCGCCCATCTCCACGGCCGTTTCGGCGGGCAGCGGGGCCGGGAAGAGCTGGCCGGTCTCCACGAACAGGTCGCCGTCGGTGACCTGCTTGGCGGTGATGCCGATGACCTGGTGGACCCCGGCCGCGCTGAGCGTCTCGACGCTGAACTCGGGGCCGTCGAGGAACTCCTCCACGACCACGGGACCGTCGTAGGCGAAGGCCTGCAACTCCTGCTGCCATGCTCGGAGTTCGTCGGGGGTGCGGACCAGGCGGACGCCCGCGCTGCCCTGGAGGCGGGTCGGCTTGACGATCGCCGGGTAGCCGAAGTCCCGGAGGAGGGAAGGGACTTCGGTGGGAGTGTCGGTCGTGGCGCTGCGCATCGGGGAGAGGGCGTGTGCGGCGAGGAGTTCGCGCATCGCCGCCTTGTCGTTGAGGCGGCGGACCGCCTCGGGCGGGTTGAGGGCCAGTCCCAGCGCGTCGGCCTCCAGGGCGGCCGGGAGCATCGTGGACTCCTTGCCGAGGTGCAGGACGTGGGCGACGTTGTGGGCGAGGGCGCTCTCGCGGATCAGGGTGCGCAGGGCGGGCTCGTCGGTGAAGTCGGCGGACAGCAACTCGCGTGAGTGGCGCGCCACTTCACGGAGATACTCCTCCGTCTGGAGCGTCGGGTCCCAGATCGAGACGACCTCGAAGCCGGCGGCCACGGCCTTCTCCACCAGCTGGCGGTACGGCTGGACCATGAGGATCCGGTTGTTCTCGGTCACTGCTGGGCCCTTTCAGGAAGATGCGCAGGAGGGGGGCGGGATACGGCGGTTACTGCTCAGGTGGCGGTCGGCACCGCGTGGGCGACCGCGGCCGTGCGGGCGTCCTGGGCGCGGAACAGCGACTGGTACAGGGCCATCGCGGCGACGCCGAAGACGGCGTAGACGACGGCCATGCCCCAGGGGGGGATGAGGGCGCTGACCGTCACGCAGAGCGAGCCGACGAGCAGGCCGAGGCGGACCTGGAGGCCGTACGCGGCCATGTACTTGGTGCGGGAGGCGTCCGGCACCGAGTTGGCCAACAGGGTCTGTTTCACCGGGGCGTTCATCAGCTCGCCCGCCGTGACCACGAAGGTCGCCACGATCAGGGTCCAGGCGTCGCCGCTGACCGCCCACACCATGTAGCCCGCGGTGAACACGACGATCCCGCCCATCAGCCGGCGCCGTTCGCCGACCTTGCCGAGCAGCTTGCCGACCCACAGCGCGCAGCACACGACCAGCAGGGTGTTGACGGCCCGCATGATGCCGAGCATGTTGACGCCGTTCACGCGGACGTGCCACGGGCCGAGGTCGATGAGGTCCTGGGTGGTGAAGTGGTCGCCGAGGCGTACCGCGATGGACGACGAGATCTGCACCTCGATGGAGCGGATCAGCAGGGCGGCGACGATCAGGCGCAGGAAGACCCGGTCGCGGATGACGAAGAGGTAGCCGGTGAGCGCGGACTTGACCCCTCGCGGGTTCTCGACACCCTCCTCGGGTGCCGTCTCCTTGATGCCGAGGAAGGTGGTGGTGAAGACCGCGCCGAGGCATACGCCCGCCGCCGCGAGGAGTTGGAAGAAGTAGCCGCCGTAGAAGAAGCCTCCGACGAGCGAGCCCAGCATGAACGCCATGTTCGTGGACCAGTAGTTGATCGTGTAGATGGCGGTGCGGGACTCGACGGTGGTGACGTCGACGAGCATCGCGTCGTTCGCGGGCAGCGCGGTGCCGGCCGAGCAGGCGGCGAGCAGGTACAGGACGTACATGACGATGCCGTTGTCGCCGCCCGCCGGGGAGGCCACGAACGCCAGGCCCAAGTACGCGAGGCAGGCGCCGAGTTCGCCGCCGAGCAGGACCGGGCGGCGGCCGTAGGTGTCCGAGAGGTGGCCGCCGACGAGGTTGCAGGTGATGGCCGCGAGGGCCACGACCAGCGTCATGAGGCCGGCGGTCGCGGCGCCGTAGAGCTTCGCGAAGTGGATCACCATCAGCGGGACGAGCATGATGTCGAAGAACCGCTGGACGAAGGCGACGGCTATGCGCAGCCGCAGGTTGGGGTGCAGCTCCTTGAGGTTCACCGGTCGGCCTCCGCGTCCTCGGGCCACCAACTGAGGTACCGCTCACCGGTGTCGGGGAAGACGGTGACCACGGTGGCGTCCAACAGGTCGTGGCGGCGGGCCAGTTCGGCACAGCCGTGGGCGGCGGCGCCCGAGGAGATGCCGACGAGGAGTCCGGTGCGGGCCGCGATCGCGCGGGTGGCGGCCGCCGCGTCCTCGTCGGAGACCGCGATCACCTCGTCGATCAACTCGACGTCGGTGACCGGGCTGATGAAGCCGCCGTTGAGACCGGGGATGCGGTGCGGGCCGGGCGTGCCGCCGGACAGCAGCGCCGAGCCGGTGGGCTCTACGGCCACGACCCTCAGCTCCGGGTTGCGTTCGCGCAGGTAGCGGGCGGTGCCGGTGAGGGTGCCGCCGGTGCCCACCGTGCAGACCAGGTGGGTGACCTGGCCTTCGGTGGCCTGCCAGATCTCCGGTCCGGTGGTCGTGTAGTGGGCCCGTACGTTGTCGGGGTTGGTGTGCTGGCTCGCGTACCAGGAGTCGGGGAGGTCGGCCGCGAGCTTCTCGGCGTGCTCCACGCAGCCCGCGAACCCGAGGGTGTGGTCGGTGAATTCGACCTCGGCGCCGAGCATGCGCAGGGTCAGGACGCGTTCCTGGGTGGCGTTGTCGGGCAGCACGATCAGACACCGGTAGCCGCGGGCGACGGCCAACGCGGCCAGCGCGATACCGGTGTTGCCGGACGTCGACTCCACCACCGTGTCACCGGGCCGGAGTTCGCCGCGTTCCTCGGCGGCCCGGAGCATGAACAGGGCGGCCCGGTCCTTGATGCTGGACAGCGGGTTGGCGCACTCCAGCTTGGCGAGCACCCGGGCGTCCGTGCCCTCAAGGGGCAGCCGCAGGAGGGGAGTTGAGCCGACCAGGTCGGCGATGCTGTCGACTACGGACAGAGGCATGAGTGGTCCTCGGTGGGAAGCGGGCGGGGAGCGGTGCGGGCGGTCACCAGGACCCCGCCGACGCGGTCACCGCGAACAGGTCCTCCATCAGGCGGGGTTGATGCCCCTTGGCCCGGATGACGGCGGTCGGCGCGAGGACCCTGGCGTACGCGGGCACGTCCTTGTTGACCAGTGCCTGGGCGCCGATGACGGCGTGGTCGGCGATGGTGACCGGGCCGAGGACGGTGGCGTTGGTGCCGAGCACGACGCCGTTGCCGACGCGGGGGTGCCGGCGCTCGCCCTCCGGCCGCTTCACGTCGCTCCACCAGCCGACCGCGCCGAGCGTCACCTGGTGGTAGATCGTCACGTCGTCGCCGACCTGCGCGGTCTCCCCGATCACCACGGCGGCGCCATGGTCGATGAACACCCGCCGGCCCAGCTCGGCGCCGGGGTGGATCTCCACACCGGTCGCGCGCCGGGCGCCGTAGGCCAGCAGCCGGGCCGTGATCCGGTGGCCGCGGCGGTGCAGGCGGTGGGCGACCCGATGGGTCCACAGGGCGGGCAGCGCCGGGTGCAGCAGGGCCTCGCGACGGCTGCGGATGGAGGGGTCGCGCTCGACCACGACGCGGAGGTCTTCGCCGAGCGTGCGCAACAGGCCTTCCTGTACTGGCTGTTGACGGGAGGCCTGGTCGATCGTGCGGCCGGACATGCGGTTCGTCATGCGCTCGCCTCCGCCGGTTCCCGTACGGCCGCCAGGGTCGCGTCGATCAGGGTGCCGAGGGCCGCAACCGTCTCGGGGTCGGTGAAGTCACCCTCGGGGGTGAGAAGTTGGCCCGCTCGGCCAACAGCGACCGGCGGGTGGTCCACCACCCGCGCGCCGCACTTCGCCAGCACCCGAGCGAGCGCCGCCTGCGCGTCCACCGCACCGCGCGCACCCGGCGAGGCGCTGGTGAGCGCGACGGTGGTGCCGGTCAGGGCGCTGTCGCCGTTGGGGCGGGAGAGCCAGTCGAGGGCGTTCTTGAGGACGCCCGGCATCTCACCGTTGTAGGCGGGCGTGCTGATGAACAACGCGTCGGCGTCACCCACGAGTTGCTTGGCGGCGCGCACGGCGGGCGAGTCGTCCGCCTGCTCGACGTCCCAGTCGAAGTGCGGGAGCAGGCCCACGGACAGCGACTCGATCTCGTACGTGTCCCCGTCCGGCCGCCCGGCCAGCAGGCGGCGCACGGTGGCGAGGACGGACGCGTTGAGCGAGTCCCTTCGGACGCTCCCGGAGATGAGCACGATCTTGGTCACGGCGGCTTGCCCCTCAGTTCTCGGCTGGCTCCGAGCCTGACTCCCCCCGGTCCCGAACCCGTCCCGCGCCGGTCCCGCACCGGGCGGTACCGGCACGGGAAGCCTTCGGTAGCCCCCGCCCGCAACCTGATCAACGGCTGATCAACAGGGGGAACCACGCCAATGAAGACCGCGAGTGCACCTACGTCCGGCATACCGCTCACGGGCAGCCACCTGCCCGACCTGCTCGCCCACCAGGCCGCCCTGCGCCCCGACGCGACGGCCGTCGACAACCGCGACACCCGGCTCTCCTACGGCGAACTCCACCGCCGTAGCCGCGACTTGGGCGACCGGCTCGCCCGTCTCGGGATCGGCCCCGACAGCTGTGTGGGCCTGTTCACCGAGCCGTCCCTCGACCTGATGGTCGGCGCGTGGGGGATCCTCGCCGCCGGCGCCGCCTATCTGCCGCTGTCCCCGGACTACCCGGAGGACCGGCTGCGCTACATGCTGGAGGACTCCGGGACCTCGGTCGTCGTCACCCAGCCGCATCTGCGCGACCGGGTCACCGCCCTGGCGCCGCGCGGTACGACGGTCCTCACCCCGCAGGACCCGCCCACCGAGGGCGACCTGGCCCCGGTCGCGGCCCCGTCTTCGGCAGCCCCTGACCAACTCGCCTACGTGATCTACACCTCAGGTAGTACGGGTCGCCCCAAGGGCGTGATGATCGAGAACCGTGCCGTCGTCAGCCAGCTGCGCTGGCTCGCGGACTGCGGTCATCTCGGCCCGCAGGTCTCGGTGCTGCAGAAGACGCCGATGAGCTTCGACGCGGCCCAGTGGGAGATCCTCGCCCCGGCCACCGGCGCCCGGGTGGTGATGGGCGCCCCCGGCATCCACCGCGACCCCGAGGCCGTCCTCGCGGCGGTACGGGCGGGCGGGGTCACCACCCTCCAGTGCGTGCCGACGCTGCTCCAAGCCCTGCTGGACACCGAGGAGTTCGGCTCCTGCACCTCGCTGGAGCGGGTCTTCTCCGGCGGCGAGGCCCTCACCCACCGGCTCGCCCGCGACCTCCTCGCCGAGCTGCCCGGCGTCTCCCTGATCAACCTGTACGGCCCGACCGAGACCACCATCAACGCCACCGCCCACCAGGTGGACCCCGACGACCTGGGCGGCGGCGCGAGCGCGACCGTCCCGATCGGCGTCCCGGTCGACGGCCTGAGCGCGTACGTCCTCGACGAGAACCGCGCGCCCGTCGACATCGGCGAGAGCGGCGAACTCCATCTGGGCGGCGTCCAGTTGGCGCGCGGCTATCTCGGCCGGCCCGAGCAGACCGCGGAACGGTTCGTGGACTCGCCGTTCGCGGCGGGCGAGCGCCTGTACCGCACCGGCGACGTGTGCCTGTGGAACCCGGACGGCACGCTCCAGTTCGTCGGCCGTACCGACAACCAGGTCAAACTCCGCGGCTACCGCGTCGAGTTGGAGGAGGTCGCGGCCCGCATCGAGGAGCACACCTGGGTGCGCCGCGCGGCCACGCTCGTCACCGACGACGCCCGCACCGGCCACCAGGCCCTCGTCGCCTGCGTCGAGCTGAACCCCCGCACCGCCGCCGTCATGGACCAGGGCGCGCACGGCGCCCACCACCAGTCCAAGGCCTCGAAGCTCCAGGTCAGGGCCCAGCTCTCCAACCCCGGCCTGCGCGAACCCGCCGAGCTGTCGGGCCGCCCGGTCATCGCCCTCCCGGGCCGCGAGGCGACCCCGGAACAGCGCCGCGCGGCCTTCGCCCGCAAGACCTACCGCTTCTACGAGGGCGGCCCGGTCACCCGCACCGACCTCCTCGACCTGCTCGCCCCGCGCCGGGCACCCCGGCACCCGCGCCCGCTCGCGGATCTCTCGATGGACCAACTCGGCGCCGTTCTGCGCTGGTTGGGCCCCTTCCGCAGCGAGGAGCGCCTCCTCCCCAAGTACTCCTACGCCTCCCCCGGCGCCCTGTACGCCACCCAGCTGCACATCGAGTCCGGCGGGGCGGCGGGCCTCGCGCCCGGCGTGTACTACCACCACCCCGCCGACCACACCCTGGTCCGCGTGGGCGACCCGAGCGGCCACTGCCCGGACGGCGGGCTCGTCCTGCACTTCCTCGGCAAGCGGCGCGCGATCGAACCCGTCTACAAGACCAACATCCAGGAGGTCCTGGAATTCGAGACCGGCCACATGCTCGGGGTCCTGGAGGAGGGGCTCCCCGAACATGGCCTCACCGTAAGGCCGTTGGGCCACTTCCCCGCCGTCAAGGACGCCCTCGACGTCGCCGACGAGGACTACTACCTCGGCACGTTCACGATCACGCCGGACGACGGTGAGCCGCGCCGCGACTCCACCGAGCTGTTCGTGCAGGCGCACCCCGGCCGGCTCGAGGGCCTGCCCGGCGGGCAGTACCGCTACCGCGAGGGCCGACTGGAGCCACTGGGCGAGCAGTTGATCGAACCCCGGCACGTCATCGCCATCAACCAGGGCGTCTACGACCGCGCGAGCTTCGGCATCAGCGCGGTCGCCCGGACCGCCGAACCCTGGCTGGAGTATGTCGAGCTGGGCACCCGGCTGCACCACCTCCAGCGCACCCCGGGCTTCGGCTTCATGTCCTCGGGCTACTCCTCGAAGACCGGGCACCCGCTGCCGGCCGCCCGCCGCCTGGACGACATCCTCGGCGCCGCCGGCATCGCGAGCGGGGCGTCGTACTTCTTCCTCGGCGGCCGGGTCAGCGCCGAGCAGGTCGCGAGCGAGGGGATGCGCGAGGACGCCGTGCACACCAAGGGTCCCGCGGAGATGATCCGCGACGAACTCGCCCGTTCCCTCCCGGACTTCATGCTCCCGAGCCGTGTCCTCGTCCTGGACGCGCTCCCCCTGACGGCCAACGGCAAGACGGACACGAAGGCCCTCGCGGTCTCCCCCGAGGTCACCGCGGCCCGCACGACGGGTCCGTACGTCGCACCGGAGACCCCCACGGAGGTTCGCCTGGCGGTGACTTGGGGCACAGCGCTCAAGTACCCCGACCCGGCCGAGGTCTCCACCGAGGACAACTTCTTCGCCAGCGGCGGCAATTCACTGATCGCCGTCGCCCTCGTCAACCGGATCAACAGGGAGTACGGCACGAAGCTCCCCCTCCAGGCCCTGTTCGAGGCACCGACCCTGCGGGAACTGGCCGCGCGCATCGACGAGGCCCCGACCACCCCGGTCTCTCGCCTCATCCCCCTGGCCCGCGAGGGCGGCTTCGCCCCCGTCTTCTGCTGGCCCGGGCTCGGCGGCTACCCGATGAACCTGCGCCTGCTCGGCGGCCAAGTCGCCCTGGACCGCCCCTTCTTCGGCGTCCAGGCGCACGGCATCAACGCGGGCGAGACCCCGTACGCCACCATCCGTGAGATGGCGAGCGCCGACCTCCGCGAGCTCCGGCGCGTCCAGCCGAGCGGGCCGTACACCCTGTGGGGCTACTCCTTCGGCGCCCGGGTCGCCTTCGAGGCGGCCTGGCAGCTGGAGCGGGCGGGCGAGAAGGTCGAGCGCCTGCTGCTGATCTGCCCCGGCAACCCGGAGGTCCGCCGGGCGGACGGCGCCACTTGGGGCCGCGACGCGTCGTACACGAACCCCGCGTACGTGACGATCCTCTTCTCCGTCTTCGCGGGCACCATCCACGGCCCGGCCCTGGACGCCTGCCTCGCCGCCACCCGGGACGAGGACAGCTTCGTGTCCTACGTCGGCGAGTTCCTCCCGGCCCTCGACGAGGAGACGATCCGCCGCATCACCCGGATCGTCGCGACGACGTACGAATTCGACTACACGTTCCGGGAGTTGGCGGAGCGGAGGGTCGAAGCACCGATCACCGTGTTCAAGGCGCGGGGCGACGACTACTCGTTCCTGGAGGGTGCGTCCGGGTACTCCGCGAAGCCACCGGTCGTGGTCGATCTGGAGGGGGATCACTACGAGGTGCTGAAGGAGCGGGGGGTGGGGGAGCTGGTGGCCGCGGTGCGGGCGGCCATGGGGAGTTGAGGGCTGCGGGGTGTGGTGTGACCCCCTGGGCATCGGCGGCCGGCGGCTTCAAGTCCCGGCCCCGGGGCCCTCGTTCGATCCCTCGCCACCGCTCCCGCTCCCGTTCACGCCCCCGAAGCCAACGCCCCCCGCTGCGGCCGGATCCCCTCCGGGACCGCACGCGCGCGTGCCGGTGTTCCCGTCCAGCAGGTGCCCCGGCGGGCCAACAGCCGCCCCAACCACAGCTCAAGGGAGACCAGGTCCGCGAGGCCGTCCAGCGGCAGCGGCTCGCCCTGGGCCGCCGCGCGCAGCGCCTTGCGGACCACGCGGGCCTCCACCAGACCCGCCTGCGCGAGCAGCGGCGTGGCGAAGAGGTCCATCAGGGGGTCCGCCGCGACCCGTAGACCCTTACGGGCCGCGGCCGCCGCCGAGGCGTGGGAGGGGGCGCCCCAGCCGGGCGGGAGGTCGCCGACGCCGGCGCCCTCCAGGACCGTGCGCAGGATGGCCGCGCGGGCGCCCGGCTGGACCCGTAGCGCCTCGGGGAGGGAACGGCAGGCGCGGACCACCTGGTTGTCGAGGAAGGGGGTGTGCAGGCGCTGGGAGCGGATCTCGGCGGCCTGTTCCAGGACGCGGAGGTCGTTGGCATGGCGGGCGAGGGCGGCACGCGCGCGGAAGTCTCCGGGGCGCTGGCCCGGGCCGCTGCCCTGACGGCTGGGCGCGCTCTGCAGGCGAACCGATACTTCAGCCAGGGCCTCACCGGTCAGCCAGCGCGCGGCGGGCCCCGGTCTGGCCCAGGTGAGCGCGGCGAGGGAGGCACCGACGGCGCCTCCGGGTTCCTCGAAGCGCTGGTTCATCAACCGGTCGGCGAGGACCTCGAGACCAGCGCCGTAGGGCGTGCGGGCGAGGCGGCGGGCCGCGCCGTAGACGCGCCCCGGGACCATCACCGAACCGTCCGCCTTCGCCAACGCGGCCACCGGGCGCACCAGATGGCGCCGTTTGCGGTCCATCAGGAGGTCGGCGAGGCGGGCCGGGTGGGCGTCCAGGACCTGGCGGGCGCCGTACCCGGTGAAGTGGTCGGCGCTGCCCGCGGCGAGCCGGGCGCGGTGGCGGGCGGCGACGATCAGGGAGGGGCCGGGTTCGTCGGTGAGGGGGCCGTCGAGTTCGGCGTACGGCAGGACGTCCTCGGCGCCGGTGACCACCACGTGGTGCAGCCGGGGGTTGGCCGCGAGGGTGCCCGCGCGCTCCACCTCGGACTCGCGGCCGGGGACGGCGAGATCGTTGAACGTGACGGCGAGGAGCCGCTCGCCCGCGCCGGTGCCGTGCCCCAGGACCGTGCCCGGAGCCCCCGGCAGCCCGGCGGCGAGCAGGGCCAGCGTCCCGGAGGCGGGCCCCCCGGAGAGGTCGGCCCCGATCCCGGGAACGGGCATCCCGCGCGCGGCACGCCGTTCTGCGGGACCCATGCCGGGGACGGGCCCCGGGTCTATGTCGGGGACGTGCCGGGGCGCGGAGAGGCGCGCACGCACGGCGTCGACCAGCGCGTCCCGTACGGCGTCCACCGCGCTGTCCGGGTCGACGGCGGCCGCCGCGACCGCGAGGGAGGCGACCGGCTCGTACCCGGCGATCTCACGCGCCCCGGCGCGCAGCACCAGCGCATGCCCCGGCGGAATGCGCCGTACGCCGTCGTAGGGCGTCGAGTCGTGCAGTGCGGCGGGCACGTCCGGGGCGGCGAGCAGCGCGGCGAGGTGGCCGAAGTCGAGGTTGGCCTCGATGAGGTCGGCGAGCGGGAGCGCGGCCGTGGAGTACGCCGTACCGCCGGCCCAGGGGGTGTAGAACACCGGCTTGGCGCCCGCGAGATCACCGCAGACCATGGTGCGGCGGCCGACCTTGACGACCGCCGTGTAACTGCCCGACCAGGCCGTCAGATGCCGAAGTGCCCCTCCGCGCGCGGAGAACAGGCTGAGCCGCAGCTCCTCGTCGGAGGCACCGCACGTACCGAGGACCGCGATCCGCGTCTCCGCGTCGACCTTCACGACCCGTACCTCGTCGGGCCGCCAGTCGCCGACCGCCCACAGCGGATCCGGGTCGCCCCACAGGAGTTGGGACCCCACCGGGTGGACCGTCTCACCGTCGAGTCCGGTCGCCCCCGCGGAACCGATCGCGGCGGCTCCAGCGGCGGTACTGCTCCATCCCACCAACCACCGCATCGACGCCTCCACAGGCTGTGGACAACCAGTGCACCGCACGAACTGGGCACCATGCTGCCATGAAGGACGCCTTCCGGAGAGCGGGAGAAGCCGCTTGAGATCGCGCAAGTACGCCCAGGACAAGGGACAACCGGACAACGACGACCCTACGTCCGCGACGCGAATGCGCCCCCGATACGCTCCCCCAGAACACCTAACGCGCCCTCAACTCCCGTGGTAGGAGCGGTATTCGGCGCCGAGAGGCGGGGGCGATTTTCGGCCAAATCGGCTTTCGGGGCACAGGCTCGCGCACGCTCCGTACATGTCCTGCGCACCGCTTCGGACCGCGCACAGTCCGGGAGGCGGAGCACGCCTCCCGGACCGGTCCGCCGCCCGCGGGGATGTAGGCGGCGGTGTCCCCCAGCCCACTGGATCCAGTACAGCGGGCCGACCCACGCACGATCCATCGAAGCGCTCCCGTGATGGCCGGAGAAGAGCGCACACACGGGCGCACGGCCACACGACGGGGGCACGTCGCAACCCTGCGTGCAAACCCCGCACTCGCGTACGGACCACAATCCCGCCAACCGGAACAATGCCCCTTAACGCTTGGGATGCGGCGAACTACGCTGGGTTTACGAATGCCGGGTGGTTATGCCAGCACGGCAGCCGTCTGTGTCGAGGGGTGGCGCATGTCCAGGGAGCAACGCGGGCCGAACGAAAAACTCGGCACCGTTCTCGCCCTCGCGGGAATCAGCAACGCAGGACTCGCGCGTCGCGTCAACGATCTTGGCGCTCAACGCGGGTTGACACTTCGCTACGACAAGACGTCGGTGGCGCGCTGGGTGTCGAAGGGAATGGTGCCCCAGGGCGCCGCCCCGCACCTCATCGCGGCCGCCATCGGCCAGAAGCTCGGCCGCCCGGTGCCGCTCCACGAGATCGGCCTGGCGGACGCGGATCCCGCACCGGAAGTGGGCCTCGCCTTTCCCCGGGACGTCGGCCAAGCCGTGCGTTCCGCAACGGAGTTGTACCGCCTGGACCTCGCCGGCCGCCGGGCCGGCTCCGGCGGCATCTGGCAGTCGCTCGCCGGGTCGTTCGCAGTCAGCGCATACGCAACGCCCGCCTCACGCTGGCTGATAACCCCGGCCGACAGTTCGGTGGCCCGGGAGGCGAACTCCGCGGAGAGCTCCGGGACACCGCTCAAAGTCGGCCACAGCGACGTGCAGAAGCTGCGGGAGGCCGCGGAGGACGCCAGGCGCTGGGACTCCAAGTACGGGGGCGGCGACTGGCGTTCGTCCATGGTGCCCGAGTGCCTCCGCGTCGAGGCGGCACCGCTGCTCCTCGGCTCGTACTCCGACGAGGTCGGCAGAGCCCTGTTCGGCGCGAGTGCCGAACTCACCCGCCTGGCAGGGTGGATGGCCTTCGACACCGGTCAACAGGAGGCGGCGCAGCGGTACTACATCCAGGCGCTGCGGCTTGCCCGCGCGGCGGCGGACGTGCCGTTGGGGGGCTACGTACTGGCGTCGATGTCGTTGCAGGCGACGTATCGCGGCTTCGGCGACGAGGGCGTCGATCTCGCGCAGGCGGCACTGGAACGCAACCGCGGCCTCGCGACCGCCCGCACCATGAGCTTCTTCCGGCTGGTCGAGGCGCGGTCCCATGCGAAGGCGGGGGACGCGCAGGCGGCCGGGGCGGCGCTGAAGGCGGCGGAGGGGTGGCTTGAGCGGTCCCGAGAGGGGGACAACGATCCGTCGTGGCTCGGGTTCTACGGCTACGACCGGTTCGCGGCCGACGCGGCGGAGTGCTACCGGGACTTGAAGGCGCCTCGGCAGGTCCGTCGCTTCACCGAGCAGGCGCTGTCGAAGCCGACGGAGGAGTTCGTGCGGTCGCATGGTCTTCGGTTGGTCGTCTCGGCGGTGGCTGAGCTTGAGTCGGGGAACCTTGATGCGGCTTGTGAGCAAGGGGTTCGGGCGGTTGAGGTCGCGGGGCGGATTTCGTCGGCCCGTACGACCGAGTACGTGAAGGACCTTTTGCATCGGTTGGAGCCGTACGGGGATGAGCCGCGGGTCGTTGAGCTGCGGGAGAGGGCTCGGCCGTTGTTGATGGCGCCCGCCTAGTCGTCTGCGTGGCTTGTGTCGTTTTGCGAGTGCGGGCTCGTTGTGGCTGGTCGCGCAGTTCCCCGCGCCCCTTAGGGGCTGCCCTTCCCGGGGTTTGAAGGCACTGTCAGTGGTGCAGTGCACTATCGGAGGCGGGAGGTGGTGCACGTGGTGGGGTACGACTGTGACGTGCTGGTGGTTGGTGGTGGGATTGTCGGGCTGTCGACGGCGTACGCCATCACTCGTGCCGCGCCGGGCACGAGCGTGACGGTGCTGGAGAAAGAAGCGGGCCCGGCCCGGCACCAGACGGGGCGCAACAGCGGGGTGATCCACAGCGGGATCTACTACAGACCCGGTTCCCTGAAGGCGCGGTACGCGGTGCGCGGGGCCGCCGAGATGGTCAAGTTCTGTGCGGAGTACGGCGTTCCGCATGCCCTCACCGGGAAACTGATCGTCGCCACGGAGCGGGCGGAGCTGCCCCGGCTGCACGCGCTCGTGCAGCGCGGCCGGGAGAACGGCATTCCGGTGCGGGAGCTGGGCGCCGCCCAGATCGCCGAGTACGAACCGGAGGTGCGCGGCCTGGCCGCCATACACGTCGGGACGACCGGGATCTGCGACTACACCGCGGTCGCCCAGCACCTGGCGGACGCGTCCGGCGCCGAGATCCGCTACGGCGCGCGGGTCGCCCACATCGACCGGCGCCCCGAGCGCGGGGTCGCCGTCCGTACGGTGACCGCGACCGGCGGTGACGTGGTCCGCGCCCGCGTCCTGGTGAACTGCGCGGGCCTGCACTGCGACGAGGTGGCCCGCCTCACCGGCGACGACCCGGAGATGCGGATCGTGCCGTTCCGGGGCGAGTACTACACCCTCACCCGCCCCGAACTGGTCCGGGGCCTGGTCTACCCGGTCCCCGACCCCGCCTTCCCGTTCCTCGGCGTCCACCTCACGCGCGGCATCGACGGCAGCGTCCACCTCGGCCCGAACGCGGTCCCGGCCCTGGCCCGCGAGGGCTACGACTGGGGCGTCGTACGCCCCCGGGAAGTCGCGGCGACGGCGGCTTGGCCCGGCGCCTGGCACATGGCCCGACAGCACTGGCGCTACGGGGTGGGGGAACTCCGCCGGTCCATCTCCAAGACCGCGTTCACCACAGCCGTACAACGCCTCCTCCCCGCGGTGACCCCAGCCGACCTGACCCCTTCGGCAGCGGGCGTCCGCGCCCAGGCCGTCCTCCGCGACGGCACCCTGGTGGACGACTTCCTGATCAAGGAGGGCCCGCGCGCCGTGCATGTACTGAACGCCCCGAGCCCAGCGGCAACAGCCTCCCTACCGATCGGCAGAGAGGTGGCCCGCCGAGCGCTGGCTGTACTGCACCAAGACCGCCGCCCACTCCACACCCCGGACAGGGCAACCCCTTAAGGGGCGCGGGGCTGTATCGATATGCGGCTCCGCCGCGCGGGCGCGACCAGCCACAGCAGCCCCTCCAAACCCCGGCCACCCCAACCCCCCAGGGGCGCGGGGCTGTATCGATATGCGGCTCCGCCGCGTGGGCGCGACAAGCCACGACGGTGCCGCACTCGCGCGACAACACAAGCCAGGCACCCCCCTAGGCGCACGCCCAGTAAAATCACCGCATTGTGTCTGAGTCCCCCAACACCCCCGCCACCCCCACCGAGCCCGCGCAGCCCTCGCAGCGAACCCGGCCCAAGGGCGAACCCCGTTTCCCCGGCGGCCCGACGCCCGACCCCGCCGGCTCCCACCACGAACGCCGCATCCGCAGCTTCCAGCCCCGCAGAAGCCGGGTGACAACCGGCCAAGCAGACTCCCTGGAACGCCTGTGGCCCAAGTGGGGCCTGGACATCGACGGCGAACGCACCCTCGACCTCCCCGAGCTGTTCGGGAACGAGAACCCCGTCGTTCTGGAGATCGGCTTCGGCATGGGCGAGGCCACCGCGCAGATGGCCGCCGACGCCCCCGCGACGAACATCCTCGCCGCCGACGTCCACACCCCGGGCCAGGGCAACCTCCTCGGCCTCGCCGACCACCACGGCCTGTCCAACATCCGGGTCGCGAACGGCGACGCGATCATCCTGCTCCGCGAGATGCTCGCCCCGGACGCGCTCGACGGACTGCGCGTGTACTTCCCGGACCCCTGGCCCAAGAAGCGGCACCACAAGCGCCGCCTGATCCAGCCGGAGTTCCTCACCCTCGCCGCGACCCGCCTCAAGCCAGGGGCAACCGTGCACTGCGCGACGGACTGGGAGCCGTACGCGGAGCAGATGCTCGAAGTCCTGGACGCGCACCCGGACTTCGAGAACAGCCAACCCGACGGCGGTTTCGCGCCCCGTCCGGAGTTCCGGCCGCTGACCCGTTTCGAGGGCCAGGGACTGGACAAGGGACATGTCGTGAACGATCTGCTCTTCCGTCGCGTACCCCACGACGACCAGCACTGACGAACACCGACGACCAGCGCCGACGCCAGGCTCCCTCGCGGGCCGTGCCCTTACCTCGTTAGGGTCGATGCCGTGGCCACGTTTCCGCTTCACCCCCCACACCCCGGCCACCCCGCCGGTGGTGTGCCCGGGCACGGGCCGCGGGTGCGCTGGTGGCAGCGGAACTGGGTCCGCCACGGCGCGCTGATCGCCCTGCTGACGCTCTCCGGGCTGGTCATCCTCGCGCTGGTCCGCCAACAGACCGGTACGGAAGGGTTCTTGGTGGGTCTCGGGCTCGCCGTACTACCCGTACCCCTCCTCGTCGCCGCCTTCCGCTGGCTGGACCGCGTCGACCCCGGCCCCTGGCGGAACCTGCTCTTCTCCTTCGCGTGGGGCGCCTGCGCCGCGGCCCTCATAGCGATCGTCGCCAACAGCTTCGCGACGAGATGGATAGCGACCACGACCGCGGACCCCACCAGCGCGGACACCCTCGGCGCCACCGTCATAGCCCCGATCGTCGAGGAGTCGGCGAAGGCCGCGGCCGTACTCCTCGTCTTCCTGTTCCGCAGACGGGACTTCACCGGGATCGTCGACGGGGTGGTGATAGCCGGGGTCACCGCCACCGGCTTCGCGTTCACCGAGAACATCCTCTACCTCGGCACCGCCTTCAGCACCGACCAGCTCACCGGCGACCGCGGCTTCACCTCCGTCACCGCGGCGACCTTCTTCGTGCGCATCGTCATGTCCCCCTTCGCGCACCCCCTGTTCACCGTGCTCACCGGCATCGGCTTCGGCATCGCCGCCCTCTCCCCCGACCGGCACCACATCCGCCGCGTCCTGGTCCCGCTGACCGGCCTCCTCCTCGCGATGGGCATGCACGCGGTCTGGAACGGCTCCTCGACCTTCGGCCAGTACGGCTTCTTCGAGGTCTACGGCATCTTCATGGTCCCCATGTTCGGCCTGCTGACCTGGCTCGCGGTCTGGACCCGGCAACGCGAACTGCGCAGTGTGCGCGAGGAGTTGCCCGCCTATGTCTACGCGGGCTGGCTGATCCCGGCCGAACCGTTCGTGCTCGGCTCGATGAAGGCGCGGCGCCTGGCCCGCGAGTACGCCCGCCACCACCTCGGCAGGCAGGCGGCCCGCTCGGTCGCCCAGTACGAGGCGTACGCGACCTCCCTGGCGTTCCTCCGGCACCGGGCCGGGCGGGGCCGCGCCGGCGCCGATTTCGTCGTACGGGAAAGGGAGTTGCTGCACGAGCTGTGGCTGCGCCGGGAGGTGGCGCGGCCCGCGCTGGACTACGCGGCGCGGCGGACGGCACCGCCGGTACCGGTGGTGGTGCCGCCGTGGCCGCCGGTGTACGGGTCGTACGGGACGCCCCTGTACAACCCGTACCGCTCCTGACGGCCACCCTGGCGACCCCTACGACCCGTACAACCCGTAGACCGCCCCCTACGACCCTTAGGCCGACGCCTGCGTGAGGCGCGCGATCTCCGCCTCCGTCAGCTCCAGTTCCGCCACGCCCAGCAGTGCGGGGAGTTGCTCCACCGTCCGGGCCGAGGCGATCGGGGCCGCGACCGTGGGCTGGGCGGCGAGCCAGGCGAGGGCCACCGTGGCGACCGGGGCGTCGTGGGCCTGGGCGACCTCGTCGAGGGCGGTGAGGACGCTCTGGCCGCGCTCCGATGCGAGGTACTGGGCCGCACGCCCGGCGCGCGGGCTGTCGACCGTCGTACCGGGGCGGTACTTGCCGGTGAGGAAGCCGGCCGCCAGCGAGAAGTACGGGAGGGCCGACAGTCCGCCGCGTTCGGCGACGTCCCGCAGCTCGCCCTCGTAGGTGTCGCGGGAGACGAGGTTGTAGTGGGGCTGGATGGCGACATAGCGCGCCAGGCCCTCGCGGTCGGAGAAGTCCAGGGCCGCCTGGAGGCGCTCGGGCGAGATGTTGGAGGCGGCGATGTGCCGCACCTTGCCCGCCTTCACCAGTTCGTCGAGCGTGCCGACGATCTCCTCGACCGGCACGTCCTCCTTGTCGAAGTGCGGGTAGTACAGGTCGATGTAGTCGGTGCCCAGGCGGCGCAGCGAGGCGTCGGCCGCGGCCTTGATGTTGGCGGCGGACAGGCCGGGGTAGTCGGGGTGCTGGCTGACCTTGGTGGCGATGACGACGTCGGAGCGATTGCCGCGGGCCTTGAGCCACTTGCCGATGACGGTCTCGGACTCACCGCCCTTGTTGCCCTCGATCCACGCCGTGTACGAGTCGGCGGTGTCGACGAAGTTGCCCCCGGCGGCCGTGTAGGCGTCGAGCACTGCGAAGGAGGCCGCCTCGTCGGCGGTCCAGCCGAACACGTTGCCGCCGAGGTTCAGCGGGAAGATCTCAAGGTCTGACCGGCCCAGCTTGCGAAGAGAAGTCATGCTTCACCTCAACAGCCGGACCGGAACCGGATATTCCAGACCCTTGGACCCTTGGACCCTTGGACCTTTGGAGCCTTAGGGGTTGAGGCCCTTGCTGCGCAGCCAGGGCGCCGGGTCGCTCGCGGTGGCGGCGCCGTTGATGTGCACCTCCAGGTGGAGGTGCGGCCCGGTCACGTTGCCGGTCGCGCCCACCCGGCCGATGACCTCGCCGGTGGAGACCTTCTGCCCGACGCTGACGTTGATCGAGGACTGGTGGCAGAACCACAGCTCGGTGCCGTCGTCGAGGGTGAGGATCGTGCGGTACCCGTACGACCCGGCCCAGCCCGCCTCGGTGACCGTGCCGCTGTGGATGGCCTTGATCAGCGTGCCGGTGGGCGCGGCGAAGTCGAGGCCCGTGTGATACCCGGAGGACCACATCGAACCGGCCTGGCCGAAGGTGCCGGTGATCGTGTACGAGCCGACCGGCAGCGTGTACTGCTTGGCCAGCGCGGCGAGCTTCGCGGCCTCGGCCTTCTTGGCGGCGGCGGCTTCCGCGGCCTTCTTCGCGTCGGCGGCCTTCTTCGCGGCGTCCCTCTCGGCCTTGGCGGCGGCGTCGTCGACCTGCTTGGCGACGGCGGCCTCCACGGCGGCCTTCGACTTGCCGTCGACCTGCACCTGCTGCGACTCGGCCTGCGCCATGATCCGGTTGCGCAGCAGCTCACCCGCGTCCGAGGCGCCCTTGGCGGTCTCGGTGGTGGAGACGCCGACACTGCTGAGCGCGGTCGCGGAACCCTTGGGGGTACTACTGGACGAGTCGTCCAGCAGATGGCCCACCGAGGGCAGATCGGGTAGGGAGATCGAGACCGGCGGCTTGCCGGTGTTCGCGCTGGCCATGCCGCCCGCGCTGACGGCGGCTATGACACCGACGCCCAGGACGGTGGAGCTGCGGGCGAATCCCCCGCCACCACGCTGCTTGGCGACACGGTGCTTGCCGCGGTTGGGAGCAACGGACTCCGCGCTGGGATTCCACTCCTCCCAGGGGCCCTCGTCGGGGCGGTAACCGCCGTAGACGACAGGGGCTTCTGGGGCAGCCTGGTTGGACGCCACGTGGGCGTGCTCCTTTCCTTCCTTCTCGCCTACCGGGTTAGCTGACGGGTTCGGAGCAGGAAGGTCTCCTACGCGCGTAAACCAGCTGTGTTTCCACGGCGGTTGACGAGCGATTCACCCCAAGTGGTGGTTCCCCGGTTCCCTTTCAGGATTCGGCGCGTGCGCACGGAGCCGTCTCTAGTGACGGCTGGGACGACCGCGCTGCGTTATCGAACGTTAATAGACACGGGCGCCCGTTTCCAAGCTGTTCGGCTTGATCATTAACCTTTCCTTGCTGGACGAAGGGCCCACCACCGGCGAAAAACGGGCGAGTTGGCCAAGTCTCAGAATTCCCACAGGTATTGACGGCATGTCAGTTGTTATGCGGAGGGCGCCCGCGCGGTCACCCCGTGTAATAACGGTCATGGATGGCGTACGGCGATCATCGCCATGTCGTCCGTCATCCAGCCTCCGGAGTACCGGCGCACCTCCTTGGCGAGGATGCCGAGCAGCGCCTCGGGGGTACGGAAGGTCCGGCCGGCCAGCCGCTCGCCGGGGTCGTAGAAGACCCCGTGGGAGTCCCGCGCCTCGGACAGCCCGTCGGTGTACACGAGAAGAGTGGCCCCGCCCGGGAACGCGAACTCCTCGGCGCGGTCGGGCCAGACCCCCAACTCGCCCATTCCCAGAGGCAGTGCGGGCTCCTGGACCTCCAACGCGCTTACGGTGCCGTCCACTTGCAGGAGCAGCGGCGGCGGGTGGCCCCGGTCGACGATCCGTACGACGCCGTCGCCGTGCGGGAGTTCGGCGAGGACGGCCGTGGTGAACCCCTCGAACGCGTCGAGCCCGTCGCGCCGGGTGCCCTCGCGCGCCAGCGCCCGCTCCAGCCGCTGCGCGACCGCCTCCAGGGTCGCCTCCTGCTCGGCGGCCTCCCGGAACGCCCCGATGACCACGGCGACGGCGGCGACCGCGCCCATGCCCTTGCCGCGCACATCGCCGACGACCAGCCGTACACCGTGCGGGGTGTCCTGCACCGCGTACAGGTCGCCGCCGATGAACGCGCCCTCCTGCGCCGCCTCGTAGCGGGCCGCGATCTCGAACCCGCCGATGCGCTCGGCCGGTTCGGGCAGGACGGCGCGCTGGGCGGCCTCGGCGATCTCGCGCGCGGAGGCGAGCTGTTCGCTGCTGCGGCGGACCAGGAGGTTGATGAGGACGGCGAGGACGGCGACCGTCGCGACGGTGGCCGCCTCGGTGATCGCGTCGGTGTGCAGGACGATGCCGAGCCTGATGTGGATCGCGAGGACCACGACGACGGCGGCCAGGCCGGTGAGCACGGTGCCGCGCCGTGAGTACAGCGGGGCGGCGACCAGTGGGGCGGCGGTGAAGAAGGGGGCCGCGGTGAAGTCCTGCGGGGTGAAGTAGTCGTAGAACGCCCCGACGATCAGCAGCAGCGCAGGCAGCCGATGGACGAAGGTGCGGGCGTAGGAGATCCGGCGTCCCTCGACGGGGCCGAGGCCCGGGTCGGGCACGGGGTCGCCTGGCAGGCGCCCGCCGGCTCGCGCATACGGACCCTCCTCCTCCACGGATCCAGTTTTTCGTGGTGGGGAGGGGGCGGCGAGCGGTGTGGGCCGATCGGGGAGACCTAGAGGTTCTAAGGGGTCTAGGGGTTCTAGGGGTTCTAAGGGTTCTAGGGGAGAAACACCAAGGGCCGGAATCCATTTCTGGATTCCGGCCCTTGGCCTTAGTAGCGGGGACAGGATTTGAACCTGCGACCTCTGGGTTATGAGCCCAGCGAGCTACCGAGCTGCTCCACCCCGCGCCGTTGTGATTGCAACTATACGCCATCCGCGGGGTCCGATGTCACACAGGTTTCAGTCGGCGGTGTTACCGGCGTGCGTGAGGGTCTCCCAGGAGACGAAGAGGTCGTCGCTGCCGGCCGGGCGGGTGGACTCGGCGAGCTTGTGCGCGGCGGGCACCTTCACGCCGAGCCGGCCCTCCAGGTGGTTGACGGCGACCTCCAGGTCGGGGCCCATGTTCCGGTCGACCTTGCCGCCGCACAGCCAGGCGGGCGCGGGCTCGCCGAGCTGGTAGCGGGCGTGGAACTCGAGCGCCGCCTCGAGCCGGTCCTTGACGCCGTCGTAGAGGTCGACGCCCTGGTGCCAGGCGGTCTCGGCGATGTGCGCGGTGGCCGCCAGCGAGTACCCGACGTGCTTGAAGTTGCGGCACGTCTCCTGGGCGAGGCCGTCCTTGAACGTCGTCTGCTTGAACCAGTACGTCGTCAGCTTCTGCGGGGTGGTGAGCTTGGAGCCCACCGGGGTGAGCGGGACCTGACCGTCCTTGGCCAGGTAGAAGTAGGCGGGCACGCGGTCGCGGAAGCGTTTGACGGCCGCGTCGAAGGCCTTGTGGTCGTCGAGGAAGACGGCGATGCCGATCGCCGCGTCCGTCATCGCGAGGTCCCAGTTGCCGTTGTAGTCCGGCAGGTCCTTGGTGACCTCGGGCTCGTAGGCGGTGCGCAGCATCGTCCCGAACCGCTTGACCCGGTCCGCCGGCCAGCCCGCGCCGGGCGCGTACCGCACGATCTCCGCCGCCCGCGCCCAGGTCGAACCGGCCCACGCGGTCTGCAGTCCCGCGTCGTCGGAGGTGTGCTCCTTCATCTTCGCCGACCAGTCGTCCATGATCTCGCGGGCCTTGAGCGCGTGATGCTGCTTGCCGGTGATGCTGAACAGCAGGGCCTGCGTGTACGCCGCGATCGCGTCCTCGCGCTCCTCGACGCAGCCGTGCGCGGCCTTGCCGTTCCAGGGGCAGTCGACGTCCGCGACCGGCTTCGCCGTGTACTTGTACGACCCGTACTTGCTGTCCCGCATCCCGAAGTACGCCTTCAGCCAGGGCTGTTTGCCGGCGGCCACGTTCTTGCGTACGGCGTCCAGCTGGCCCTTGCTGACGAGTACCCCGGGGTGCGTGAACGCGGCGCTCGCGGGCAGCGCCCTCGCCATGGTCCGGGTACCGGTGTCCGCGGACCCGCACGAGGCGAGTAGTCCTACGGCTACGGACGCGCCCAGCACCGCGACTGCCCTCATGTGTCCTACCTCCGCGTTGTCCTCCGCACCGGTTCTTTGTGAGCGTGACCTGGTGGGGGGTGGGGCGCAGGATTTGATGGGCCGATTGGTCGGTGGGGGCGGGCGTCCCTGGGGGCTCCGCCCCCAGACCCCCGTCGGCCCTCAAGGGGCCTCGTCCTCACACGCCGGACGGGCTGAACAATGCGGGCCTGCGCCGAAAAGCGCTCAGCCCAGTAGGTGGCTGTTCGGTGCCTTCGCCCGCTGCTCGTACTCCGGGAGTACGACCACGGTCACCCCCCGCGCGGCCAGCGCCCCGCTCCCGTCCGCTCCCTCCACGAACGTGTCCGGCTCGCGCCAGGCCGTCACCACTCTCCGCACACCCGCGTCGAGGATCAGCCGGGCGCAGGGCTTGGGGCGGGAGGCGCGGTGGGTGCACGGTTCGAGGCTGGTGTAGACCGTGGCGGCGGGGAGACGGGGGTCTGCCGGGTCCAGCTTGGCCAGCGCTGCCTCCTCCGCGTGGACCACCGGGTCACCGGCCTCGCGGGAGTGGCCCCGGGACAGTTCCGTACCGTCCTGCGCCACCACCACCGCGCCGACGCTGAACGCCGTCTCCGAGGGCGGGCACTCCGCCGCCAGGTCGCAGGCGAGGGCGAGCCAGTGGTGGTCGGCGGCGGAGGGGAGGGCGTCGGTGCCGGGGGCGGTGGGCTCGTAGCGCATGAGTACTACGTCCTCGATGGCGCGGGTCTCCAGCAGGCGGAGGCGGCCTGGCTGGTACCTGCCCGGGCCGAAGAGGCGGGGGGCCTTGTCGTCGCCCACGAACAGGGGGGACAGGACCAGGTGGAGTTCGTCGGCCAGGCCCTGCTGGAGGAGTTGGGTGTGGATCGTGCCGCCGCCCTCGACCATCAGGCGGTCAACTCCCCTTACCGCGTGCAGGTGTTCAAGGAGGGCTCGCCAGTCGAGGGCCGGGCCGAGGGCCTCGATGTCGGCCGCCAGGCCCAGTTCGCGTGCTCGCTCCGCGCCCTTGTCCGTCGTATAGACCAGCTTTTCGCCGCCCGTGTGCCAGAAGTTGGCCGTCGGGTCCAGGTCGCCGGAGGCGGTGACCGTGACCTTGAGGGGGTATTCCGGCTTGCCTTCGGCTACTCGACTCGCCCTGCGGTCTGGGGAGTTGACCAGGAGGCGGGGGTTGTCCGCGCGGATCGTGCCGGCGCCGATGAGGATCGCGTCGACCGATGCCCGGACCTCGTCGACGCGGTCGAAGTCGGCCGGGCTGGAGAGGAGCAGGCGGTCGGGGCCGGTGTCGTCGAGGTAGCCGTCGAGGGAGACGGCGGCGGACAGCAGGACGTACGGGTGGGGCATCGACGCGCTCCCGGTCATGGATCGTGGGACTGGCGGGGCTTGGTTCAAGTTTGAAACAAAACTACACTGGGGGCATGACGACCCGCTGGCTCACCGCCGAGGAGCAGCGCGCCTGGCGCGCGTACATCGCCGCGACGCACCTCCTGGAGGACGCGATCGACCGGCAGCTCCAGCAGGAGGCCGGCATGCCCCACCTGTACTACTCCATCCTCGCCAACCTCTCCGACGTACCGGACCGCCGGCTGCGGATGACCGACCTCGCCGAGAAGTCGAAGATCACCCGGAGCCGGCTGACGTACGCCGTGACCCGGCTGGAGAAGGACGGGCTGGTACGGCGGGAGGGGTGCCCGAGCGACAAGCGCGGCAGCACCGCCGTCCTGACCGACGCGGGGATGGAGGTTCTGGAGCGTACGGCGCCGGGGCATGTCGAGACCGTACGCGCCGCGATCTTCGATCACCTCACCCCGGAGCAGGTGGGGCAGCTGGAGGAGATCAGCGCGGGGATCGCGCGGGCGCTGGAGGAGCCGGAGGACGTGCCGTGGCGCCGCCGCTCCACTCCTTCCTGTTCGTGAGCCCTGTTCGCGAGACGTGTTCGTGAGACCTGTTCGTGAGCCGTCCCACAATTCTGTTGCTTCAAATTTCAAGCATGAGGTAGTCTCCGTGATCGTGGATGTGTTTCAAAACTGAAGCACCTCACCGACGCACATCCGCGTACCCGCCGCCGGACCACGGAGACCCGCATGCCCGACTTCCCCGCCGCCACCCCGCGTGCCCGCGTCCGGGTACCGCTGCGCTTCCAGGACGGCTACGGCGTCGACGCCGAACTCGTCACCTTCCACGGCCTGACCGACGGCCAGGAACACGTGGCGGTCGTCCTCGGCGACCCCGCGCCCGGTACGACCCCGCTGGTCCGGCTGCACTCCGAGTGCCTGACCGGCGACGTCTTCGGCTCCGCCCGCTGCGACTGCGGCCCCCAGTTGCGCGAGGCCGTCGAGCGCATCGCCGAGCGCGGCGGTGTCCTGCTCTACCTGCGCCAGGAGGGCCGCGGCATCGGCCTCTACAACAAGCTCGACGCGTACGCCCTCCAGGACCAGGGACTCGACACGTACGCCGCGAACACCGCGCTGGGCCTGCCCGAGGACGCCCGTGACTACACGGCCGCCGCGCAGATGCTCACCGCCCTCGGGATCACCTCCCTGGACCTGCTCTCCAACAACCCCGACAAGGCCGACCAGTTGCGCGGTCTCGGCATCGACGTGCACGACCGGGTCCCGACCGGCGTGTTCACCACCCCGCACAACGTCCGGTATCTACGCGCGAAGGTCCTGCAGACCCAACACACGCTGCCGCTGGGCCAGTTGACGGAGCTGAACGCGGGCTGACGGGGCCGGGCAGGGGCTGAGCCGCGCGGCGATGGTGTAGCGGGCTACACCATCCATTCGGGAGGGCACTCCCTCGTGCCGGAGAGCGGCCGGCGGAAGGCTTGAGACCACGATCACGCACGTGATCCGGATCTCGACCGACCGCCGACACGGAGGCCTTCCCCAGCCATGGCTACTCTCCTTTACCGCTTGGGCCGTGTGGCCTTCCGGTGGCGCTGGTTCGTCACCCTGTTGTGGGTGGCGGTCCTCGGCGCCGTCGGTTTCGCCGCCGCCAAGGCCCCGGCCGCCCCGGACGACGGCTTCACGATGCCGGGCATCGAGTCGCAGCGCGCCTTCGACCTGCTGGAGCAGCGCTTCCCCGGCACCGCGGCGGACGGCGCGAACGCCCGGATCGTCTTCGTCGCCCCGAACGGCGAGAAGGTCACCGCGACGGAGAACAGGGCCGCGATCGAGAAGCTGGTCACGGAGGCGGCCGACGGTTCCCAAGTCGCCTCCGCCGTCGACCCGTTCGCCGCGCAGGCGGTGAGCAAGGACGCGTCGACGGCGTACTCCACCGTCACCTTCAAGGTGAAGGCCGACGACCTCACCGACGCCGCCAAGACCCACCTGGAACGGGCCATCGACACGGCCAAGAAGGCGGGCCTGACCGTCGAGGTCGGCGGCGACGCCCTCGCCACCCAGCCCGCCGCCGGCGGCAGCGCCGAGGCGATCGGCATCGCGATAGCCGCCGTGGTCCTGCTCATCACCTTCGGTTCACTGGCCGCGGCCGGCCTGCCCCTCCTCACCGCGATCCTCGGCGTCGGCATCAGCATGTCCGCGGTCCTCGCCCTGGGCAGCGCCTTCGGCCTCTCCGAGACCACCGGCACGCTGGCCACGATGCTCGGCCTCGCCTGCGGTATCGACTACGCGCTGTTCGTCGTCTCCCGCTACCGGGAGGAGCGGGCGAAGGGCCACGCGCCGCGCGAGGCGGCGGGCCTCGCGGCCGGTACGGCGGGTTCGGCAGTGGTGTTCGCCGGTCTAACCGTTGTCATCGCTCTAGCCGGTTTGTCCGTCGTCGGCATCCCGATGCTGACGAAGATGGGCCTGGCGGCGGCGGGCGCGGTCCTCCTGTCGGTCCTGATCTCCCTCACCCTGGTCCCGGCCGTCCTCGGCTTCTGGCCGAACGCCGTCCTGTCGCGCCGCGAACGCAAGGGCAAGGCCAAGGCCGGCCGGAACAAGGCCAACGGCGAGAACGGGGGCAGCCGTTGGGCCCGCCTCGTCGTCCGCCGCCCGATCCCCGTCCTGCTGCTCGGCGTCGTGGGCCTCGGCGCGATGGCCCTGCCCGCACTCAACCTCCAGCTCGGCATGCCCGGTGACGAGGCCAAGTCCACGGCCACCACCGAACGCCGTGCCTACGACGACCTCGCGAAGGGCTTCGGCCCCGGCTTCAACGGCCCCCTGACCATCGTCGTGGACGCGAAGAAGGCGGACGACGCGAAGGACGCCGTAGCGACGATCTCGAAGGAGATCGCGGCCACGGACGGGGTGGTCTCCGTCTCACCCGCGCGCTTCAACTCGGCAGGCGACACAGCGGTGTTCAGCGCGACCCCCGCCACCAGCCCCACCGACGAGAAGACGAAGGAGCTCGTCCAGACGATCCGCGGCGAACGGCCCGGTATCGCCTCCGACGCGGGCGCGAGCTTCGAGGTGACGGGCACCACCGCGCTGAACATCGACGTGGCGCAGAAGGTCCAGGACGCGCTGATTCCGTACCTGGCACTGGTGGTCGGCCTGGCGATCGTCCTCCTGCTCCTGGTCTTCCGTTCCCTCCTCGTCCCGCTCAAGGCGGCACTCGGCTTCCTGCTCTCCGTGCTCGCGGCGCTCGGCGCGGTGGTCGCGGTCTTCCAACAGGGCCATCTCGCAAGCCTGTTGGGCGTCGACCAGACCGGCCCGATCATGAGCCTGATGCCGATCTTCCTGGTGGGCATCGTCTTCGGCCTCGCCATGGACTACGAGGTGTTCCTGGTCTCCCGGATGCGCGAGGCGTACGTCCACGGGGACGGGCCCGGTCAGGCGATCGTCTCCGGGTTCCGGCACAGCGCCCGGGTGGTCGTGGCCGCCGCGCTGATCATGATGGCGGTGTTCTCGGGCTTCATCGGCGCGGGCGCCTCGATGATCAAGATGATCGGCTTCGGGCTGGCCATCGCGGTCCTGTTCGACGCGTTCGTGGTCCGGATGGCGATCGTGCCGGCCGTCCTCTCCCTCCTGGGCAACAAGGCCTGGTACCTGCCGAGTTGGCTGGACCGCCTCCTCCCCCGCATGGACGTCGAGGGCGAGGCCCTGAGCCGCAAGGTCCCGGCACCGGTCACCGACCCGCCCACGGCCCGGCTCACTCCAGTCCCCTGACTCCCCCAGACCGGGGCCGCCAAGAGCGGAGGTGGCCTCGCGGTGCCGGATCCCGTGGGGACGGGGACCGGCGCAAGTCCCGGGCCCGGCGACGGGGCACTCCCCCCGCCCGTCGCCGGGCCCGCGGACGTCCACAGCCACCAAGCCACGACCTCACCAACTCGCCCACCAGAGAGGGCACTTCGATGAAAACCTCAGTGCAGGCCGGCGTGGCCGGGCTCCTCGCCTGCGGCACCCTGCTCACCGTCGTCCTGGTCACCCGCGACGGCGACGGCAACGACGACAGCCACACCGGCATCGCCTACTCGGCCCGGTCCAAGGGCCCGTACGTGGCCCTCGGCGACTCCTACACGGCCGGCCCCGGCATCACCGACCCCACGGGCACCCCGGCCGGCTGCGACCGCTCCGCCGGCAACTACCCGGCCCTCGTCGCCGCCGAACTCGGCCTGAAGGGCGGGGACTTCCGCGACGTGAGCTGCAGCGGCGCCACGACCGCCGACCTCGCGGGTTCGCAGCACACCGACGACGGCACCAACTCGCCCCAGCTCAGGGCACTTTCGTCCACCACCCGCCTGGTCACCGTAGGCATCGGCGGCAACGACATCGACTTCAGCTCGATGATCAAACGGTGCGTGGCGATGGGCGCGCTGTACGAGATGACAGGCAGCGGCAAGTACATCGCCGAGGACGCGCCGTGCGAACGGAACTACGTCAACGGCGGCTCCGACGCGGTGAAGACGAAGATCGCCACGGCGGGCGAACGCCTCACCCGGGTCCTGACCGAGGTCAGGCGCCGCGCCCCCGAGGCCCGGGTCTACGTCGTCTCGTACCCGGCGATCCTGCCGTCCGACAGCGCCGACTGCGGCCGGGAGATGTCCCTCGCACCGGGCGACGTGACCTTCCTCCGCGAGAAGGAGCAACAGCTCAACTCGATGCTGCGGCAACGGGCTTCGGAGGCGGGGGCGGCCTACGTCGACACCTACACGCCCTCCGCCGACCACAACGCCTGCGCGGCGAAGGACACCCGCTGGATCGAACCGCTCGTACCGCAGAACCCGGCGGCGCCGGTGCATCCGAACGCGCGGGGTGAGCGGGGCATGGCGGACGCGGTGCTGCACTCGATCAAGTCGGCGTTGTAGGGCGGCCGTTCACGGCCCAAGGTGTCAACCCGTGGATCCGCAACCTAAGTTGCACCCGTGGACACTGTGAGTCACGAAAACTCCCTAGGCCGTCCCGGCAGGCCCGGCCCAGCATGAGGCGACTCGTCCTCAAGTGATCGGGAGACCCAGTGAACTCCTCCCCCACCGGTACCGGCCGCCGCGACTTCCTCGGCCGTACGGCAGGTCTCACAGCCGGCGCGGCCCTGCTCAGCACCCTGCCCTCCACCCCGGCATCAGCCACCCCGCGCGACGACACGAGCCACCCGGTCAGAACCCAGTCAGGCCTGGTCACAGGCACCGCGTCCGCCCTCCCCGGCGTCACCGTCTACAAGGGCATCCCGTACGCCGCCTCCACCGCAGGCGAGAACCGCTGGCGCGCCCCGCGACCCCCCGCCTCCTGGCAGGGCATCCGCAAGGCCGACACCTGGGGCGCGGCCTGCCCCCAGCCGGTCACGGGCATCACCGCCGACAAGGTCCCCCCACTGAGCGAGGACTGCCTGAACCTCAACATCTGGACGGCGGCGGGCAGTTCGACATCCTCCCGGGACCTCCGCCCGGTCTTCGTCTGGATCTACGGCGGCCGCAACAGCGCCATGTGGGCCTCGCAGCCGGTGTACGACGGGGCGAACCTGGCGGCCAAGGGCGCGGTCGTGGTGACGTACAACCACCGCGTGGGCGCCTTCGGCAACCTCGCGCATCCGGCGCTGAGTTCGGAGGGCGGGCACGGTGGTTCCGGGAACTGGGGTGTGCGGGACACGGTGGCCGCGCTGAAATGGATCCGCCGCAACATCGCCGCGTTCGGGGGCGATCCGGAACGGGTGACGCTCGCGGGCTGGTCGCACGGCTCGTCCTTCGTGAACATCCTGATGATCTCGAAGCTGGCGCGGGGCCTGTTCCACCGCGCCGTCCTGTCGGCGGGCGTGCAGTACACCAAGGACCCGGCGCTGGGCCATGTGGCGGGCGGCTACGCGGAGTTGGCGACGGCGGAGGCCAACGGCACAGCGTTCGCAACGTACATGGGCGCGTCCTCGCCGGCCGACCTGCGCGCGCTGCCGGCCGACGAGATCGTGGCCAAGGTGTACGCCCAGGGCGCCCCGGCGGCGGGCACGAGCTTCGGCAACGTCCTGGACGGCTACGTCCTCCCGGAGTCGTACACGGCGGCGATGAAGTCCCGTACCGAGTACGACATCCCGGTCCTCACCGGCAACAACAAGGACGAGAACGGCGCGTCACCGACACTGACGATGACGGTCGCGGCGTACGAGGCGTACGCGGCGACGACGTTCGGCGATCGGGCGGCCGACTTCCTGTCCCTGTACCCCGCGACGACGGACACGGAGGCGGCAGCCCAGTACGACAACTACGCCCGCGACGAGGAACGGGTCTCCACGTTCCTCTGGGGCACACAGTTCAAGGTCACGGCCGCCAACCGCAGCCCGGTCTACACCTACTGGTGGACCCACGTCCCCCCGGGCCACGACACCACCAACCCGATCGAACCGGCGGACGGCGTCGGCGCCTACCACGGCGCCGAGAAGTACTACTTCTTCGGCAACCTGTACGGCACGGACCGCCCGTGGACGTCCGCGGACTACGCCATCGCCGACCGGACGTCGTCGTACGTCGCGAACTTCGTGGCCACCGGCAACCCGAACGGCCACGGCCTGCCGACATGGCCGGAGCTGCGCACGTCGAGGCCGGTGTCGATGGAGTTGGGCGACCATTTCGCGCCGGTGCCCGCGGCGGACACGGACGCCAAGTACGCGTTCTTGAAGGGGTACTTGGAGTCTCAGGTGACGGAGTACTGAGCGCGGTGTCGGGTCAACTGTGCGCTCGTGCGGTGAGATAGGGGTCCCGACGGAGGGCTTCGCGGCTTCCGAAGAGGGTGCCGACGGCCAGGCCGGCAGCGGGCAGCAGCAGCGCCGCTCCGGCCCAGGCCGGCCCGGGCAGGGCGTCCGTGACGGTGATGGGCAGGCCGAGCACATCGCTCAGCGGGCCGGCCAGCGACGCGGACAGCGCCGTGCCGACGGCCGCGCCGAGCACCCCCGCCACCCCACCGGACAGCACGGCTTCGCCGAGCAGGATCCGGCGTAGTTCGGGCCGTCCGGAACCGAGGATCCGCAGAACGGCGAACTGGCCGATCCGTGCCCGCGCGCTGTCCGCGGCCCGGACGACACCGAGCGCGAGCGCGCCGAGCGCCAGGACCAGCACCCCGACGCGCATCGCGAGATCCGCCGCACCGAACAGACCGGGCAGGTTGCGGACCCGGTCGGAGACCGCGGAGGCCGAAAACCCCTTGTTCTGCAGGGACTTGGTGACCGCGGCCACCTGCCGCTGGTGCTCGACCACCACGACGGCGGACTGCGCACCCTCCCGGTCCCGGAAGGCTTCCGCCGGCTGACCGGAGCGGGCAGCGGCCAGCAACGCGGCGGTGTCCTGCGAGAGATAGGCGACGCCGGGTCCGTCGGCCTGCCAACTCGGGTCGTACAGGGCGACGATCTTCAGCTTGATCACAGCGCTGGTGCCGGACGCGGCGCCCGTCGCCCTGGTGTACCCGAAGGCGACGGACCGGCCGAGGAGCGGGGCGAAGTCGGTCCCCTGCGCGACGGCGGGCAGCACGACCTCGTCCGGGCCGAGCGGCGCGGAGACCTTCCCCTTGGTGACCGGAAGATCGTCACCCGGGGTCAGGGTGTGGCTCGCCAGGTCGTACGTCCCGTTCTCCTCGGCGTACAGCACGGAGGAGTAGTCGGCGACGACCTGCCGAACTCCCTTTGCCCGCGCGGCCTCCCGCAGTGCCGAGGTGGTGAGCGGGCGGACCGACGCATCGCCCTCGAAGGAGGAGAGTTCGATCTGCGTGAGCCCGCCGGAGCCCAGTACGTCCCGCTCCACGGCACCCGCCGCACCGGCCGCGACCCCGGCGGACGTGGTCAGCAGCGCGGCCAGGACCGTGAGGGTGGGCAGCGCCCGGCGCAGTGAACGCCCGTCGCGCTTCCAGGTGTAGAGACTCCAGCGGCTCATCCCAGCGTCTCCCTACGGGCACTTCCCTGACGGAGGTTCTCCTCGCGGACGGGCGACAGCACGCCGTCGTCCAGCACATAGCGCTGATCGCAGGCCTCGGCGACCGCCGATGCGTGCGTGACGAGCAGTACGGCCGCGCCCCGTTCCGCGCACGAACGCAGCGAATCCATCACGGAGTTGGCGTTCTTCGGGTCCAGTCCCGAGGTCGGCTCGTCGGCGAGGACGAGCAGCGGTTCCTTCACGGCCGCCCGGGCCACCGCGATGCGCTGCCGCTGGCCGCCGGAGAGTTCGGTGACCGGGGAGTCGGCCAGGTGCTCCATGCCGAGGTCGCCGAGCAGCGCCCGGGCCGTCGTACGGTGCCTCGACAGCCGCGGTCCGAAGGCGGCGGCGACGTTCTCCCAGGCGTTGAGGAACGTGAGGAGCCCGAGGTCCTGCAGCACGATGCCGATCGAGCGCAGGCGCAGCGCGTCCCGGTCGGCGGGTGACAGTGCGCCGGTGTCCGTGCCGGCGATATGGAGGGAGCCCGCGCTCGGCGAGAGGATGAGCCCGAGGAGGGCGAGCAGGGTGCTCTTGCCCGAGCCGGACGGCCCCTCGACGGCGGCCATCGTTCCCGCCCGGAGGGCGAGATCAGCCCGGCTCAGACCACCACCGGCCGCGTATCTGAAGGCCAGGCCTTCGCCCAGGACGATCGGCGGGGAGGCGGTGTTCATACGGCGGGTGCCCTTCTGGGGTGAGGAAGGCGGGGCGGGTACGGGGGAGGGCTCAGGCGAGGAGGTAGTACGCGGCTCGCGTGGCGTCGGCCGAAGCGGCACCGCCCGGTGAGTCGGCGTAGAGGTCGGGGAACTCGGCGTCGCGGTAGGGCTTCAGCAGTGCCGGAAGGTCGTTCCAGAAGGTCTGTGCGACGTTCTGGTCGGTCGCCAAGGCCGCCTGGATCGCGTCGGAGGCGGTCACCAACTCACCGTCGCGCAGGGCCTTTTGGGCTTGCGCGACGAGGTCGGTCCCCGCCGTGAGCCATCGCGCCTGGGTCGTACACCCCGCGTCGGCGAGCACCACCACGACGCGCAGGGAAGGGGCGGGAAGAGCGTCGCCCTCGTGCGCGAGCGACTCGACGGAGGTGCGCGGACACCCCAGTCCGAACTCGGCACGCGCGGCCGTGGCGCCGTACCAACTGTGCTGGTTCACCGTGGTCAGACGCGCCGGTACCGCGCGTTCGGCCGCCGCGGCCCTGGCTCCCTCGGCGGCCCGCGGTCCGCAGCCCAAGGACAACCGGTGGCACGTCATGGCGAGCAGCAGCCGGTCGGACGGATCGAGCCCGGGGTCCGAGCCCAGCCGCTTCAGCCCCTTCTCCAGCCACTCCGGTGCTCGCTCCCGCCCGCCGCTGGCGGTCAGGGCCCGCGCGGCGTTGTACGTGGCGGTGAGCGTGCCGAGTTGGGTCGGGGACTTGGCCACGAGACCGTCGGACCGAACGGCCGCCGTAGGCACGGGAATTGGCGGGTCCGACGGGTCGGGCCCGCCGAGGGCGAGCGCCCGCCGGACCAGCCACCGGGTCTGCGTGTCGGGGTCATGCAGCGCGGGCAGCAGACAGGCACGCGTCTGGGACGTCAACTCCCGCCGGAGCAGGGCTGATGCGGCCCGCTGGATGGATTCGAGTACGACGCAGTCGGCCCGCCGGAGATCAGCATCGGCGTGCCGGAGAACGCGTGTGGCCCGGGCCCGCACCCCGACGGCCCGGAGCGCCTCGACCGCGTACAACGCCGGTACGGGCTGGTCGACTTGAGCGGTGTCGGCCGCGAGACGGGTCAGTGTGGCGGGGGCCACCTGTTCGCTGCGGCCGAGGCAGGCCAGAGTCTGCAGGAAGGCGGCGCGGGTGGCGAGCGAGGTCGTAGCGTCGTCCTCGGGGTCCGGCGTCCGGAGATAGCCGAGCGCTTCGGTCTCGGCCTGTGCGAGGAGTCCGGCACGTTCCAGGACGGCGGCCGCGCTGGTGGCTCCGGGGGCGTTGGGAGCTCGGGGAACATCGGAGGCTTCGGAGGCCTGGGAGGTTCCGGCGGCCGACAGCGACAGGCACACGTACTGCGCCCGCCAGGCGGGGGTGTCGAGCATGTCGGTGCGGGCGAGCCGGGCCAGGGCGGCCGGGCGGATCCCGGGGACGGGCGGCTCGGCGCCGGTCCGGTGCCCGCCGGGGAGCGCGGCCTCCAGGCGCCCGTACGCGGTCGGGTACAGCGCGGGATCACGTCCGACCTCGGCACGGGTGGCTCGTACGAGATCGTTCGCGCCGCGCAGAGCGCCGAGTTGCGCGGCCAGTCGGGTGCCGGGCCGGTCGGGCCGCTCCACCGGCCCGCCGCCGAACATCGAGACGCCGAAGGCGGCCACCCCGGCGATCGCCGCGGCCGCGGCGACCACGACACGGCTACGGCGTCCGGTACGCCCTGGCAGGAGGTCGCGCTCCACGGCGCTCAGTCGTTCGCGCAAGCCGAGGCGAACGCCTTGACGCCGGACTCGAAGGCGCCGCCGTCGGAGCAGGTGGTGATGCTCGTGTTGAGCGAACCTCCGGGGTCGGCGATGCCGCTGACGTCGGCGATCCAGGTGTTCTGGTTGGTCCAGCCGACCTGCCGGGTGCTCTCGCTCACCTGCGTACCGCTGGGACTCAACGCGAGCGTGGCCTGCCACCCGTTGGCCTTCACGGTCGCTGTGTTGCTGATCTTGCTGACCTCGTACTTCGCGTTGCCCTTCTTCGTCTTCGTGGACGTCTTGAAGGAGCACTTGTCGGCGTAGGCGTTGCACTGCCAGGCGGTGACCTCGACCTTCGCACCCGTGCCGGGCAGGGGCGTCGATCCGGAGTCGGAGATGGCCATGGTCGGCGCGGCGGTCGCCACCGTCAGCAACGCGACGAGTCCTGTGGTCAGCAGGATCTTCTTCACCCGGTTCTCCCCGTTTTCGTTCCGTGTTCGTCCCCAACTGGGCGTCGAACTGTATATGTTGCGGGAATATCCACGAGTGACCGAAAAGTGCCGCCAAGTGGGCGTGGGATATCCCGGTTTCGGCGAATGACATGCCCATCGGGGCGGCGGGCCAGACGTCTACAAATGGGATCCTACGACCCGTTTCAGCCACCCCGGAGGCGGCCTGGTTCACACCTGTGGGTTAAAGGAGGCCGCTGCCCGCCGCACTCAGGGAGCTCACGAGAGTACGACGCACCCGCGCCGCTCCAACTCCGTCAGCAGCCCCGCGGACGGGTCACAGTCGTTCCACCGCAGGTCCAGCTTCTCCAGCGACGGCATGGCCGCCACCCAGTCCGGCAGCACAGTGAGGCGATTGCTTCGGAGGTCGAGTTGGCGGAGGAGGGGCAAGTCGGCCAGTTCCTGCGGGAGTTCGGCGAGGGCGTTCTCCCGTAGGTCCAGGTGACGGAGTTCGTGGAGGTCGGCCACGGATGACGGGAGGCGGGTGATCTCGTTGCCCCGGAGCCAGAGTTCGCGCAGGGTGCCGAGGGCGCCGATGGTGTCGGGCAGGGTGGTCAGCCGGTTGTGCTGGGCGCGGAGTTCGACGAGTCCGGCCATGCGGCCGATGGCCTCGGGCAAGGCGGTGAGGGTGTTCTCGCCGACGTTGAGATAGCGCAGGCGGGTCAAGTTCCCCAGGGTGTGCGGGAGTTCGGCCAGGTCGTTGTCGTGCAGGTAGAGGCAGCCGTCGAGGGCGGTCAGGTCGCCGAGTTCGTCGGGGAGCGAGGCGAGGTGGTTGTGACCGAGGTCCAGGGTGGTCAGCCCGTGCAGGCGTCCGATCGCGGGCGGGAGATCGGTGAGCCCGTTGTCCGCGAGGATCAGGACCTGGAGTTCGGTGCGCCGCCAGACCGACTCGGGTACTTTTCCGAGCTGTTGACGCCATAAGTTCAATACGTGGGGCACTAGTCGCTCCGCTCTTCTCGTCTTCTACAGGCGGACGGCACCGGTCGCCGAGGCTGAGGGCATTGCCTGCCTGGCGGAGAGTCCCCGGTGGCTCAGCCCCCCGAACCCCCGTCCACCGGAGCCCCGGTGATGGCCTGCGCCTCCTGACCGATCATCTCCTGGAGCGGCACGCCGTCGCGGTTGCTGAGGATGACGCCGACCCAGCCGGTGTCCGGGTAGATGTCCCAGTTGGCGCCGACGCCGGGGTTGCCGCCGGCGCGCTGGTACATCCACTGGCCGCCCACGATGGAGACCGGGATCCCGTACGCCCCGAACGACGCCGGTCCCTGGGGGATCTTGGCGGCGGTGAGCACGTCGGCCCAGGGCCGGTCCAGCAGCGTGCCGTCGCCCAGCGCGTGCGCGAACCGGACCAGATCCGGCGCGGTGGCGAAACCGCCGTCCCCGGGAGCGTCGACGAAGGCGCGGCCCGGATTCTTGCCGAGGACGTTCGGGTCCGGGCTGCTCTCGTCCAGGTCGCGGACGGCGTCCACCACACTGCCGTCGGCCAGCTCCATGTACGGGTGCGCGATGTGCCCGTCGGTGAGCCACTGCGGCCGCGTGTAGAACCCGGAGCCGGTCATGCCGCAGCGCGCGAAGACGTTCTCCCGCACGTGGTCCCAGTACGACCGACCGCTCACGGCCTCCACGATCAGCGCGGAGAGGGTGACCTCCGCCTCCTCGTGGTCGGTGTCGGGAAGGCCCGGGACACCCACGAGTCTCGCCTGCCGGGCCCGCCGCTCGTAGTACGCGTGCACCTCGTCCCGGCTCCGGAAGACCCGTCGTACGTCCTCGTCGGCGACGTCCAGCCCGGAGGTGCCGGACAACAGGTGGTGGACGGTCACCTGCTCGGCGATCTCCTTGGCGAGGCCCTTCAGATGGGTGCCCACCGGGTCCGACAGCTTCACCTTGCCCTGCTGCGCCAACTGCAGCACGGCCACCGTGCCGAACGGCTTCCCCGCCGAACTGAGGCTGAACGCGACGCCCTCGTGGTTGGCGATCCCCTTCTCCTCGTCGGCCATGCCGTAGCCGCGGGACAGCACGGTCCGGCCCCGGTGCGACAGCAGCACCACACCGGAGAACCTGCCCTCGGCGGCCAGCTTCGCCACGTACCGATCGTAGGCGCCGCCGGGGCGGGTGTCGGGCGGGATCGGGGCGGTCGAGGCGTGACCGGTCGAGACCTGGGCCGCGTGACGGCCCTGGTCGGCGAAACCGGGCTCGGCGGCGTAACCGGGCTCGGCGCCCACCAGCGACGCGCCTGCCACCCCGCCGACGGCCGCCAGCCCGCTCCATCCGAGCAGCCTCCGCCGACCGACACCGCGTACGGAATCCGAGTCCATGCGCACAGTCCTTTCCCGTTCCCGATGGACGAACTGCCCGTTGACGCAGGGCAGTTCGGATGTCCACTGAAGGCGGGGAACTGTTGCGGGGGCGTATGCGCTTTTCGATACGTCGGCGATACGCGTTCCGGTTGCGGGAAGATCGCCGGTCGTCGCACCGGTCGCCGTGCTGGCAGTACTGGACCTGCTCGCCCCCGAAAACAAAGCAGCGCCCGAGTCGGCCGAAGCCGAAACGGACGCTGCACAGCAGGTCAGAGGCCATAACCCCCGCCCACCACCGGTAGACCCTGTGGGACTCGAACCCACAACCAATGGATTAAAAGTCCACTGCTCTGCCAATTGAGCTAAGGGTCCTCGCGATGTTGCCTCCCCGAGCATAGCGGGAGGTGGCCGTGTCTCCGATCGGGTATCGGGGACACGGCCGCGCCGGACGGTGAAACAGGGGGCGAGCAGGGCCGGAGCCGGGGACCGACTGGTCCGGAGTGTTACGGATCAACCGGTTCGGGCGCCCCCGCCCGCGCCGCCTCCCGCGCCTTCGTGCGGGCGTGTTCCGGGTTCAGGAACCAGTGCTGGGCCGAGGCGAACCACCAGGCCGCCGCGAAACCCAGGACGACCAGGACCGCCACCGGCGCGTAGTTGAAGGACTCCCACGTGACCGGCGACACCTGCGGCAGCATGAACAGCACGGTGATCACGATCACCCACACCACCGACACCGTGCCGATCAGCCGCGACCACCGGCCCAGATGCCACGGCCCGCGCTGGAAGTCGTCCCCCTTGCCCAGCCGTAGGAGGGTCGGGATGACGTACGCGATGTACAGGCCGATCACCGCGATCGACGTCACCGCCGCGTACGCCGTGACATTGATCAGGTAGGGGAGGCCGAGCACCAACGCGCCCGCCGCCGCCAGCCACACCGCCGCGACCGGCGTCCGCGTGCGCGGGCTCACCGTGTGCCAGACGCGCGAGAACGGGAGCGCGCCGTCGCGTGAAAAGGCGTAGATCATACGGCTGTTGGCGGTCACCGACGCCATCCCGCAGAACAGTTGCGCGCCGATCACCACCAGGAGCAGCAGCTTCCCCGCCGTCGCTCCCAGCGCGTCGAGGAGGATCTGCGCCGGCGGTGCCCCCGTCGCCGAGCCCAGCTCCTTGTCGTACGACTGGATCGCGTACGTGAAGCCCAGGAGCAGGACGAAGCCTGCTATCCACGACGTCCAGATCGAGCGGACGATGCCCTTCGGGCCGGCCGTCGACGCGTCGTGGGTCTCCTCCGTCATGTGGGCGGAGGCGTCGTAGCCGGTGAAGGTGTACTGCGCCATGAGCAGGCCCAGCAGGACGACGTAGACCCCGCTGCCCCAGCCCGTGTTGTTCACGAACTTCGTGAAGACGAACGTCGTCGACTGGTGGTGGTCGGGGACGAAGGTGAGCGCCCCTACGATCACGCCCACCCCCAGCACGTGCCACCACACGCTCACGTTGTTGAGGATGGCGACGATCTTCACGCCGAAGGTGTTCAGGAGGCCGTGGAGGATCAGGATCGCCGCGAACAGGAGCACCGTCCGACCCGGCGTCACCTTGAAGTCGAACTGCAGGTTCAGGTACGCGCCCAGGAACGACGCCGCGCCGAAGTCGATGCCCGCGGTCACCGCGACCTGGCCGAGGACGTTGAACCAGCCCGTGAACCACGCCCAGGCCGCCGCCGTGCGCGGGGGCGCCAGGCGGTGGGCCCAGAAGTACAGGCCCGCCGACGTCGGGTAGGCCGAGCAGATCTCGGCCATCGACAGGCCGACGAACAGCGTCATCAGGCCTACGGCCACCCAGCCCCACATGATCACGGCCGGGCCGCCCGTGTTCATGCCGAAGAGGTAGAGGGTCAGGCAGCCGGACAGGACCGAGATGATCGTGAAGGAGACCGCGTAGTTGGAGAACGCCGACATGCGGCGGGCGAGAACCTGCGTGTAGCCGAGTTGGGCAAGCCGTTCTTCGTCGGAGAGACCGGGGTGATCGGAGTGATCGGAGGGATCTCCCTTTGACAGCCCACTCGCTATGGCGTCATCTGTCATGCCCCCAGCGATTCCCTCACCGCGGGCGTGACATGCGCCACTTAAGGAATCGATAAGGACTCGATGTGGCCAAAAAACGGCCCCCGCCCGATCACCCGGGCGGGGGCCGTCTTCTGCGCTAGTGCGCTAGCGCTCTGCTGCTCTGCTGCTACGCGACCTGACGTCAGCCGTTGCGCTTCCAGCGCGGCTTGTCGTCGCGGCGGCCGAAGGAACCGGTGCCGGTGCCCGTGCCGGTCGTGCCGCGGTGGCCCGGACGGTCGTGGCCGCCGGCGCGGAAGCCGGGGCGGTCGCCCTGGCGGTCACGGTTGAACGGGCGGTCGCTGCCCCGGTGACCGGTCGCGGGACGGTCGTCGCGACGGTAACCGCCGGACGCGGGACGGTCGTTGCCGCCACGGTCGTCGCGGCGGAAGCCACCCGAGGGACGGTCGTCACGACGGTCGAAAGAACGGCCGCCACGGTCGCCGTCACGGCGGTCGTTGCCACCGCGGTCGTCGCGGCGGAAACCACCGGAGGGGCGCTCGTCACGACGGTCGAAAGAACGGCCACCGCGGTCGCCGCCACGGTCGTCACGACGGTCGTTGCTGAAGCCGCCCGAGGGACGGTCGTCGCGACGGTAACCGCCGGACGCGGGACGGTCGTTGCCACCGCGGTCGTCGCGGCGGAAACCACCGGACGGACGGTCGTCACGACGCTCGAAAGAACGGCCGCCACGGTCGTTGCCACCACGGTCGTCGCGGCGGAAGCCACCCGAGGGGCGCTCGTCACGACGGTCGAAGGAACGGCCACCGCGGTCGCCGCCACGGTCGTCACGACGGTCACGGCGCTCGTAGTTGCCGCGGTCGTCACGCTGCTGGCGCGGACGGTCGTAGGAGGAGGACTCCTCGCGCACCGGCGCCTGCTCCGCCACGACGGCCTCGGCGGCGGCCTCGACCACGGCCGCGGCCTCGGCGACCGCGGCCTCCGGGTCGTCGCCCCGCTCGCGCGCGGCACGGGCGATCAGGCGGTCGGACTCCTCGCGGAGCTCGGCGGCACGACGCGTGGCCCGCTCCAGCTCCTTGGTGAGCTGGGCGACCTCGCGCTCGGCCTGCTGCGCGGCGTCGCCGGCCGACTGGGCCTGGACCTCGGTCATCGAACGGGCGCCGGTGATCTCGGCGACCTCGGGCTCGAAGGCCGTACCGGTGTTGATGATGTGACGCCCGGCGTCGACGCCCGCGTCCTCCATCAGCCGGAAGATCTGACGGCGCTGGTGCGGGAGGGAAAGGGAGACAACCGTGCCCGTACGACCGGCACGCGCGGTGCGGCCCGCGCGGTGCAGGTAGTCCTTGTGGTCGCCGGCCGGGTCCACGTTCAGGACCAGGTCGATGCCGTCGACGTGGATACCGCGGGCGGCGACGTCGGTCGCGACGAGCGCGTTGACGTAGCCCTCCTTGAAGTCCGCCAGCGTCCGCGTACGGGCGCCCTGCGTCATGCCGCCGTGCAGCGCGTCGGCCTTCACGCCGGACTCGCGCAGCTGCTCGGCGATACGGTCGGCGCCCAGCTGGGTGCGGACGAAGATGATCGTGCGGCCCTTGCGGGAGGCGATCGCGGCGGTGACCGGCGCCTTGTCCTTGGGCTTCACGATGAGGATGTGGTGGGACATCGTCGTGACGTTGCCCTGCGCGCTGTCGACCTCGTGCGTGACCTCGTTCTTGAGGTAGCGCTTGACCAGCGTGGAGATCTCGTTCTCCATGGTGGCCGAGAACAGCATGCGCTGGCCGCCGGCCGGGATCTGGTCGAGCAGCTCGGTGACCTCGGGCAGGAAGCCCAGGTCGGACATCTGGTCGGCCTCGTCGAGGACCGCGATGCGCACGTCTTCGAGCGAGCAGGCGCCGCGGTTGATGATGTCGCGCAGGCGACCCGGGGTGGCGACGAGGACGTCGACGCCACGCTCCAGGGCGTAGATCTGGTTGCCCATGGACGTGCCGCCGCAGACGACCTTCATCTTCAGGCCGAGGACGTCGCCGTAGGGCTGGAGGGCGTCGGCGACCTGCATCGCCAGCTCGCGGGTCGGGGTGAGGATGATGCCGCGGGGGCGCTTGCGCTCGGTGCGGCCTCCGGACAGCGTCGCCAGCAGCGGCAGACCGAAGGAGAGGGTCTTGCCGGAGCCGGTGCGGCCACGGCCGAGGATGTCCTTGCCGGCCAGGGCGTCCGGGATGGTCGCGGCCTGGATCGGGAAGGGGGCGGTCACACCGTTCTGCGCGAGCTTGCGCACGATGCCGTCGGGGAGACCGAGGGACGCGAAGGTGACCTCGGGAGCCGCCTCGGTGGTGGCCTCTACGGCCGTCTCGTCGCCCTCGTTCTCGTTCTCGGGCATGACGATGTGATCAGTACTGGAAATGGACATGCGAATGCGAAACCTTCCGGAGTATCCGTCGGCACGCGCCCGTCAACTCCGTGATTCGCTATCGACCGCCTCAATGCGGTCCGCCACGGCAAGGGAGAGTACGCGCCACACGGCGCGCTCTACAGTGGCGCCGGGCAATGGGATCAAACGATCTACCACCTTACGCACCCACCACCCCCCAATGCAAACCGCCCCTCATTGACGTGCGTCACACCCGTCGCTACGCCGGTGACCCGGCCGCCGGCGCCGGTTCCCGGTCCACCAGCTGCGGTACGGGGTCCTCGTGCGCGGAGGACGAGGGCTCCGCGACGGTCGGCTCGACGGACGGCGGCGGCGGGCTCGGCGACGGGTCGGCGGGCGGGGGAGTCCGCGTCGGGGTCGGCTGCGGCGCGGCCGTGGTCGGCGCCCCCGGCTTCGGGCTCGTACCCGGTCTGGGCGCCTTGGTGGCGGCCGGACTCGCCGCACCCCCCGAAGCGGACGGCGAGGCCGAACCCGAGGCGGACTCCCCGGGCTTGGGCTTCCCGTGCCCGTGTTTCCCGTCACCCCCGGACCCGCCGAACCCGATCCCGCCCCCCGGCACCCCCGAGCCACCGTCCGGCGCCTCACCGGCGTGCTGCCCGGCGGAGTGCGAGGGCCTGGCACCGCCGCCCGCGTCGTCGCCCACGCTCATGCAACCGGCGGCAGCGGCGACGACGGCGACCGCGGCGGCCAGACGGACGGGTACGTACATGGGGCGCACGGGGCCACCTCCGAGGCGGAAAAAGGGAGTCCCCCTCTCAACTCCCGCCGCCCACCGGAAGACACGCGCCGCGCGGCCGGACCCCCACTTCCTGGCCGGAGTAGACCCCTTCCCACCCCACACCGGCCGGGAATCGCCGCTACGGCAACCCCGGCGACCCCCCAACTACCCACCCCCGGACCGGACTTCAGGCACATACCGGACACCCGCCGGAGAAGCTCGGCCCACCGCCCCGAACCCACCCCCGCGTACGGCCGCCGCGACCCACATCCGCGACGACCGCCCCGAACCCGCGTTCGTCCCGGACAATGGACCCGTGCTGGAAATGACACGCGAGGCGTTCGAAGAGCTGGTGAGTGAGGCCCTGGACCGGATCCCGCCGGAGCTGACGCGGGTCATGGACAACGTGGCCGTGTTCGTCGAGGACGAACCCGACCCGTCCGACCCCGAGCTGCTCGGCCTCTACGAGGGGACCCCGCTCACCGAGCGCGGCGAGTGGTACGCCGGGGTCCTCCCCGACCGGATCTCGATCTACATGGGCCCGACCCTGCGCTACTGCGCGACCACGGAGGACGTGGTCCACGAGGTCGCCGTCACGGTCGTCCACGAAGTCGCCCACCACTTCGGCATCGAGGACGAGCGGCTGCACGAACTCGGCTGGGGCTAGGCGCTGAGCGCTCCGCTGGGTAGGCGGTTCTTCGGCTGCGCGCCGGTGGGGGCTTGTCGCGCCCACGCGGCGGAGCCGCATATCGACACAGCCCCGCGCCCCTTTCGGAGCGCGAGCCCCCGGCACCGATCAGTCACCGCCACTTTCCCCGAACAGGGGGCTGCCCCCACCCGCATACCTGCCCCCACCCCTGGGCATACGGGACCAATGGCCAGCGTCCCCGTCGCAGCCCTGAACCGCCTCCGCCGAGCCCAGCACGCCCTGATCCGCCAGTACCGTGCCCGCCGCCCCCGCCCCACCGTCGAACTCGTCCCCCAGCCCCACCCCTGGCCCCGCGCCCTCGGCCTCGTCATGGTCGTCGTGGTCGGGGCCTGGCTCGGCCTGCTGATCGTGGGCAACGTACGGGCCCAGGTCGGTCCCATGAACACGACCATGACCCTGCGCCCGTCCCTCACCGGCGGCACGAAGATCAACGTGTCCCCGCTCGGCGCCCTGTCCCTGGACAGCCACCACGCCCCGGTCCGCCTGGACGTCAACGTCGACCAGCTCGACCCCGAACGCTCCCAGGCCCTCGTCGACCACCCCGAGCGCCTCTCCGGCCTCCAGGACGAGGTCGCCCGCGACGTCGAACACGGCACCCTCGACCTCGCCGTACGGTCCTGCACGGCCGTGGTCCTGGGCGCTACGACCCTCGGCCTCGCGGTCTACCGCCGCCCCCGCCGGGCCCTCGCGGCCGGCGGCCTCGCCCTGACCCTCCTGGCCGCGTCCGGAGCGACGGCGTACGCGACCTGGAACCCGAAGTCGATCCTGGAACCGAAGTTCTCGGGCCTGCTCTCCTCCGCCCCGTCCCTGGTCGGCAACGCGCGCAACATCGTCACCGAATTCGACGTCTACCAGAAGGAGTTGGCCCGCCTGGTGACGAACGTGACGAAGCTCTACGACGTCACGTCGACGCTCCCCGCGTACCAGCCGGACCCGACCACGATCCGCGTCCTGCACGTCTCGGACATCCACCTGAACCCCGCGAGCTGGAAGATCATCGCGTCGCTGGTGGAGCAGTACAAGGTGAACGTGATCGTCGACACCGGCGACACCATGGACCACGGCACGAGCGCCGAGAACGGCTTCCTCGACCCCATCGCTGACCTGGGCGCGCCCTACGTCTGGGTCAGGGGCAACCACGACTCCCTCGCCACCCAGCGCTACCTGGAGCGGATCAAGAACGTGCACGTCCTGGACGAGGGGCGGGCGGAAACGGTCGCGGGCATACGCTTCGCGGGCATCGGCGACCCCCAGTTCACCCCGGACCGCTCGACCGCACCGGGCGCCGACAACGCGGAGGAACTCGCCGGCGACCAGCTCGCCTCCGCCCTCCGCGACCAGCAGGCCGCCGGCACCCCGGTCGACATCGCCCTGGTCCACGAACCGTCCGCGGCCCGCCAGACCGACGGCGAGGTCCCCCTCGTCCTGGCCGGCCACCTCCACCACGAGGGCACCGAGGTCATGAAGCACGGCACGCGCCTGCGCATCGAGGGCTCGACGGGCGGCAGCGGCCTGCGCGCCGTGGAGGGCAAGTACCCCGACCCGATCGAGGCGTCGATCCTCTACATCGACCGCGACACCCACCGCCTCCAGGCCTGGGACGAGATCAAGCTCGGCGGCCTGGGCCTGACGACGGCCGAGGTGAGCCGCCACCTCCCGAAGGAGAACCTGCCGGGCGCGGTCCAGTCACCCAGCCCGTCACCGAGTCCGTCCCCAAGTGAGTCCTCAGGCCGGTCCACAAGTCCGTCCCGGACCCCCTCCCCGAGCCCCTCCCCGTCGGCCTCGTAAACCGTTTTGGCGATACCTCCCGCCATCCCATATGCTTCTCACGTCCCCGACGCGCTGAGAAGCGCCCAGGCGGGCCGATAGCCCTCATCGTCTAGCGGCCTAGGACGCCGCCCTTTCAAGGCGGTAGCACGGGTTCGAATCCCGTTGGGGGCACGCAACACCGTGTGCGACACTGGCTCCGCCAGTTCGCGCGCAACAGCAAGGTCCTGTGGAGCAGCTTGGAGTGCTCGCCACCCTGTCAAGGTGGAGGCCGCGGGTTCAAATCCCGTCAGGACCGCTGAGGTTCCGCAAGGAATCTCGTGGCTGGGTAGCTCAGTTGGTACGAGCGATCGCCTGAAAAGCGATAGGTCGCCGGTTCGACCCCGGCCCCAGCCACCGGATCGAAAGCCCTGTCCCACCCGGGACGGGGCTTTCGTCGTAGCCGGACCGGACGACACAGGGTGGGGCGCGATGGGCCAGGACATCGACCTGGAGAAGATACGGGCGCGGTACGGACTGCTCGCGGTGGTCGGCAGCAACATCGCGATCACGGCGGTGGCGGTCTTCGGCGTATGGCAGCTGAACGGCGACCGCGCGGTGATCGTGGGCGTCCTGACCTCGGCGTTCACGGCGATGGCGGGGCTGACGACGGCGTACCTGGGCATCAAGGCCGTATCGAACACGGCCCAGTCGATGTCCAAGGAGGCGGGCCGCCAACAGGACGCGGAGCGGCAGCAGTCGGCCCGTCCGGCGCCTGAGGACGAGGCCGTCCAGGCCGACGGGGGTCCGGGGGCGGAGTCCCCGGGAGCGGCCACCGTCCCCTCGCCCAGCACTCCGACAACGGCGCCCTGACCCACCCGCACGACTCCCGCCGAGCCGCCGCGGTCCGCCCCGGACAATTCATTCGCCAGGAATTTCGCCGAGGTGAGATCCTTGACGGCGTATGTCTACGCACCCCGCCTCCGCGCCCGGCACTTCCGCCCCCGCCCTCGGCGACCTCGCCCCCCGCCTGACCGAGCTGACCCTGCGCGACGCGCACCGGCTCGGGCGCAGGCTCGAAGGCGCGCGCAGGATCCGCAAGCCGGAGGCCCGCGCCGCCGTACTCGCCGAGATCGAGACCGAGGTCGCGCGCGGCGAGGAGCGGATGGCCGCGCGGCGCACTCGCATCCCGGCGATCTCGTACCCGGAGCAGCTGCCGGTCAGCCAGAAGAAGGACGACATCGCGGCCGCGATCCGCGATCACCAGGTCGTGATCGTGGCGGGCGAGACCGGCTCCGGCAAGACGACCCAGATCCCCAAGATCTGTCTCGAACTCGGCCGCGGCGTCCGCGGCATGATCGGGCACACCCAGCCCCGCCGTATCGCCGCGCGCACCGTCGCCGAGCGCATCGCGGAGGAGATGGACACCCCGCTCGGCGAGGCCGTCGGCTGGAAGGTCCGCTTCACGGACCAGGTGAACCAGGAGTCGACCTTCATCAAGCTGATGACGGACGGCATCCTGCTCGCCGAGATCCAGACCGACCGCGAACTGCGCGCCTACGACACGATCATCATCGACGAGGCCCACGAGCGGTCCCTCAACATCGACTTCCTGCTCGGCTATCTCGCCCAACTGCTCCCCAAGCGCCCGGACTTGAAGGTCGTCATCACCTCGGCGACCATCGACCCCGAGCGTTTCTCCCGGCACTTCGGCGACGCCCCGATCATCGAGGTGAGCGGCCGGACGTATCCGGTGGAGGTGCGGTACCGCCCGCTGCTGGAGGACGAGTCCGAGGACTCCGACCGCGACCAGATCACCGCGATCTGTGACGCCGTGGAGGAGCTTCAGGGCGAGGGCAAGGGCGACATCCTCGTCTTCCTCTCCGGCGAGCGGGAGATCCGCGACACGGCGGACGCGCTGACGAAGAAGAACTACCGCTTCACCGAGGTCCTCCCCCTCTATGCCCGTCTCTCGCACGCCGAGCAGCACCGGGTGTTCCAGCAGCACACGGGCCGAAGGATCGTTCTGGCGACAAACGTCGCCGAGACGTCCCTCACCGTCCCGGGCATCAAGTACGTCATCGACCCCGGCTTCGCCCGGATCAGCCGCTACAGCCACCGGACGAAGGTGCAGCGGCTGCCCATTGAGGCCGTCAGCCAGGCAAGTGCCAATCAGCGCAAGGGCCGTTGTGGCCGTACGTCGGACGGCATCTGCATCCGGCTGTACTCCGAGGACGACTTCCTCGCCCGCCCGGAGTTCACGGACGCCGAGATCCTCCGCACCAACCTCGCCTCCGTCATCCTCCAGATGACCGCGGCCGGTCTCGGCGAGATCGAGAAGTTCCCGTTCATCGACCCGCCGGACCACCGCAACATCCGCGACGGCGTCCAACTCCTCCAGGAACTGGGCGCGTTGGACCCGGACGAGAAGGACCCGCGCAAGCGCCTCACACAGACCGGCCGCAAACTCGCCCAGCTCCCGGTCGACCCCCGCCTGGCCCGCATGGTCCTGGAGGCCGACAAGAACGGCTGTGTCCGCGAGGTCATGGTGATCGCCGCCGCGCTCTCCATCCAGGACCCGCGCGAGCGCCCCGCCGAGAAGCAGACGCAGGCCGACCAGCAACACGCCCGCTTCCGGGACGAGTCGAGCGATTTCCTCGCGTTCCTGAACATGTGGCGGTACATCCGCGAGCAGCAGAAGGAGCGCGGCTCCTCCGCGTTCCGTCGCATGTGCAAGCAGGAGTACCTGAACTTCCTCCGGATCCGCGAGTGGCAGGACATCTACAGCCAACTCCGCACGGTGGCCAAGCAGATGGGCATCCAGTTCAACGAGAAGGACGCGGCCGAGCAGAGCGTCCACGTCTCCCTCCTCGCCGGACTGCTGTCCCACATCGGCATGAAGGACGTGAAGGACGGCGCGAAGAACGAGTATCTCGGCGCCCGCAGCGCCAAGTTCGCGATCTTCCCCGGCTCGGCCCTCTTCAAGAAGACCCCGCGTTTCGTCATGTCGGCGGAGCTGGTGGAGACGTCACGCCTCTGGGCCCGCGTCAACGCCAAGATCGAACCCGAGTGGGTCGAGCCCCTCGCCGGCCACCTCCTGAAGCGGACGTACAGCGAACCGCACTGGGAGAAGGACCAGGCAGCCGTGATGGCCTTCGAGAAGGTCACGCTCTACGGCGTCCCGATCATCGCCCAGCGCAAGGTGAACTACGGCCGCATCGACCCGGAGGCGAGTCGCGAACTCTTCATCCGCAACGCACTCGTCGAGGGCGACTGGCGCACGCACCACAAGTTCTTCGCCGACAACCGCAGACTCCTCACCGAGGTCGAGGAGTTGGAGCATCGCGCCCGCCGCCGGGACATCCTGGTCGACGACGAGACGCTCTACGACTTCTACGACCAGCGGGTGCCCGAACACGTCGTCTCCGGCGCCCACTTCGACTCCTGGTGGAAGCACAAGCGGCACGAAGAACCCGAACTCCTCGACTTCGAGCGCTCGATGCTCATCAACGAGCGCGCCGGAGACATCAGCAAGGCCGACTATCCCGACTCCTGGCACCAGGGGCGGCTCAAGTTCCGGGTGACGTACCAGTTCGAGCCGGGCGCGGACGCCGACGGTGTCACGGTCCACATCCCGCTCCAGGTCCTGAACCAGGTCACGGACGAGGGCTTCGACTGGCAGATCCCGGGATTGAGGGAAGAGGTTGTCACCGAACTCATCCGCTCCCTCCCGAAGCCGATCCGCCGCAACTACGTACCGGCCCCGAACTTCGCGCAACGCTTCCTGGCAACGGCGGTCCCCCTCCAGGAACCCCTCCCCACCACCATGGCGCGGGAGTTGAAGCGCATGGTCGGAGTCCCCTTCACAGCCGAGGACTTCGACTGGTCGAAGGTCCCGGACCACCTCCTGATCACCTTCCGGATCGTGGACGAGCGCCGCCGCAAACTGGCCGAGGACAAGGACCTGGAGGCGCTCAAGGTCCGCCTGAAGCCGAAGGCGCGCCAGGCCATCTCGCAGGCGGCCGCGGCGACGGCCGAGCGCGAGGGCGGGGAGTCCCTGGAGCGCAAGGGCCTGACCGACTGGTCGATCGGCACGCTCACCCGCGTCTTCGAGACCCGCAGGGCCGGCCAGCCGGTGAAGGCGTACCCGGCGCTGGTCGACGACGGCGACACCGTCTCCGTACGGCTCTTCGACACGGAGGTGGAGCAGGCGGAGGCGATGTGGAAGGGCACGCGCCGGCTCATCGTGCGCAACATCCCGGTGAATCCGGCGAAGTTCGCGTCCGAGAAGCTCACCAACGCGCAGAAGCTGGCCCTGTCCGCGAATCCGCACGGTTCGATCCAGGCGCTGTTCGACGACTGCGCGCTGGCGGCGGCGGACAAACTCATCGGCGACTTCGGCGGCCCGGCGTGGGACGAGGAGTCGTACCGGAAGCTCTACGAGAAGGTGCGCGCCGAGATCGTCGACACGACGGTCCGCGCGGTGAGCCAGGTCCAACAGGTGCTGGCCGCCTGGCAGGCCTGTGAGCGCCGCCTGAAGGCGGCGAACAGCCCGGCGCTCCTGCCGAACCTCGCGGACGTACGCGCCCAGCTGGACGCCCTCGTGAAGCCGGGCTTCGTCACGGCGGCGGGGATACGCCGCCTGCCCGACCTGATGCGCTACCTGGTGGCCGCGGACCGCCGTCTCCAGCAGATGCCGACCGGGGTCCAACGGGACACCACCCGCATGGAGAAGGTCCACGAGATGCAGGACGAGTACGCGTGGCTCCTGGAGCAACTCCCGCAGGGCCGCCCGGTTCCGTCCTCGGTCCTGGACATCCGCTGGATGATCGAGGAGCTCCGGGTCAGCTATTTCGCCCACGCGCTGGGCACGGCGTACCCCGTCTCCGACAAGCGGATCGTGAAGGCGATCGACGCGGCCGCACCGTAACAACGCCTGCACACCGAGTGAGTTCGACCAGGCGGGCCCCCTCCTGTACAGTCTCATCTCGCGGCACAACGCACCATCAAGCGCCGCGAATCAAGGTCCTGTGGAGCAGCTTGGAGTGCTCGCCACCCTGTCAAGGTGGAGGCCGCGGGTTCAAATCCCGTCAGGACCGCACGTGATCGACAGAGGCCCGCATCTCTCCGGAGACGCGGGCCTTACTCGTGCCCCTGTCGAGGTGGAGGCCGCGCCCGCGGCGCAGCCGCAAATCGGGTACAGCAAATCCCGTCAGGACCGCACGTGATCGACAGAGGCCCGCATCTCTCTCCGGAGACGCGGCCTTACTCATGCACCCCGCCGCCCACGACAACCGCCCTCGCCACCCTGCCAAGATGGAGGCAGCGCCCGCGGCGCAGCCGCAATCGGGTACAGCAAATCCCGTCAGGGCCGCAGTGAATGAGACCCACTCCCTTCGGGGGGTGGGTTTTTTGTGCGCACGCGGCGGCTTGTCGGCATCGGTCCGCACCACTCGGCCCGTCCACCCTTGAGCGCAGGCCCGCACGATCAGCCCGTCCGGCGTTTGAGGACGAGGCCGTTCAGGCCGAAGGGGGGTCTGGGGGCGCAGCCCCCAGGGACGGCCCCCTTGACGCCGCCCAACCCTCCCGGTACCCAGAAACCAGGCCCCGTTCAACACAGGGCCACTGGAGGTGGCGCATGGCGGCTTCGGTCAGGCACGAGACGCGGGCCCTGCTCCGTGCGCATCTGTCGGCCGCCAGCTCCTACCGCCATGTGACCCGGCACTGCCCGATCTGCCACCGCCTGCTGCGGCTGGCCCTGGACGCCCCTCCACCGCGGGAACCGGAGGACACCCCGGAGAGCGGAACCTCTTAGCGCACATAGGTCAGCGGCAACAAGCCATCTGGCATGTGACGGGTGTCACCGCATAAGTTTTTGAAACGTCGGAACTTACGACTCACCTACAACTGGTCAATTTAATATGTGCAATTGCACCCCTACGAAGGACTGTGCACAGGAGATCCGACACCCCTCCCCAGACTCCGACAAGGTCCCTCACAGGACCCCGCGCCCTGGGCCTGCCGGCCGCGCACAGACCCACGACCAGGCACAAAAAAGATCGCGCTGGACCCGGCGGAGTCCAGCGCGATCTACGACGCACCCTGTTCAAGTTGGTTCAAAAGCGTTGGGCGTGGGCCCTGTTGGGGCAGAACCCGCGTCGCTTGGAGCTGTGCTGTTCGGGCACCGTGGCCGGTTGGGGGACTAGCCGTCGTGCCCTTATTCAGTTGGTCAGGCTTCGCTGCGCTGCTGCGGAATGCCCGCGAGCAGGGCACGGACCTCCGCCTCGCGGTAACGGCGGTGTCCGCCGAGCGTGCGAATCGAAGTGAGCTTGCCGGCCTTCGCCCACCGCGTGACCGTCTTGGGGTCCACACGGAACATCGTGGCGACCTCAGCCGGGGTCAGCAGCGGCTCGGCATCAGGGGTGCGAGCGGTCATGAGCGGCCTCCTCGGGAGAACCGAACCTTCTCGGTTCTTTCCTCTAAATTCTGCACCTTGACCCGCGTTGCCCGAAATGGCGTGTGCGGGTCGAGTCGGTTATAGGACGAACGGCTTGTCCTCGGCACTACAACTACACCATCTGTCCAACCGCGTAGGCCAAACCGATGGAATTGCCCTCCCAGGTGTCCATCAGCGACGGAAGCCGATGGACCATGCCATAGCGGACAGTCACACCACTGTGACGATCAGTCACAGGGGCGATCAGGAGTCATCCAGACCCCCCAAAGCGCGCAATGCCGAGATTCCGCCCAAAGCATGACGGATGGAGTCCTCCCCGGACTCCTTGTCCTATTTTGGCATGAGGAGGGGCAAGCGGCGCAAGGCATCTGCACGTGCGGTCCGTCACGCTTGGCATCAAACGTCCGGATCGGGACCTACGTCCCGTGTTGACGAACCGTAAGAATCCTATGCGCATCTGTTCGAAGATGTCAGCCACGTTCGACTGCGCGACAGGGGCGACCGCCGGGTCAGTTCGCCGAGCGCCGGTCCCTGACCGACCGCCAGCGCTCCACGAGCCGCCCGTACGCCTCGCCCGCCGCCGCCCCGTCCCCGGTCCGCAGCGCCTCGATGCCGGCGGCCACGTCCGCCGCCGAGTGGTCGTCCTCCAGCTCGCCGGCCGGCAGGACGTGCACGAGACCGCCGTAGTCCAGCTCGACCAGGGACCGCGGATGGAACTCCTCCAGCCAGCGCCCCACGTCCACCAGGCCCTCGATCAGCGGCCCGTCGTCCATCGCGTCCTTCAGGGCCCGCAGCGCCCGCGCCACCCGCCGCCGCGCCTGCACCATCGGCGTCCGGTACCGCAGCATCGGCGGCACGTCCCCGGCGGCCTGGTCGTAGCGCCGCTCCTCGTCACCGACGAGCACGAACCAGTTCAGCGGCACCTGCCAGGTCGCCGTGCGGATCCACGGCCGGGCGTCCGGATTCCGGGCCAGCCAGCGCTCGTAGTCCTGGGTGGCCTGGTGCCGTACGAGCGGCGGGAGTACGGCGTCCAGGACCGGCGGCGGGAGCTCCTCCGCGAGGTCGCCTAGGGCCTGCCAGCCGCGCAGCCGGGTGCGCCAGGGGCAGACGCAGACCACGCCGTCGACCTCCACCACGAAGGCGTCGGCGCTCTCGTGGACGGGCACCGGGACCGGCGGGGTGGGCAGCAAGTCGGCCAGCGCGCGGCGCAGTTCGTCCTGGTACGACGGGCGGTCGGTACGGCGGGCGTAGCGCGTCCAGTGGCCGCGCTCGGGCTCGGGGAAGGCGGCCAGCGGCTCGTAGACGCGCAGATATGTCGCGTACGGGACGATCACCGAGGACACCTTCTTGGGCACGCCTGCTCCCTCCCCCGCCGGCCGTCGGGAAAACCTTCGGAACCCGCTCACAAACGCGCGGGAAAACTATGCAAATCGTCGCACGGCCACCCCCCTTCGGTAGGTGATCCTGAACACTGCACGGATGGCGGCCCGACGCAGGCTCTACGCTCATGCGACAGGCACCCGCCACCCCTACGGGAGCCTGTCTCCAACCGCCGCCACTTACCCAGGAGTCACCACCGTGACCGACGTAGACAACGGCGTCCTGCACACCCTGTTCCACTCCGACCAGGGCGGTCATGAGCAAGTCGTGCTCTGTCAGGACCGGGCCAGCGGCCTCAAGGCCGTCATCGCCATCCACAACACCGCCCTGGGCCCCGCCCTGGGCGGTACGCGCTTCTACCCGTACGCGAGCGAGGAGGAGGCCGTCGCCGACGCGCTCAACCTCGCCCGCGGGATGTCGTACAAGAACGCCATGGCCGGTCTGGACCACGGCGGCGGCAAGGCCGTGATCATCGGTGACCCGGAGCGCGACAAGACCGAGGAACTGCTGCTCGCCTACGGCCGGTTCGTGGCCTCGCTCGGCGGGCGGTACGTCACCGCGTGCGACGTCGGCACGTATGTCGCCGACATGGACGTCGTGGCGCGCGAGTGCCGCTGGACGACCGGCCGCTCCCCCGAGAACGGCGGCGCGGGCGACTCCTCCGTACTGACCGCCTTCGGCGTCTTCCAGGGGATGCGGGCCAGCGCCCAGCACCTGTGGGGCGACCCGTCGCTGCGCGGCCGCAGGGTCGGCATCGCGGGCGTCGGCAAGGTCGGGCACCACCTGGTGGAGCACCTGCGGGACGAGGGCGCCGAGGTCGTGATCACGGACGTGCGCGAGGAGTCCGTACGGCGGATCCTCGACAAGCATGCGGCAGGTGTCACGGCCGTCGCCGACACGGAGGCGCTGATCCAGGTCGAGGGGCTCGACATCTACGCCCCCTGCGCGCTCGGCGGCGCCCTGAACGACGCGACCGTGCCGGTGCTCACCGCCAAGGTGGTGTGCGGCGCGGCCAACAACCAGCTGGAGCACCCGGGCGTCGAGAAGGACCTCGCCGACCGCGGGATCCTCTACGCGCCGGACTACGTGGTGAACGCCGGTGGCGTGATCCAGGTCGCGGACGAGCTGCACGGGTTCGACTTCGAGCGGTGCAAGGCGAAGGCCGCGAAGATCTTCGACACCACGCTGGCAATATTCGCACGTGCGAAGGAAGACGGTATTCCGCCGGCCGCCGCGGCCGACCGGATCGCCGAGCAGCGGATGCACGAGGCGGCCGGCGCACGCGGACTCTGAGGTTCCGCCAAGCCGCTCGGCAGGCGTCTTCGGTACCCGTCGGCGACGACTTAGAGAGAACTCTCACGTTCGTCGGCGGGTCGCCTGCCAAGAAGTGGTTAAAATCGCGGTTGACCAGCGAGTACAGGGCACCTCGCGGGTCCTGGAGCCCGGCACGTGCTGCGGGCGACGTACCGTATGGGCGCGGGCTCAGGTACCGTGGAAGCCCTACGGACCGGTCTCTCCACGGAGAGTCCGTTCCAGATCATGAACGCGTGTCAAGACTCTGAGGCCACCGAGCCTCGTATCCGAGGGGGTCGAGCCATGGGGCGCGGCCGGGCAAAGGCCAAGCAGACGAAGGTCGCCCGCCAGCTGAAGTACAGCAGCGGCGGGACTGACCTCTCGCGTCTGGCCAATGAGCTGGGCGCTTCGACTTCGAGCCAGCCGCCGAATGGCGAGCCGTTCGAGGACGACGACGAGGAAGAAGACGACCCGTACGCTCAGTACGCGGATCTCTATAACGACGACGATGAGGACGAGGACGACGAGTCCGGTCCCCAATCGCAACGTCGTGGCGCGTAATCGCCTGCAGCGCGCTCAGCGGTAGATCTTCCCGTCAGCTGACTGCACCTCGCCCGGTCCGGGGCATCAAGCACCGGACCGGGTTTTGTGCTGCCGTCACGGGGCTCCGCCCCGGACCCCGCTCCTCAAACGCCGGAGGGGCTGACTTTGGGTCGACTCACGCGTAGTCGCCGACCATTTCCGCACCCGTCGCGTAATCGCCCCGCTCCGTGATCTCGCCCGCGACCCACGCCTCGACCCCGCGGTCGGCCAGGGTCTCCAGGGCCACGTCCGCGGACTCCTCCGGGACGATCGCGATCATGCCGACGCCCATGTTCAGGGTCTTCTCCAGCTCCAGGCGTTCGACCTGGCCCGTCTTTCCGACGAGGTCGAAGATCGGGGCCGGGGTCCAGGTGGAGCGGTCCACGATCGCGTGGAGGCCGTCCGGGATCACCCGGGCGAGGTTGGCGGCGAGTCCGCCGCCGGTGACGTGCGAGTAGGCGTGCACGTCGGTCGTGCGGGTCAGCGCCAGGCAGTCCAGCGAGTAGATCTTCGTCGGTACGAGGAGTTCCTCGCCGAGCGTGCGGCCGAGCTCCTCGACGCGCGCGTCCAGGGCGAGGCCGGCCTGGTTCAGGAGCACATGCCGGACGAGCGAGTACCCGTTCGAGTGAAGTCCCGAGGAGGCCATCGCGATGACCGCGTCACCCGTCCGGATGCGATCGGCGCCGAGCAGCCGGTCCGCCTCCACGACGCCCGTACCGGCGCCGGCGACGTCGAAGTCGTCCGGGCCCAGCAGTCCGGGGTGTTCGGCGGTCTCGCCGCCGACCAGGGCGCAGCCGGCGAGCACACAGCCCTCGGCGATGCCCTTGACGATGGCCGCGACACGCTCGGGGTGGACCTTGCCGACGCAGATGTAGTCGGTCATGAAGAGCGGCTCCGCGCCGCACACCACGATGTCGTCCATGACCATGGCGACCAGGTCGTGGCCGATCGTGTCGTAGACGCCGAGCTGGCGGGCGATGTCGACCTTCGTGCCGACGCCGTCCGTGGCGGAGGCGAGCAGGGGGCGCTCGAACCGCTTGAGGGCGGAGGCGTCGAAGAGCCCGGCGAAACCGCCGAGGCCGCCGAGGACCTCGGGGCGCTGGGTCTTCTTCACCCACTCCTTCATGAGTTCTACGGCGCGGTCGCCCGCGTCGATGTCGACGCCGGCGGCGGCGTAGGAAGCACCGGAGGATGAGGTCTCAGACATTGCCTGGGATCTTTCGCGTTGATTGATACAGCGGGGCTTACGGGCGACGGATCGCGTCGGCCGCTGCCGTGGCGGCCGGACCGGCCGCCAGCTCGGTCTCCAGGAGCTGCTTGCCGAGCAGTTCGGGGTCCGGGAGGTCCATCGGGTACTCGCCGTCGAAGCAGGCGCGGCAGAGGTTCGGCTTGGCGATGGTGGTCGCCTCGATCATGCCGTCGATGGAGATGTACGACAGGGAGTCGGCGCCGAGCGAGGTGCCGATCTCGTCGATGGTCATGCCGTTGGCGATGAGTTCCGCGCGGGTGGCGAAGTCGATGCCGAAGAAGCAGGGCCACTTCACGGGCGGGGACGAGATCCGGATGTGGACCTCGGCGGCGCCGGCCTCGCGGAGCATGCGCACCAGCGCGCGCTGGGTGTTGCCGCGCACGATCGAGTCGTCGACGACGACCAGGCGCTTGCCCTTGATGACTTCCTTCAGCGGATTCAGCTTCAGGCGGATGCCGAGCTGCCGGATCGTCTGCGAAGGCTGGATGAACGTACGGCCGACATAGGCGTTCTTCACCAGACCCGCACCGAACGGGATGCCCGAGGCCTCCGCGTAACCGATCGCGGCCGGGGTGCCGGACTCCGGAGTCGCTATCACCAGATCGGCGTCGACCGGAGCTTCCTTGGCGAGCTTGCGGCCCATCTCGACACGGGAGAGGTAGACGTTCCGCCCGGCGATGTCGGTGTCGGGGCGGGCGAGATAGACGTACTCGAAGACACAGCCCTTGGGCTTCGCATCCGCGAATCGGGAGGTACGCAGGCCGTTCTCGTCGATGGCGACGAACTCGCCCGGCTCGATCTCGCGGACGTACGCGGCGCCGCAGATGTCGAGGGCCGCGGACTCGGAGGCGACGACCCAGCCGCGCTCCAGGCGGCCGAGGACCAGCGGGCGGATGCCCTGCGGGTCGCGGGCCGCGTAGAGGGTGTGCTCGTCCATGAAGACGAGGGAGAAGGCGCCCTGTACCTGCGGGAGGACCGCGTGGGCGGCCTCCTCGATGGTCAGCGGCTTGCCGTCGGTGTCGACCTGGGCCGCGAGCAGCGCGGTGAGGAGGTCGGTGTCGTTGGTGGCCGCGACGCGGGGCGTACGGCCTTCCTGCTTGGGAAGGTCGGCGACCATCTCCGCGAGCTGCGCGGTGTTGACCAGGTTGCCGTTGTGGCCGAGCGCGATGGATCCGTGCGCGGTGGCGCGGAACGTCGGCTGGGCGTTCTCCCACACGGAGGCGCCGGTGGTCGAGTAGCGGGCGTGACCGACCGCGATATGACCCTGGAGCGAACCGAGCGAGGTCTCGTCGAAGACCTGGGAGACCAGGCCCATGTCCTTGAAGACGAGGATCTGCGAGCCGTTGCTGACCGCGATTCCCGCGGATTCCTGGCCTCGATGCTGGAGGGCGTAGAGCCCGAAGTAAGTGAGCTTGGCGACCTCTTCACCGGGAGCCCAGACTCCGAAGACGCCGCAAGCGTCCTGGGGTCCTTTCTCGCCGGGGAGCAGATCATGACTGAGTCGACCGTCACCACGTGGCACGACCCCGAGTGTAGGCGAGATCGACCACTGGTCCGAATTCGGGTTACTCGTCGGTAGTGGATCACTTGTCGGCGACGGCGCGCACGATCGTGCCGTTTTCGCTGGTCAGCGTGAGGGTGTCGTGATCGACTCGGTAGCCGACCGAGCCGCTGAAGAGGCCGAGGAGCACGCGTTCGGTGCCCATGAGTGAGGCGTCGCACATCATTCGGGTGGTGGAGGGACGGCCGGGCGTGACGTGTCCGGTGCTCACGGTGGCCGTCGCGTCGACGGCGTCGCCGCCCAGGCGGCCGCCGACCTTGCGGGTCACGGGTCACCCCATGATCGGCAGCAGTCCGCTCAGATCGGACCGCTCCCCGCTCGCGCCGACCTTCGCCTCTTCTACGGCGTCCTTCCATCGCGTCCGGCCGGTCGCGAGCCGGATCCAGGTCAGGGGGTCTGTCTCCACGACGTTGGGCGGGGTGCCGCGGGTGTGGCGGGGGCCTTCGACGCACTGGACCACGGCGTACGGCGGGATGCGCACCTCCGTCGACGCTCCGGGGGCCTTCACGGCCAGGGCGTCGGCGAGGAGGCGGGTGCAGGCGGCGAGGGCCTGGCGGTCGTAGGGGATGTCGAGGCCGGGGACGGCGGCGTTGAGGTCGTCGGTGTGGACGACGAGTTCGACGGTGCGGGTGACGAGGTAGTCGGCGAGGGGCAGCGCGCCGACGTTGGTCTCCAGCAGGCGGGTGCCGGGGTGGGTGTCGAGGTGCGCGGTGAGGGTCTGTTCGATGTCGGCGAGGTAGGCGTCGAGGTCGGGGTGCTGGGCGGCGAGCGTGCGCGTGAAATCGGCGATGGCCGAGGAGTTGGCCCCGGTGGCGAAGGGCCAGTCGAGGATCACGGCGTCCTGCCTCGGCGGGGCCGGCCGGTCCAGGGAGCGGTGGATCGCGGTGAGCGCCATCCCGATGTGCGCGACCAGTTCGCGTACGGTCCAGTCGCCCAGGCGGGTGGGGAGCGCGAGTTGGTCGGGGGTGAGTGTCCCTACGGCTTTTCGTACGTTGCCGAACTGGGCCAGGACCGCGGTGCGGGTCTTGACGGGGTCGTATGTACGGGCGCGCTTCTTGGCCGGGGGCATGGCGGTGAGCCTAATCCTGGGGTGGGTTCGCCCGCAGGTGTGTTGTGGGGTCGGGGTCGTGGCGGTACGGCGAGCCCGCCGCCTGCGGGCCCTTCGGTTTTGCTATCACGGCTGGACGGGGTGGTGCCGGGTACGCGGCGGGCTGCGGCGTACCGCCACGACCCGCTCCCGTCTCGTCGGCGGCTGCGGGCTCGTGGGGGTCACCGGGCCTTGCGGGCGTAGTCCCCCAGGCCGCGTTCCACCAGGTCGAAGGCGTGGTTGGCGCGGTCGGCGGCGGTCGCGGTGACCTCTTCCACGGATTCGCCGGCGTCCAGGCGGCGGTGGTGGTCCTCTACGAGGGCGTTGCGGGCGGCGGTGAGGGTGGCGGCGGCGATGAGGGCCAGGACGGGGTCGCCGGTCTCGTCCCTGAGGAGGTCGGCGAGTTCGCGGGCGCCCTTCTCGGAGGTGAGGTAGGCACGTTCCATCAGGACCGGGGTGTCCATGACGAGGCGGCGGATCCGGCGGCCGAACGGCTCGACGTGCAGGCCTATCGACGGGTCGCGGGTCTCGATCATCTCCAGGAACTGGCGGCGTACGGCGGCCACCGCGGACTCGCCGGGGGTGCGGGAGCGGACCGCGCGGGCGGCGTCGGAGAAGTGGTCCTCGATGGGGCGGAAGACCAGGTCCTCCTTGGTGCCGAAGTAGTTGAAGACGGTCATCTTCGAGACCTCGGCGGCGTCGGCGATCTCCTGCACCGAGACGGCGTCGAAGCTCTTCTCCAGGAACAGTTCGACGGCGGTGCGGTAGATCCGCAGTTCCGTCTGGAGCTTCTTGCGCTCGCGCAGTCCCATCGTCGTCGCCTCAGCAGCAGCAGCCATGGCCTTACTGTACCAAGCAGAATTATGAGCCAGGATGAAAGATTGTCCCGGAAAAAAGATTGACCGGGTATATTTGGTTGGGTCATCGTGGGTACATGACCGAGACCCAGCGCAGAATCGGCTTCCTCGTGTGTCTGGTGACGATCGTTCTGGCCGTCCTGGACATGCAGATCGTGTCCGCGGCGACCGTGCCGATCGTCCGCGACCTGGACCCCGGCCACGGCATCGACAAGATCCCGTGGCTGGTCAGCGCGTTCGCGCTGGCGTCGGCCGCGGTGCTCCCCCTGTACGGCAAGCTGTGCGACACCCTCGGCGCGAAGCGCGTCTTCCTGACGGCCGTGGGGGTGTTCCTGGTCGGCTCGGCGCTGTGCGGGACGGCGCAGTCCATAGGGCAGTTGATCGCCGCGCGGGCCGTGCAGGGGATCGGCGCCGGTGGCCTGATGAGCGTCACGATGGTGGTGATCGCCGAGCTGAGAGGCCCCGGCGAGAAGGACGCCAAGGGCGCGGGCATGGGCGGGGTCGTCTCCGGTGGCGGCATGGCGGTGGGCCCGTGGATCGGCGGCCTGCTCGCGGACCACGCGAGCTGGCGCTGGATCTTCTACGTCAACCTGCCGCTCGGGCTGCTTGTCCTCGTCCTCGGCGCGTTCGTCCTGAAGCTGCCCCGGCAGCCGCACCGGCATCGGATCGACTTCCTGGGCGCGGCCCTGGCCGCCGCGTTCGCCGCGGCGCTGCTGCTCGTGACCGAGTGGGGTGGCAAGCAGTACGGGTGGTCGTCGCCGCAGATCGTGGGGCTGGGTCTGGGTGCGGTGGCCGCGCTCGGCCTCTTCCTGTGGCGCCAGAGGGTGGCCCCCGAGCCGATTCTGCCGCTGTCCCTGTTCCGTGTGCCGGAGTTGCGGTGGGGGTTCGCGATCCAGGGGCTGATGGGGGCCGCGATCGTGGGCGCCATGTACTACGTCATGGTCTATCTGCAGGTGGCCCGTGGTGTCAGCAGTTCCTCGGCCGGCCTCTATCTGCTTCCCATGGCGTTCGGCATGACGGCTGTCGGCATCCTCTCCGCCAAGCTCACCGAACGGGGCTGGCACGAGCGGACGTTCGCGACAGCCGGTTCGGTGATCGGCTCGGTGGCGTTCGTGTGCCTTTCCACCCTCGGCACGGGCACGTCCCTCTGGTGGCTGCGCGGGGATCTGCTGCTGGTCGGCATGGGCTTCGGCCTTCTCCTCGGCCAGCTGATCCGGCTGGTCCAGGAGGCGGCGCCCCGGCACCAGTTGGGCGTGGCCACGACCGCCATCCGCTTCTTCCAGACCCTGGGGACGGCGTTGGGCGCGGCGCTCTTCGGCACGGTGATCAGTCGGTTGTACGACGGTCCGGTCCCGGCGACGTCCCAGGCAGGGGTGAGCTCGTACGTCGACGCGATGGATGCCGTGTTCCTGTGCGGGGCGGTGCTGATGGCGGCGTGTGTGGTGATGGGGCTGCGGTTGCCGAGGGCTTCGGGCCCCCGGGGCACCGGGCGGGACTCTTCCGAGGGGGCTCAGGTGGTCGAAGTCGCCGATGTCCCAGGGGAGTTGAGCCAGGCGTCGCGGCGGAGGTGAGCTGTGGAGGGGAGAGCCGGACGTGGGCTCCTCCTCCGCGTCCGCCCCGCGCCCTCTGGAGGCTGGGGTCATTTCTAACCAGTGAGGGGGGATGGCAGTGGTTAGTTTTGCCCCCGGCTTCCAGCGGACCCCGTCTCCGTGTCGGGCGTCTGTCGGAGCTGTCGGTGGCGCGTCGGGGAGTTGTCGGGGCGGCGTTGAAGCCTTGGTCGTGATCCCGCCGGGGGAGCGTCCGGCGGGCTCGTGACACGGAAGGAATCGTCATGACCACGCACGTCACGATCATCGGCGCCGGACTCGGCGGACTGACCCTCGCCCGCGTCCTGCACGTCCACGGCATCCCGGCCACGGTCTACGAGGCCGAGGCCTCACCGATGGCCCGGCTGCAGGGCGGCCTGCTCGACATCCACGACTACAACGGCCAACTCGCCCTGAAAGAGGCCGACTTGATGGACGAGTTCCGCGCCATCATCCTGGCGGGCCGCCAGGCCACCCGGGTCCTCGACCGGGACGGCACCGTCCTGCTCGACGAGCCCGACGACGGTACGGGTGGCCGGCCCGAGGTGCAGCGCGGCGAACTTCGGCAGATCCTCCTCGACTCGCTGCCGGACGACACCGTGCGGTGGGGGCACAAGGTCAGTGCCGTTCGTGCCCTTGGTGACGGGCTGCACGAAGTCGTCTTCGCGGACGGTGGTTCCCTCGTCACGAACCTGCTCGTCGGTGCCGACGGCGCCTGGTCGCGCGTACGGCCGTTGCTGTCCGATGCCGTTCCCGAGTACTTCGGCCGGTCGTTCGTCGAGACCTACCTGTACGACAGCGAGACCCGGCACCCGGTCGCCGCGCGGACGGTCGGCGGCGGCGCGCTGTTCGTGATCCCGCCGGGCTCGGGAGCGAGGGGGAAGTGGATCGCGGCGCACCGGGAGAGCGGGGAGACGCTGCACGCCTATGTGACGCTGGCCAAGCCGCTGGAGTGGTTCGACGGCATCGACTTCACCGACGCCGACGCGGCCACCGCGCGGATCGCCGCCGAGTTCGAGGGGTGGGCGCCCGAGATCACCGCCCTGATCACCGACAGCGACACCGCTCCGGTCGTACGGCCTCTCAACTCGCTGCCGATCGGGCACCGTTGGGACCGGGTACCGGGAGCGACCCTGCTCGGTGACGCCGCTCATCTCTCGCCGCCGGACGGCGAGGGCGCCAACCTGGCCATGCAGGACGCCGCCGAACTCGGCCTGGCCATCGCCGGCCACCCCGACGACATCGAGGCCGCGCTCACCTCGTACGAGACGGCGCTGTTCCCCCGTAGCGCCACGGCGGCAGCCGATGCCGTGGCCACCAACGAGGCCATCGGACAGGAACTGATCGGCTTCTTCGCCCGGGACGACGAGGACGACGAGCAGAGCGCATAACAGAAAGGCGTTCGTGGGGCGGTCTGCGTGACCGGCCCACGAACGCCCTTTCCGTACCTGTGTGTTACGCCAGCAGCGCCGGGATCGTGCCCTCGTGCGCCTCGCGCAGTTCCTCCAGGGAGAGCGCGAACTCACCTTGGATCTCAACGGAATCGCCGTCCACTACGCCGATGCGCGTGGCCGGGAGGCCCCTTGCTCCGCACATGTCGTTGAAGCGGAGTTCCTCCGAGCGGGGGATCGCCACGACCGCGCGGCCCGCCGACTCCGAGAAGAGGAAGGTGAACGCGTCGAGGCCGTCCGGGACGATCAGGCGCGCGCCCTTCTCGCCCAACAGGGCCGATTCCACCACCGCTTGGATCAGACCGCCGTCGGACAGGTCGTGCGCCGAGTCGATCATGCCGTCGCGGGACGCGGAGATCAGGATCTCGGCCAGCAGGCGTTCGCGCTCCAGGTCGACCTTCGGGGGCAGGCCGCCGAGGTGGTCGTGGACGACCTGCGACCAGGCCGAGCCGCCGAACTCCTCACGGGTGTCGCCGAGCAGGTAGAGGAGCTGGCCCTCTTCCTGGAAGGCGACCGGGGTGCGGCGCGCCACGTCGTCGATGACGCCCAGCACCGCCACCACCGGGGTCGGGTGGATCGCCACGTCGCCCGTCTGGTTGTACAGGGAGACGTTGCCGCCCGTGACCGGCGTGCCCAACTGCTGGCAGGCGTCGGCCAGTCCACGGATCGCCTCCGCGAACTGCCACATCACCGCCGGGTCCTCGGGCGAACCGAAGTTCAGGCAGTCCGACACCGCGAGGGGCTTCGCGCCGGTCGTCGCCACGTTGCGGTAGGCCTCCGAGAGCGCCAACTGGGCGCCCGCGTACGGGTCCAGCTTCGCGTACCGGCCGTTGCCGTCCGTCGCGATGGCGACCCCGAGGCCGGTCTCCTCGTCGATGCGGATCATGCCCGAGTCCTCGGGCTGCGCCAGCACCGTGTTGCCCTGCACGAAGTGGTCGTACTGCGAGGTGATCCACTTCTTGGAGGCCTGGTTCGGGGACGACACCAGCGCCAGGACCTGGGACTTGAGTTCCTCCGAAGTCCCGGGCCGCGCAAGCTTGTTGGCGTCGTCCGCCTGGAGCGCGTCCTGCCAGGACGGGCGGGCGTACGGGCGCTCGTAGACCGGGCCGTCGTGCGCGACCGTGCGCGGGTCCACGTCCACGATCTTGCCGCCGTGCCAGAAGATCTCCAGGCGGTCGCCGTCGGTCACCTCACCGATGACCGTGGCGATGACGTCCCACTTCTCGCAGATCTCCAGGAAGCGGTCGACCTTCGACGGTTCGACAACCGCGCACATCCGCTCCTGCGACTCGCTCATGAGGATTTCCTCGGGCGAGAGCGTGGAGTCGCGGAGGGGGACGTCGTCGAGCGTCACCGTCATACCGCCGGAGCCGTTCGACGCCAACTCGCTTGTGGCGCAGGAGAGTCCGGCCGCGCCGAGGTCCTGGATGCCGACGACCAGCTTCTCGGCGAAGGCCTCCAGGGTGCACTCGATGAGGAGCTTCTCCTGGAAGGGGTCGCCGACCTGGACGGCGGGGCGCTTCGAGGGCTTGGCGTCGTCGAAGGTCTCCGAAGCCAGGATCGAGGCACCACCGATGCCGTCGCCGCCCGTGCGGGCGCCGTAGAGGATGACCTTGTTGCCCGCGCCGGAGGCCTTCGCGAGGTGGATGTCCTCGTGCCGCATGACGCCGATGGCGCCGGCGTTGACCAGCGGGTTGCCCTGGTAGCAGGCGTCGAAGACGACCTCGCCGCCGATGTTGGGCAGGCCCAGGCAGTTGCCGTAGCCGCCGATGCCCGCGACGACGCCCGGCAGGACGCGCTTGGTGTCGGGGTGGTCGGCCGCGCCGAAGCGCAGGGGGTCGACGACCGCCACCGGGCGGGCGCCCATCGCGATGATGTCGCGCACGATGCCGCCTACGCCCGTGGCCGCGCCCTGATACGGCTCCACGTACGACGGGTGATTGTGCGACTCGACCTTGAAGGTGACCGCGTAGCCCTGGCCGACGTCCACGACGCCCGCGTTCTCGCCGATGCCGACGAGCAGGGCGTCCGACTGCGGGGCCTTCTCGCCGAACTGGCGGAGGTGGACCTTGGAGGACTTGTAGCTGCAGTGCTCGGACCACATGACCGAGTACATGGCGAGCTCGGCGCCGGTCGGGCGGCGGCCGAGGATCTCCACGACCCGCTCGTACTCGTCCTTCTTCAGACCGAGTTCGGCCCAGGGCAGCTCGACGTCGGGGGTCTCGGCCGCGTGCTCGACCGTGTCCAGAGGCGTCCGGCTCATGCGTTGACCAGCTTCTTGAGGATCGAGGTGAAGAAGGGGAGGCCGTCGGTGCGGCCGGACCCGACGAGCGGCTCGACCGCGTGCTCGGGGTGCGGCATGAGGCCTACGACGTTTCCGGCGGCGTTCGTGATGCCGGCGATGTCCCGCAGGGAACCGTTCGGGTTCACGTCCAGGTAGCGGAAGACGACGCGGCCCTCCGCCTCCAGCTCGTCGAGCGTGTGCTCGTCGGCGACGTAGCGGCCGTCCATGTTCTTCAGCGGGATGTGGATCTCCTGGCCGGACGTGTAGTCGCTGGTCCAGGCGGTGTCCGCGTTCTCCACCCGCAGTTTCTGGTCACGGCAGATGAAGTGCAGGTGGTTGTTGCCGAGCATCGCGCCGGGGAGGAGGTGCGCCTCGGTGAGGATCTGGAAGCCGTTGCAGATGCCCAGGACGGGGAGTCCCGACTTCGCCTGCTCGATGACCGTCTCCATCACCGGCGAGAAACGGGAGATGGCGCCCGCGCGCAGATAGTCGCCGTAGGAAAAACCGCCCGGGAGGACGACCGCGTCGACCTGGTGGAGGTTCTTGTCCTTGTGCCAGAGGGCTACCGGCTCGGCGCCGGCGAGACGGATCGCGCGCTGGGTGTCGCGGTCGTCCAGGCTGCCGGGGAAAGTGACGACGCCAATACGAGCGGTCACTTGGCCGCCTCCGCCACTTCTTCCACCTTGACGGTGAAGTCCTCGATCACCGTGTTGGCGAGGAAGGATTCCGCAAGATCGTGGATGCGGGCGAGCGCGGCCTCGTCGACCGGGCCGTCAACTTCCAGTTCGAATCGCTTTCCCTGACGTACATCGGAGATGCCTTCGAAACCCAGGCGTGGCAGCGCACGCTGGACCGCCTGGCCCTGGGGGTCGAGGATCTCCGGCTTGAGCATGACGTCGACTACGACGCGTGCCACTGGCACTCCCGGTGGTGTGGTGCTGAGCAGGTCGCTTCAGACTACCCGCACAAAACTTCTACGCGAGTAGATTGGTAGGAAGCTACGTGACCGCGATCACGATCCGGTATCGGAGAGGGGAGTTCATGAAAAGTTACGGGAAAGATCCCCGATCAACGCCGGATACCTATTGCCCCCGGACACGCGGACAGATTTAGTCAGGCTTCACAATGCATTGCCGGGCACTGTACAAATGAATTAGAAATAGCCGACACTCGGCACATCACCACAGCTGAGCTGCATGGAGTGCCGCACGAAGGGACCGATATTCGTGGCGCAGAAGGTCGTGGTCACTCTCTTTGACGACATCGACGGCTCGGAAGCGGCGGAAACGATCGCCTTCGGGCTCGACGGCAAGTCGTACGAGATCGACCTGAATCAAGCCAATGCCAAGAAACTGCGTAAGGCGCTCGCGCCCTACGTGGACGCAGGTCGCAAGCGGTCGAGGTCGGGCAAGGCCTACCGCCAGACCGAGGTCGCCCCCGACCCGGCGGCCGTCCGGGCGTGGGCCCAGGCGAACAAGATGGACGTGCCGGCGCGCGGACGCATCCCCAAGAAGGTCTACGAGGCGTTCGCCGCCGCGCAGTAGGACAGCGGCGGGACGTGAGCCGACTGCCGGTCATCGGCCCCTCGGGGCAACCGACTTGCGCTGCACCCCTCCTGGTCAGCTAGAGTTCGGAGCACGCCGAGGGGCGAGGCCGAAAGGCCCAGCTCACGGAGTACATGCGGGTGTAGTTCAGTAGCAGAACATCCCCCTTCCAGGGGGAAGGCGCAGTGTGCAATTCCTGTCACCCGCTCTGCGGCATCACCGTTCGGACCACTCTTGTGGATCGGGTAGGCTGGTGCTCGCGCCGATCGGTGAGAGCCGGTCGGAGGCAATGCGGACGTAGCTCAGTTGGTAGAGCGCAACCTTGCCAAGGTTGAGGTCGCCAGTTCGAACCTGGTCGTCCGCTCCAGCGAAAGACCCCGGTCCATCGGACCGGGGTTTTCTCGTATGTCCAACGCCCGTCTGACATTTGTCATGCCGAGTGATGACACCGCGCACTGCTGTCGGGCCCCCGCCGCGGCGACGCTGAAGTCATGGACACCAACGAACACGAACACGTGATTGAGGTCACTGACCTACGCCGTGTGTACGGGGGCGGGTTCGAGGCTGTGCGGGGGATCACCTTCTCCGTGCGGCGCGGGGAGGTCTTCGCGCTCCTGGGCACCAACGGCGCGGGCAAGACGTCCACGGTCGAACTTCTCGAGGGGCTCGCGCCGGCGTCCGGCGGCCGGGTGCGCGTCCTCGGCCACGATCCCTACAGCGAGCGGGCCGCCGTACGGCCGCGGACCGGGGTGATGTTGCAGGAGGGCGGGTTTCCGTCCGAGCTGACCGTCGCGGAGACCGCGCGGATGTGGGCGGGCTGTACGAGCGGGGCGCGGCCCGAGGCGGAGGCGCTCGCGCTGGTCGGGCTCGCGCGGCGGGCGGACGTACGGGTGAAGCAGTTGTCCGGGGGTGAGCGGCGGCGGCTCGATCTGGCGCTGGCGCTGCTCGGGTCGCCCGAGGTGCTGTTCCTCGACGAGCCGACGACCGGGCTCGACGCCGAAGGGCGGCGGGACACCTGGGAGTTGGTGCGGGCGTTGCGCGACGGCGGGACGACCGTTCTGCTGACCACGCACTACCTGGAGGAGGCGGAAGGGCTCGCCGACCGGCTCGCGATTCTCAGCGAGGGGCGGATCGCGGTCACCGGAACGCCGGCCGAGGTGACGGCGGGGCGGCCGTCGCGGATCTCGTTCGAGCTGCCCTCGGGTTACTTCGTGGGGGACCTGCCGCCGCTCGGTGAGCTGGGGGTCGTCCGGCATGAGGTGGCGGGTCGGGTCGTACGGCTGGAGACGCATGAGCTGCAGCGGGCGGCCACCGGGGTGTTGGTGTGGGCCGAGCGGGCGGGGATCGAACTGCGGCGGCTCGAAGTGCGGTCGGCCTCGCTGGAAGAGGCGTTTCTGGGGATCGCGCGCGAGCAGCAGGAGGTGGCGGTGTGAGTGCGATGACGACCACTCCGGTGGGGCGGCTGCGGGCGCTGGGGCGGGCCGAGTTGGCGTTGCTGGGGCGGAACCGTAGTGCGGTGGTCACGGCGCTGCTCGTGCCACTGGCGCTGCCGTTCAGCGTGCGGCCGGCCGTCGACCAGATGAATCTCAAGGGGGAGGGGCTGACGGTCGGGGCGGTGATGCTCACCGCCGCGATCGGGTTCTCGCTGCTGTTCGCCGTGTACTCGTCGCTGGTGAGTGCCTTCGTCTCGCGGCGGGAGGAGCTGGTTCTGAAGCGGTTGCGGACCGGGGAGCTGGGTGACGCCGAGATCCTCGCGGGGACCGGGCTGCCGGCGGTGTGCGTCGGGTTCGTGCAGTCCGTGCTGCTGGCGGTGGCGTGCGTGGTGCTGCTTGATGCGGGGGCGCCCGCGATGCCCCAACTCGTCGTCGTAGGGCTGCTGTTCGGGCTCTTCCTGGCCGCCGCGCTGGCCGCCCTCACGGCGACTGTCACGAGGACTGCGGAGAGCGCTCAGGTGACCGCGCTGCCGGTGCTGTTCGCGTCCATGATGGGGTCCGGGATCATCATCCCGCTCCAGCTCCTGCCCGACCGGGTCGCGGACGTCTGCCAGTTCCTCCCCCTCTCCCCCGCGATCCGGCTGATCAGCGGCGGCTGGAACGGCGACCTGTCCGGCTACGACGCCCTCGGCGCCGTCCTGACCGCGCTGGCCTGGACCGTCCTCGCGGTGTTTGCTGTACGGCGGTGGTTCCGGTGGGAACCGCGGCGCTGACGTACGGGGATCACGTGATGCAGGCGACGGGCGGCTGGTGGGGGCGGAAGAGCACGCCCGGGAAGGTCGAGACGTACACGCGGTGGTCCTTCCACTTCTTCGCGGTGGTCGAGGTCGCGGCCGTCGGGCTGCCGGCCTTCGCGCAGGCCGGGACCGGGCTCGCGGCCTGGCTGCCGGCGGTCGTGATCGTGCACGCCGTGCTCTGTTCCCGGACCGCCTCCCAGGCCCTCGACTGGACCCGCGGCAGACGTGAGCAGCCCGTACGGCTGCTGGGGGCGCTCGGCACGGTCACCGCGGTGATCGCCGTCGGCTCGGTCGTCCTCTCGGAGCGGGGCCCCGGCGGGGAGCATGTGGCGGCCGCCGCGAGCACGGTCTTCGTGGGGGTGCTGAGTTTCGGCGCCGGCACGCTCACGCTGGGGGTCCGCGGCCGGTGGCACGTCCTCGCGGTCGTGGCGGGGAGCGTGGCCGGCGCCCTGCTCGTGCAGCTCCCGCTGGGCGTGGCCGCCCCCGCCGCGCTCGGCACCGCGTTCGCCGTCCTCGTCACCTGCGGCGGCCTCGCCTTCACCTCCGTCTTCTCCGTCTGGCTCCTCGACGCTGTCTACGAACTCGACGAGGCCCGCGAGACCCGGGCCCGCCTCGCCGTCGCCGAGGAACGGCTCCGGTTCGGCCGCGACCTGCACGACGTGATGGGCCGCAACCTGTCGGTGATCGCGTTGAAGAGCGAACTGGCGGTGCAGCTGGCCCGGCGGGGGCGGGCCGAGGCCGTGGAGCAGATGATCGAGGTCCAGCGGATCGCCCGGGAGTCGCAGCGGGAGGTCCGCGATGTCGTACGGGGCTACCGCGAGGCCGACCTCCGGCTCGAACTGGCAGGCGCCCAGGGCGTGTTGGCCGCCGCCGGCATCGACTGCGAGGTGACCGGCGACGCGGCGGGCCTGCCGGTCGAGGTGCAGTCGGCGCTCGGGTGGGTGGTCCGCGAGGCGACGACGAACGTGCTGCGGCACGGAGATGCGGGGCGGTGCGTGGTGGGGGTGCGGGTGGCTGGGGGGCGGGTCGTGCTGACCGTCGAGAACGACGGGGCGAAGACGGTGGGCGGCGGCGGTGTCGGCGCCGGTGATGACGGCGGGGGCGGCGGGGGCGGCGGCAAGGGCGGGTCCGGGCTGGTCGGGCTGCGGGAGCGGCTGACGGCGGTGGGCGGGGAGTTGGAGGCGGGGGCTGTGGACGGGGACCGGTTCCGGGTGGTGGCTACGGTGCCGCTGCCTTCGGCGACGGGGGCGGGGGGCGGCGCTTCGTGACCGCGCTGCGCGTCGCACACCCGCTGGTCGTTGGCCGGTGTGAGCGGGGCGGGTCGACTTGTGAGTGGCCGTGCCGTACGCCTGCCGGCAGTCGTGGGAGCGGGGGCGCCTCATGACGCCTCATGGCTGCCCTCGTCGTACGTCCGCCGCCCGGCGTGAGCCAGGGCATCTCGTGACTGCTCACCCCGTACGCCCCCTGCCCGCCCTCACCAGGAGCACCCCATGACCGCCCCCGTCGTAAGACTCCTGCTCGCCGATGACGAGCACCTCATCCGGGGTGCGCTCGCCGCGTTGCTCGGGCTGGAGGATGACCTTGTGGTGGTGGCCGAGGCCGCGACCGGGCCCGAGGCGCTTGCCATGGCTCGGGCGCATGAGCCGGATGTGGCGGTGCTGGATCTTCAGATGCCGGGGGCGGACGGTGTGAAGGTGGCCACATCGTTGCGGGCCGAACTGCCCAAGTGCCGGGTGTTGATCGTGACCGGGCACGGTCGGCCCGGACATCTCAAGAGGGCGCTGGCGGCTGGGGTGCGGGGGTTCGTGCCCAAGACCGTCAGCGCGCAGCGGCTCGCCGAGATCATCCGTACCGTGCATGCCGGAAATCGTTACGTCGACCCCGAGTTGGCCGCCGACGCGATCTCCGCCGGGGACTCGCCGCTGACCGCCCGCGAGGCCGAGGTGCTGGAGCTGGCCGCCGACGGGGCGCCGGTCGCGGAGATCGCCGAACGGGCCGCGCTCTCGCAGGGGACCGTACGGAACTATCTCTCCTCCGCCGTCTCGAAACTCGGGGCCGAGAACCGTCATGCGGCAGTGCGTCTCGCACGCGAGCGAGGTTGGGTATAGTTGCTCTCGCGCCACGGCGCAGCGCGGACGTAGCTCAGTTGGTAGAGCGCAACCTTGCCAAGGTTGAGGTCGCCAGTTCGAACCTGGTCGTCCGCTCAAGACGAAGACCCCGGTCCAGTGGACCGGGGTCTTTTCGTGCGCCTAGCTCCAGTTCAGGCCCGTGAGGCGCTCGTACGCCTCGATGTACTTCGCGCGGGTCGCGTCCACCACCTGCTGCGGAAGCGCCGGCGGCGGCTGCTCGCTCTTGCGGTCCCAGCCCGACTCGGCCGAGGTCAGCCAGTCGCGCACGAACTGCTTGTCGTACGACGGCTGCGCGTGGCCCGGCTCCCAGGTCTCGGCCGGCCAGAAGCGGGACGAGTCCGGGGTGAGGACCTCGTCGGCCGCGATCAGCGTCCCGCCCTCGTAGCCGAACTCGAACTTCGTGTCCGCGAGGATGATCCCCCGGTCCCGCGCGATGTCCCGGGCCCGCCCGTACACCGCGAGGGTCGCCTGGCGCAGCTGCGCGGCGGTGTCCGCGCCGACCTGACGGGCGACCTCCTCGTACGACACGTTCTCGTCGTGCTCCCCTACGGCCGCCTTCGTCGCCGGGGTGAAGATCGGGGCCGGGAGCTCGCTGCCGTCGACCAGGCCCTCGGGGAGGGCGAGGCCGCAGACCGTGCGGGAGACGTCGTACTCCAGCAGGCCCGAGCCGGTGAGGTAGCCGCGGGCCACGCACTCGACCGGGACCATCTGGAGGGACTTGCAGATCAGCGTGCGGCCCGCCCAGTCGGCGGGGGCGCCGGGCGGGAGGTCGGTGCCGAGGACGTGGTTGGGGATCAGGTCGGCGAGCTGGTCGAACCACCAGAGGGAGAGCTGGGTGAGGACCCGGCCCTTGTCGGGGATCTCCGTCGGCAGTACCCAGTCGTACGCGGACATGCGGTCGCTGGCGACCATCACGAGCTCGCCCGCCTCGTTCTGGTAGAGCTCGCGCACCTTGCCGGTGTGGAGGTGCGTCAGGCCCGGAACCTGGAGCGGCTCGGGCTTTTCTACGAATCCGGACACGGGTTCCTCCAGTGGGTCTCTCCAACTGGCTCGATTGTCCCGTATGCGGGGTCGGCCTCTGGTCGCGGGGTTGGCCGACCGCTGGTCACGGGCTCAGTCGTGCTTGCAGATGCGGTCCAGGAGGTTGGCCGTGGCGCGCTGGACCCGGGCGTCCACATGGCCGGGGCGGTCCAGGGCCGGTGACCAGGCGAAGGTGCCGGAGGCGAAGACGAGGGAGCCGGACGGCGCCCGGTACAGGGACGTCTCCTGGTGGCGGAGGGCGCCCTCGCCGTCCGCGTACGGGGAGTGGGCGAGCAGGATGCGCTCCTCGTGCGGGGGCAGCTGGGTGCGCGGGAAGTACCGGTCGGCCTCGCCCGCGACCAGGCCCTCGACCGGGTCGCCCTCGCCGGCGCCGGTCGCCTCCCACAGCCAGTGGTCGGCGTTGCGCACGATCAGGGGATACGGCTCGGGCACCCGGCCCGCGTACTGGATCCCCACCAACTGCTGCTCGGGGCGGTCGACTTCACGCCACAGCACCGGTTTGCCCGGGCCCCGGCGCTTGCGGCAGGTGAGCAGGCGGTCGGGGACGCCGGACGGGGACGGCCCCAACTCCACTTGCCAGTACATGGTGTTGGCGGAGAGGAAGACGAGGGACGTGCCGTGGTCGCGGGCGTGCTCGACGGTACGGCGCATCTGTGCCGACCAGTACTCGTCGTGGCCCGGGAAGACCAGCCCCCGGTAGCGGGTGGGGTCCACGCGTCCGGAGTGCAGGTCGCGGGCGTCGGCGTAGGCGAGGTCGTAGCCGTAGCGCTCGGCCCAGCGGATGAAGTCGTAGGCGTGGCCGACGTGGAGGGGCAGGCCCGCGCCCGCGTACGGGCGGTCGAAGGAGACCGTCGTCGCGGCCTCGGACTCGCCGAGGAGGCGGCCGTCGTCGTCCCAGGCGTGGTAGAGGCTCGCGCCGGTGTGGCCGTCCTCCGGGTAGAGGTTGTAGGCCTGCCAGGTGATGTCCGGCAGGAGGAGGAGCAGGTCGGCGGGGTGGTTGTCGCGGACCGTGAAGGGGATGTGGGAGCGGTAGCCGTCGGCGGTGGTGAGGACGGCCACGTACGCGCCGATGCTCCAGTAAGTCGGGATCTGCAGGCGCCAGGACAGCCACCAGTGGTGGCAGGAGACCGTGCGGTCGGCGGTGAGCGGCGGGGGCTGCACGATGCCCGAGAGGCGGGGGCTGGTGGTGATCTTGGCTGCGCCGTCACCGCCGTAGTGGCCGATGCGGTAGATGTCGACGGCGAACTCCTGGGGCGGGTCGACCGTGACATGGAAGTCGAGGGCCTCGCCGGGGGCGACCGCGCCGGCGGAGGTGAATCCCTTGATCTGGCGGCGGACGTCGTCGGCGGAGCGGGGGGCTCCGCCGGATGCGGAGGCTCGCGGGGTGGGGACCTTGGGGGTGTTTCTGCCGGGGGTGTGGGCCGGAGGCTGGGCCGGGGGCGGGTCCACGTACCAGGGGACCACGTGGCCGGTGTCGTCGAAGTAGGTCTCGCTGCCCCGGAGCCAGGGGACGGGGCCCTGTCCGAAGGGGTCCGTGACGGCGTGCGCGAGCGCTCCGGACTCCCAGCGGCGGATCTGCTCCGAGCCCATGGTCGCTCCCCTCCCTCGTGCCCCCGTGGTGCTCTTCGTTCAACTGTCGTATGCCGTAAGCCTTTGCCACGTACGGGACGGCGTACGGGATCGGGCCCAGCACATCACATTAAGCACGCACTCTGTCACTGGTCGTTGCGAATTGACCAAAAGTGGAGGGCTTGGTTCCGATACGGGTAGGGGGTGGGGGGCTTGGGTTGTGTGCGGAGTGCGCGCCCGTGGGGGCTGGTCACGCAGTTCCCCGCGCCCCTGAGGGGCATCGGGGTGAGCGGGATCAGAGCAGTGACTGGAGTCAGACGAGGCGGACCGGCTTCTCCGGGCGTATGCCGAGGTCGATCAGCCAGGCCCGCAGCGGGGCGGGGTCGCCGTCCTCGACGAGGCTGAGCACCCTGGGGGCGAGGTCGGCCGCCCTCTCGCCGTTGACGAGCAGCGTCGGGCCGTCGAGCCAGTCCAGGCCGGGCAGCGCGCCGGCGGTGTCCATCGCGGCGCAGCACACCATCGCCGTGACGTGATCGGCGAGCAACTCCCGCCCGGTGCGCGGTGGTTGGAGCGGGAAGAGGGGGAGCGCGGTGTCGTCCCAGAGCCCGGTGTCGGGGCCCTGCCCGGACGGGGCCGAGCCGGCCGGCGGGGTCGCTGCCTCCTCGCGCGCCAGCTCCGCGGTGAGACCTGCGGCGAGGGCCGCGCTGTGCGGGGAGCAGCTTTCGCCGAGCTCTTCGTCGTCATCGGCGGCCATCGCCTTGTAGGGCTCGGGGTCCGGGTGGGCGTGCGGATGGGGGGCCTGTTCCGGGTGCGGCTCCAGCTCCGGTTCCGGGTGGGGCTCCGGCTCCAACTCCGGGTGCGGCTCCGGCTCCAACTCCGGGTACGGGGCTTCCAGTTGGGCGGGTGCGGACGGGGCGTTTCCGGCGGGTTCGGACGGGTCGTCGAGGGTGGCGTCCGGCCCGTACGGATCGGGCGCACCGTCGGCCTCCCCGTACCGGTCGTCGCCCGGTGCCGTCGCCGTCGGGTCCGTCAGGTGGTCCACCACGCGGGCCAGGGTCGGGGCGTCGTGGTGCGGCGGGGTCGGGTCGGGGGTGCGGCGGACGCCGAGGGTGTCCAGGACGCGGTGGAGGCGGGCCGCGTCGGTGCGCCATTTGCGGTCGACGACCTCCTCCGGGTACTCCTGCCAGCTCACCGGCGCCCAGTCGGGACCGGTCTCGGCGGGGCCGCCGTGGAAGAGGCGGGCGGCGAGGAGCGAGGTCGCCTCGTCGATCGTGCCGGGCTCTTCGAGCAGGTCGCAGGCGGGGCGCTCGCCGAGCCGGGAGGCGAAGCCCTCGGCCAGGCGGTCGCGGCGGGACAGCTCCGTGAGCGCCGCGACGACGCCCGCGTCCAGCCGGGACGGCCAGCGGCCCATCCGCCACGCGGGCAGCGCGACCCGGGTCAGCAGCCGGTCCCAGCCCGCGTACGCCAGGCCCACCTGTTCCTGCGCGACGATCCGCAGGCCGTAGTCCACAGCCTGTGCGCGCTCGGCGGCCGCGGCGGCCACACCCCGCTCCATCTCGGCCGCGTGCCCCCGGCAACTGCGCAGCAGCAGCCGGGCGACCCAGCCGACACCGGCGAGCACCGAACGGAACACGGGACCGCGCGGTGCCGAGGTCACGGCCACCGCCGCGTCCAGGCCCCGTACGAAACGGCGGGCCGCGGCTATGTCCGGGTGCGCGGAGGGTCCCGTACCGGCGACGACCGGCGCGAGCACCGCGCGCAGCTCGCCCACCCGCATCCACCACAGGAACGGCGAGCCGATGACGAGGACGGGCGAGGCGGCCGTACGACGGGAACGGCCCGGGGTGAGGCCGCGTACGCCGGTGATCTCGTCACGGTTCTCCTGCGGGGGCGGGCCGTGGGCCGGGTGGGTGCGGTCCTCCAGCCAGCTGTCGCAGTCCGGGGTGAGCGCTATCGCGGACGGCGCGGGGACGTCGAGGCGGTCGGCGAGGTCGCGCACCAGGCGGTACAGGTCGGGGGCCGACTCCTCGGCGATCGCGACCGTAGGACTCACGGCCGGGCGGGCCCGCGCGACGACCAGCGCGATGGCGCCGGCCGCGAGCAGCACGACGACCGCGGCCACGCCCATGATCCAGCGGGAGAGGTCCCAGCCCCGGCCCACGAGATGGCCGGTGGAACCGCCCGCGAGCAGGATCACCGCGACGGCGGCGGGCAGCAGTGCGACGGCCAGCGCCCGGCTGCGGATCCGCAGCACGGCCAAGGCCCGGGAACGCGCCGCCTGCGCGCCCGCCTCCACACCCACACCCATACCGGTCACGACCGGACCTCGCCCCCTCCGTGCTGTCCCGTTCCGCTGGCGTTGCTCACTCCCCCACTGTGGCACCCGCCACTGACATCGCAATGCCGGTGGGCCAAGTGCCGGAACGCTTGCGCCGCACCATAGTTGGGGCCCCGGTCCCCGTCAGCCGGTTGGGGCATCGGTCACTCGATGGAATGGCTCAGGGGAAAGGTGGATGACAGAGGGCAAGGATCAGGCCCCGAATCGTGAGACGGATTCGAGGCCTGTCGGGTTTACCGGTGCGGTCCGCCGGTGTGGTGCATCGGGGTGGTTCACCGGCGCGCGGGGGCGCTTGAGGGCTTGGGGTTACTCGCCCGTCGCCGCCTTCGCCGCGATGTCCGTGCGGTGCTGTGAACCGTCGAGGCGGACGCGGGCCACGGCCGCGTACGCGCGCTCGCGGGCCTGGGTGAGGTCCGTGCCGGTCGCCGTGACGGAGAGGACGCGGCCGCCCGCGCTGACGACGTCGTCGCCGTCGTACTTGGTCCCGGCGTGCAGCACGTACGCGTGCGGGGCGTCCTGGGCGGCCACCTCGTCGAGGCCGGTGATCGGGTCGCCGGTACGGGGGGTGCCGGGGTAGTTGTGCGAGGCGATGACGACGGTGACCGCCGCGTCCTCGCTCCAGCGCAGGGGGGCCAGGTCGTCGAGGGTGCCGTCGGCGGCGGCGAGCAGGACGCCGGCCAGCGGGGTCTTCAGGCGGGCCAGGACCACCTGGGTCTCCGGGTCGCCGAAGCGGGCGTTGAACTCGATGACCCGGACGCCGCGACTGGTGATCGCGAGACCGGCGTAGAGGAGGCCGGAGAAGGGGGTGCCGCGGCGGCGCATCTCGTCGACGGTGGGCTGGAGGACGGTCTGCATGACCTCGTCCACCAGCTTCGGGTCGGCCCACGGCAGCGGGGAGTACGCGCCCATGCCGCCGGTGTTCGGGCCCTCGTCGCCGTCGAGCGCGCGCTTGAAGTCCTGCGCGGGCTGGAGCGGGACGACGGTGACGCCGTCGGTGATCGCGAAGAGGGAGACCTCGGGGCCGTCGAGGAACTCCTCGATGACGACCCGCTCGCAGGCGTTGGCGTGCGCCTTCGCCGCGTCGAGGTCGTCTGTGACGACGACGCCCTTGCCTGCGGCCAGTCCGTCGTCCTTCACGACGTACGGCGCACCGAAGGCGTCGAGGGCCTCGTCGACCTCTTCCGGGGTCGTGCAGACGTAGGAGCGGGCGGTGGGGACTCCGGCCGCCGCCATCACTTCCTTGGCGAAGGCCTTGGAGCCCTCCAGCTGCGCGGCTTCCCCGGAGGGGCCGAACACCGGGATGCCCGCCTCGCGTACGGCGTCGGCGACCCCGGCGACGAGGGGTGCCTCCGGGCCGACCACGACGAGCTCGGCACCGAGTTCGGTCGCCAGCGCGGCTACGGCCGCGCCGTCGAGGGGGTCGACCTGGTGCGGCTCGGCCACCTCGGCGATGCCTGCGTTGCCGGGGGCGCAGTGCAGGGCGGTGACGTTGGGGTCGTTGGACAGGGAATGGCACAGGGCGTGTTCGCGGGCGCCGGTACCGATGACGAGGACCTTCACGGGGTCAGCCTAGGTCACGGTGGGGTGGGGTGGAGCGGGGTGGGGTTGGAGCCGGGGTCGGGGCGGGGGTTGGTCGGTGGTGGGGCGGGGTTGGAGCCGGGGTCGGGGCGGGGGTTGGTCGGTGGTGGGGCGGGGTTGTGGGCGGGTCGGGGGTGGGGGTTTGGGTTGTGTGCGGAGTGCGGGTGGGTGGGGGCTGGGCGCGCAGTTCCCCGCGCCCCTAGGGGGTGGGGGTGGGGCGGGGTTGTGGGCGGGTTGGGGGTGGGGGTTTGGGTTGTGTGCGGGGTGCGGGTGGGTTAGGGCTGGGCGCGCAGTTCCCCGCGCCCCTAGGGGGTGGGGGTGGGGCGGGGTGAAAAGGGCCGGGGGCAGCGCGCCCGCGCTGCGGGGTCGTACGTCGACGCGGCCTCGCGTCCCTAAGGGAGTGGGGTGGGGCGGGGTGAACCGGAGACGGTGGGCGCGCCCGGGCGGCAGGGCCGGATATCGGAACGGCCCCGCGCCCCTGGGGGGTTGGGTGAGGCTGGGTGAAGAGGCCGGGGGGCGCGCTCACCACGGCGGAGGCGCATATCGGCACAGCCCCGTGCCCCTAGGGGCATTGAGGTGGGCGGGGTGCGAGGCCGGGGGCGGCTACTCGTTGGTGAACTCTTCGATCACCGTGGCTCCCAGTTCTCGGACGATGAGTTCGTGGCCGGAGAGGGCTGACTCGTCGAGGTCGGGGTCGTCGTCCTCGGGGGTGTCGTCCTCGGCGGAAACCGTGCGGGGGGCGGGAGTTGGGGTGGGAGGGGCCGGGGGTGGGGGTTGGGTGGGGGTCTGCGCTGAGGGTGGGTTCGTCGGGTTCGCGGGCGCGGGGGTGGGCTGGGGCGCCGGGCGGGGGGCGGGCGTAGCGGGGGCCGGGGTGCCGTAGCCGCCGGACGGCGCACCGCCGTAGCCGCCCGCTGCCGCGCCGCCGCCGCCGCCGTAGGAACCACCCGGCTGCGGGGGCGGGGTGCCGCCGCCGGACGGGTCGACGACCGCGTCGATCTTCCACTGGACGTTGAACTGCTCGGACAGCGCCTGCTTCAGTACGTCCTCGCTGCCGCTGCTGTTGAAGTTGTCCCGCGCGCCGGCGTTCACGAAGCCGATCTGGAGGGTCGTGCCGTCGAAGCCGGTGACCTGCGCGTTCTGGCTCAGCAGGATCCAGGTGAAGCGGCGGCGGTTCTTCACCACCTCCAGGATGTTCGGCCAGAGCATGCGGGGGTCGAGGCTGCCGGGCGGGGGGGCGGCGGCTTGGGTGGGGGCCGCGGTCGCCTGGACGGGGGTGGGTGCGGGGGTGTTGTGGGCGGGAGCCGGGGGTTGTCCGCCGCCCGCCGGGGTCGCCGTGGGCCAGCCGCCGGGGCGGCGACCGCTGCCCGCGGCCGTGGCGGTGGGCCAGGCGCCGGGGGTGGGGGCGGCGGGCTGGGCCTGGGGCTGCGGCTGTTGGGGTTCCGGGGTGGGCGGGGCCGGCTGCGCGTAGGCGACGGGCGCGGGGGGCTGCTCCGCCGGCATCGCGGGCGGGGTCGCAACGGGTGCCGGGGTGGCACCGGGCGCCCCCGGACCTCGTACGGCTGCGCGCGCGGCGGCGGCGCCACCGCCGGGCGGGACGGGGGCGGCGGCGGGTCCCCCGTAGGCAGGGGTGTGGGCCTCGGGTCCGGGGACGTAGGCCATGGCGGGCGCGCCGCCACCGCCCGCGAAGTTGACGCCGCGCTCCAGGCGGTCGAGGCGGGCCATGACCGACTGCTCGTCGCCGTAGGCGGCGGGGAGCATGACGCGGGCGCAGATCAGCTCCAGCTGGAGGCGGGGGGAGGTCGCGCCGCGCATCTCGGTCAGGCCGGTGTTGACGAGGTCGGCGGCGCGGCTGAGTTCGGCGGCGCCGAAGGTGCCGGCCTGGGCCTGCATACGTTCGAGTACGTCGGTGGGGGCGTCGATGAGGCCCTTGTCGAGGGCGTCGGGGACGGCCGCGAGGATCACCAGGTCGCGGAGGCGCTCCAGCAGGTCGGCGACGAAGCGGCGCGGGTCGTTGCCGCCGTCGATGATGCGGTCGACGACCTCGAAGGCGGCGGCGCCGTCACCGGTGGCGAAGGCCTCGACGACGGAGTCGAGGAGCGAGGCGTCGGTGTAGCCGAGCAGCGAGGTCGCCATGGCGTACGTCACACCGTCGGTACTCGCCCCCGCGAGCAACTGGTCCATGACGGACATGGAGTCACGCACGGAACCGGCGCCGGCGCGCACGACGAGGGGCAGGACGCCGTCCTCGACCGGGATGTTCTCCTGCCCGCAGACCTGCCCCAGATACTCGCGGAGGGTGCTGGGCGGCACGAGCCGGAAGGGGTAGTGGTGGGTGCGCGACCGGATCGTCCCGATGACCTTCTCGGGTTCGGTGGTCGCGAAGATGAACTTGAGGTGCTCCGGGGGCTCTTCGACGACCTTGAGCAGCGCGTTGAAGCCGGCTGACGTGACCATGTGGGCCTCGTCGATGATGTAGATCTTGTAACGGCTGCTCGCGGGCCCGAAGAACGCCTTCTCGCGCAGCTCACGGGCGTCGTCCACACCACCGTGCGACGCGGCGTCGATCTCGATGACGTCGATGGAGCCGGGGCCGTTGCGCGCGAGGTCGCGGCAGGACAGGCACTCGCCGCAGGGGGTCGGGGTGGGGCCCTTCTCGCAGTTCAGACAGCGGGCCAGGATGCGCGCGCTCGTGGTCTTGCCGCAGCCTCGCGGCCCGCTGAACAGGTACGCGTGATTGACCCGGTTGTTCCGCAGCGCCTGCTGCAACGGGTCGGTGACATGTTCCTGCCCGATGACCTCGGCGAACGACTCCGGGCGGTAGCGGCGGTAGAGCGCGAGAGACGACACGCGTACGAGGTTATAGGCGCCCACTGACAACGGGGGCCGCCGACAAGATCCACGGAGGCGCTCCCCGGGCCGGGAACGGTGGGGATCGGTGGGGATCGGTCGGGAACGCAAGCGCCCCCCACGCACCCGCCAGAGCCAACCTACCCTTGCTGCCTTCCGGCCCTGGGGGAGTTCAGTCAGATAGCGCCGCGTGAGGGGCTCCGCACAGGCTACAGGATCTGAGCGGGGGGAACGAGTTCGCGAGCACTCCTCAACGTCTTGTATTGTTTGCCCCGGAGGATTCGCCTAGTGGCCTAGGGCGCACGCTTGGAAAGCGTGTTGGGGGCAACCCCTCACGAGTTCGAATCTCGTATCCTCCGCCAGTGCCTCACCGGGCACGATGTCGAAGGGCCCCACCGTTCGCGGTGGGGCCCTTCGTCGTTCTCCGTCCCACTTTCCGTCTCAGTTGGTTTTTTCTTCGGTGCCGGGTGACTGCCAGAGGGCGTCGCCGGCTTGTTGGGCGACCTTTCGGAGCATGGTCCCCGTCACGTGTATGTAGCGAGCGCGCATCCGGGCCGCTCCCCCGGGCTCCCAGCCCATGATCGAGTCGATCACGACGTCGGGGACTCCGAGGATCAGGAGCACGGTCGCGGCGGTGTGGCGAGCGTCGTGGAGACGGCCGTTCCGTACGCCGGCATCCCGCAGCAGCCGTTTCCAGGGCTTGCGCTCGGCGCCATTCGGCTCGGGCGTCGCGGATGGCGCCGAGGGTGGTGGAGTAGCGGCGGGATTTGGTGGCGGTCGAGAGCTCCGGTCGTGGTTTCGGCGCCCTTGGTGGCGTACTTGGCGATGTAGGCGGCGACGGCTCGTTCGGTGAGTTCCTGGCCGTCGTTGAAGTCGGCGGATCGGATCGTGCGGACGTCGAGTTGGTGGCCGAAGGTGAAGGTGTGGGTGCGGTCGTCGATGGTCGGGCCGTCGACGTGGACCTTGGCGGTCGCGGTGCGGATCGCGTCAGTGAGCAGGTCGGCGGTGGCCCAGGGTGGGGGTGGGGTGTCGCCGCCGGTGGGGCCGTCGATGCGGATGACGGCGTGGACGTGGACGGCACCGCGCTTCTGGCACTCGGCGACCTTGGCGAAGGACACGCGGGCGTGGTGGCGGAAGCGGCGTTGGGAGAGGCCTGCGCGCTTGGCGACTTCCCGGCGCAAGTAGGTGGAGAAGCGGCGCCAGAGGGGACCGGCGTGCGCGTTCCAGAGCACGGCAGCTTCGTAGTCGTAGGTGTCGGGGTTGAGTGGGGTGCCGAGTCGCTCGTCGTCCTGGTCGTGGTGGGTGCCGCAGCGGCAGGGGCGGCCGTCGGTGCGGCGGTTGTGGACCGGGCCGAAAGGATGAGGCGAGACCTCAAAACCTGACCTCAGTGCGGGGGTGCCGTCCGCAACCGATGGGCGACGTCCTGCTGGCTTGCCCCGGCCGTTGAGAATTCGCCGACATCGAGCCAGCTGAGCCTTGCGTCAGAGGTTTTCGCGCATTGCGGCTTGGAGGTTCTTGCGAGCTTCGTGGAACTGCTCAAGACCTTCGAGGTACTCAGCTGATGTCAGGGAGAGATCTGGCCTCGTCTCAAGCAGGTCTCTCCACCGTCGCAGCAGTCGGTACGCGCGGTCCGACTTCTCCCTAACTGCCGGTGGCGCCTGGAGATTGATCTCATAGCGCCGTGTGAGCACCGAGGAGTCTCGAAAGGCATCCAAGGCAGCCTGGTAGCGAACAGCTGGATCCGTCTCCCTCAGGATGATCAGGCGCAAAGAGGACGAACTCTCGGTCAGGGCCGTGAGGTACCTGGTGTAGAGATCTCGTCTCGCATCCTGAACGCGGCTCGCTTGTTCACGGCGGTATCGCACGCGGTCGACGAGCAAGGTGGCTCCGATGCCCAGCATGGCGCCGATGGCCGTGCTGATCTGTGTCCCCCAATTCACAAGCAGCACCGTAGTGTCATCGGACTACTCAGGAAACCGCGCAGGTAGGGGCGCAGTTCGTTCCGCCGCCGATTGCACGCCTGGGCCGGTGGTCAGCAACCGTCCCCCGTACAGCACAGAAGTACAGCAACCGCGGCGACTGCAGGCGACCTGCCTGAGCCGCTACCACCTCTGCGACGAGCCCAGCAGACCTCAGCGACCGCCCTGCCCGTAGTTCGCATCGAGGGGCGCGTGGAAGCACGACCTCGTGTCGGTGTCAGTCCTGCCGTACACAATGCCGTCCATGAGTGAGCGCTACGAGGTCGTCTTTTCCTGCTACTTGCGCGACGACATCCCCGAATGGGTCATGGCCGCCCTGCGGTGGCACTTGGGCATGGATACAGAGTTCCCCGAAGGTCTCGATGACGAAGATGACTATCTGTACCCACTTCTCGTCCCCGACGCCTACGCCAACCGCCGGATGCCCGGTGGAGACGTCGTGTCCCTCCGTCGCGAGGTGCAAGAGTTCACGAGCTCCGGAAAGCGGTATGAATGGGAGCTTTTCGCGCGGAACGGCTGGATCGACGACTCCATGCTTTACCTCCGGAGCCTGTTGGACCTGATAGCCCCACACGTCGCGCAACCCGGCTACGGAGGATACTTCCGCCATATATCCGACACCGAAGTGACTGTCTTCGACTTCCACGATGGAACGTACGAGCCCATCAAGATATGGGGTATCGACCCGCGGTAAGACGACGGGCAACGGGTCCGTTCCCCGTGTGCCCATCGGAGGAAATCAGCGAAGACCTGGTCTCTGTCCGGTGCGCCCACGGCCACCACCGTTCGTCGCCGTACGCTCGCTCCCTCTGACCTGCCCGGTGAACCCTACGAACACCTCTGGACTGCCACGTGGACAGGTTGGAAAGCGTGTTGGTCCAACACTCGGAGATGAGCGACGGGCGTGAAACAGGTGCCGGCGCAGGGCTCATGGCTGAGGATGCCGCCATGACCAACGACCTGGTGGCGTTCCTCAAGGCGCGCCTGGACGAGGACGCCGACCTGGCCCGGCGCTGTGACATGGCCGGATTCTCTGCGGAGTGGATCGCGCACGAGGCCGCAGTCGACTTCGGCCGAGGTGATCTCACCAGCTTCCACACCGCGATCGCGCGGCACGTGGCCCTGCACGACCCTGCCCGCGTGCTGCGCGAAGTCGAGGCCAAGCGGCACGTGCTGAACCGGCACACACTCAGCCCGGCCGAAGGTGATTCCGAGCGACCTTGGGACGACCGTGACGACTGCCAGTTCGACGGTGACCTCTGGCCCTGCGACGACCTACTCGATCTCGCCCTGCCCTACCAGGAACACCCCGACTTTCCCGAGCGCTACCAGCCGAACCGGGTAACCGAGGAACGGAACGTCCGCACCACAGGCGCACCAGATAAGGCGGGGAACAGCGGGGAACCACGGTGAAGACAACCGACCCCGTCGAAGTCGTACGTCCGCCATTCGCCCAGGTCAGCGCCAAGACCAGCTATGAAGGAGATTGCTCGGGCTCAGGGGCGCAGTCGACGCCACCAGACACTACGGTCGCGTGCCTGCTTCAACTGCCTGAGCAATGAAGAGAACGTTTCTGGACGAGGAAGCCACTCCTGCTCCCAATTCCACTCAACATCAACATAGGGCTCCACGACCGCAAGAGCATCGCGCATCTCCACAACGGCAGCCCTGAACTCCGCGAAACCGTCAAGGGGCACCTGTACACGTGCTGCGTGAGCGAGCGCCAGGTGCTCATCCGTCAACGCAGGCCAGTGCTCGACTGGTGAGGTTCCCACCTGCACGGGCAGCAACCAATCCTTGGCTACGCCTCGCAAGTAGTTGCGCCGCAGGTTCGCCTTCCTGGTGGCCACGATGGCCCGGTCCAGGGCCTCGCGCCGAGCCGTGACCCACGCCTGCCGGCGCGCTGCCCATGGGCTCACTATTGCGCCAGTGATCACGCCGATCAAAGCGAACGTAGCGGTTACCCAAACCTCCACTGTGGCTCCTTCGGCAGCCTGTCTTCCCAGACGAGTCTGAGGCACGGTACTGACAGTCGTGCCCAGAAGAGCACAGCAGTCGGCGTACACCAGGCCATGAGCCTGCTGCCCAGGGACCGGGAGGGCCGGGGGAACCGGCTTCTTACCGTTGCCCGGCGAGTGGTGGCCGTTGCGCCACTTTGCCGGTCCGCAGGTTGATGCCGACGATGCGGGCCGCTTCCCGGGGGCGGTAACCCTGCTCCATGAGCTGGAAGTATGCGGCTCGTTCGGCGACCAACCTGCGGGGCCCCTGAGGCTTACGCCCATCCCGAATCTCGAAGTCCATCGCATCCCCTGAACTGGGGTGTTGCGACGACCACTAGAACTCAAGTTCGCAGCGGGGCCCTTCGTCGTTCGCCGCGGAGCTCTTCACGGACGTATGGCAGGAGGCATGACGTTCAGGACCGTTGACGAGGCGCGGTGTTCCTCGCAGACAGCCCACCAGCTGTCGCCGCCCTTGTCCCGCACATGAACGCTCCAACTCGCTTCGCGTCCGCAAGGAGCGTTCCAAGCGCAATGCCGCTGATATGACTCCGTGTTGGGAGCATGATTCAACTGGTGCCATTTGATGGGTGGTTCGAGGAGTTCCACGAGACCAGTGAAGCGCGTTTCGCCCGCGTCCACAGGCAGATGCGTGTCGGCGTCGGGAGTGGGAGGAGGCGCTCTGGGCGGGCTGGTGGGTTGGGTCAGGCAGTTGTGTCTTCTGGGCCGACATCGCGCCCGTCCCGGACGTGGAAGAACCTGCCTCCAAGGCATTCGCCGGTCTCTCGCCAGCGGTCCATGACGCGATGGATGACATCCAGGGTGTAGATCGTCCCCGACCACCGTTCCCGGTTGTCGAAGATCACCCGCATGTCGACGTCATCGATCTCGTAACCGTCGCGCCGCACGCGGTAGAACGCCCCGTCCCACACCCGGTGTCCCCCAACCATTCGACCGCTCACAGCAGATGTCGGCCCACCTGGCCCGGCTCGAACGGGCCGGTCCCCTCCGCGCCCGCGCCTCCCGCGCCCGGCGTCTCGCGCGTCACGCCCCAGGACTCCACCAGGCCGACACCCACCCCGGCGGCTCCTCCACAAAGGCCCTCTCCCCGCCGATCTGCCGTGTGTGGGCGCCCTGGGGATCGTCCGGGTCGTACGCCGGCCACCCGGGGTCACCGTTCGTGAGGAACGCCGTCCACGCGCCGACAAGGGTGTCGCGGGCCGCGCGGTGTTCCGGGGTGTCGATGTTCAGGAGGGCCAGTTGGTCGAAGGCGTAGAAGCGTTCGCAGCCGTGGAAGGCGCCGTAGTGGGGGCCCAGGGGCCCGGCGGCGAAGAGGTAGGTGTGGGCGGGGCCGCCTGCCTTGGTCTGGAGGTTGGCCAGGTGGGTTGCCCGGCGGCGGTAGACGGCGTCGGAGAGGAAGCGGGTTCGTAGGTCGGAGAGGTTGTTGGAGTGGTTGTTGGGCTGGGCGTTCGGGGCGTCCCGTGCTTCGTGCGTGCGGTACGCCTCCAGCAGGTCTCGCGGGTGTTGTACCCCCGCCAGTTCCATCTCGGCCAGCAAAGACCTCTCGTCCGCGGGGTGTTGGTAGTGCTCGCTGGCGTACAGGTACTGGAAGGTGCGGAACTCGTCCCGGTTGGCGCCGATGAGGAGGGGGATGCCGGTGGCCGCGCCCGCCGCGATGGACGCCGCCGGGTCCTCGGTGATGACCGTTCCGTCGTGGACCAGGCCCCAGGCTCGGCCGCCGGGGAGGTTGCGGGCGCCGAAGTCCTGGTCGATCACCGCGTGTTGGGCCTCGATGACGCGGGTCAGGGGGGTGGCTTGTAGCTCGCTCATCGTGTTGGCGCCGACCTGCTTCATGAGGTCTTCCGTGATGGCGGCGGAGATGTCTGGTGGGTAGAGGCGGCCGATGCTGCCGCTGTGGAGGATCGCCTTGTGGAAGGTGCCCCGGGCGGCGGGGTGGGCCAGCAGGGCGCCGATGGAGAAGGCGCCCGCCGAGTGGCCGGCGATGGCGATGTTGGCCGGGTCGCCGCCGAACGCGGCGATGTTGTCGTGGATCCAGTGCAGTGCGGCCGTCTGGTCCTGGAGGCCCAGGTTGGCGCTGTCCGCCCATTCGTCCGCGTCCGGGCCTGCCGGGTGCAGCCAACCCAGCGCGCCCACGCGGTAGTTGGGGGCCACCACCACCGCGCCGGTCAGGCGGGAGAGGGCGGCGCCGTCCGTCGTCGGCGGGGAGGCCGTGCCGAGTTCGAAGCCACCGCCGTAGATCCACACCAACACCGGGCGTCTGCCCTGGAGTTCGGGCGTCCATACGTTCAGGTAGAGGCAGTCCTCGGAGGTTTCCCAGCCGCCGGGGCCGTCCGCTCCTCGCTGTGCGGGGCCCGCGGGGAACTCGGTCGCCTCGCGTACGCCCTCCCAGGGGGTGGGGAGTTGGGGCGGGCGCAGGCGGAGCGGGCCGATGGGCGGGGCGGCGAACGGGATGCCTGCGAACAGTGCCGCTGTGCCGTCGTCCGTACGGGTTCCGCGCAGGATGCCGTGCGAGGTGTGGGCGGTGGGCTCGGCGGAGGGTTTCGTCGTCATCGGGTCAGTCCTTCGAAAAGAGGGCCGGGAAGGGGGCCGGTACGTCCATCTCCAACAGGCAGGCCGCGAGGCTCTTTCCGTGGGCGTCCAGGCGGAGGGAACGGGTGACGCCGCCGTCGAGAACGCCGTGGAGGACGAACTTGAGGGCATGGAGGGACGGGATCTCGTAGCGGTCGATCGGGCCCGGGGGGAGGTCGGGGAAGTGTGCGCGGATGCGGTCGGGGGTGAGGTGTGTGCGGAGGTGAGGGTAGTGCGCGGGATGGTAGGCGATGACCGAGATGTCCGCCGTGGAGCCCTTGTCGCCGGAGCGGGCGTGGGCCAGTTCGTGGAGTTTCACGGCTTCGGTCCTCCTGCCGTCGTCAGGTGAACTGCCGTGCCGGCCATGACCAGTTCGCGGGGCAGCAGGACCGAGGTGATGGCGATGTTCTCGCGGGTCTCGCGGGTGACGCCCGCGCCTCCGTAGGGGCCGTTCAGCCACAGGGACGCGACCTCTCTGCCAACCCGGCGTGCCTGAAGGTGAGTTGCGGTGCGGGTGGCCACGCGCAGGCGAACCTCAGCCGGTTCTACGGCAGTTGCGGAGTTGGCGCCGGTTCCTCTGTGTACCGCGTCGACGCCGATCAGGTCGTAGCGCGCCTCCGTGACCGTCAACTCGGCTGTCCTCAGGCGTTGTTCCACGATCCGTGCCGCCTCCCGGGCCCGGGTCACGGCGCCCGGGCCGGCGTAGGAGATCTCGCCGGTGGCGACGAAGCCGTCGCGGTAGCCGACCGACGTCTTGAGCGTCGTGGGGGGTTCGCGGCCGGTGATGCCGGTGACCGCGACCCGGTCCTCCGCGAGGTGGGTGAGGTGGGCGTGGGAGAAGTCGGCGGTGACGTCGGGGGTGAGGTAGGCGGCGGGGTCGTGGATCTCGTAGAGCAGTTGCTCGGTGACTGTGGCCGGCGTCAACTGGCCGCCCGAACCCGGGACTTTGGTGACGGTGAACGACCCGTCCTCGGCCACCTCCGCCAGCGGGAAGCCGAGGCGGGCGAGGTCGGGGACGTCCTTGGTGCCGGGGTCGGCGTAGTAGCCGCCGGTGAGTTGGCCTGCGCATTCCAGGAGGTGGCCCACGGCGGTGCCGCGGGCCAGGAGGGGCCAGTCGGTCGGGGGCCAGCCGAACTCGTGCATCAGCGGGGCGAGGAAGAGCGACGGGTCCGCGACCCGGCCGGTGACGACCACGTCGGCGCCCTGGGCGAGGGCCTCGGTGATGGGGGTCGCGCCGCGGTAGGCGTTCGCCGATACGACCGTTTCTCCGAGGTCGTTCGCCGTCGCCGCCCCGTACGGGCCGTCCAGGAGGGGGAGTTGGGTTCCCTCGACCAGGTGGAGTACGTCGTCGCCGGTGACCGTCGCGACGCGCAGGCCGTCGAGGCCCAGGCGGTGGGCCACCTCGGCGACGACCCGGGCGGCGGCCGTCGGGTTGGCCGCGCCCATGTTGGTGATGACGCGGGTGCCCTGGCGGGCGCAGGGTTCGAGTACGGCTTCCATGCGCTCCTCCAGCCGGCGGGGCTCGGTGTCAGTGCCGTACCTCGGCTGGTGCTGCCTCTGATGGCCTTCGGGCGACTGGTGACACGGCCGTTGAACGACCCCGGTACGGTACGGAAGTTGGCGGTCTACACGCCGCATACGCCTGTGCTGCCGGCGGGGTCCGCGTACTTCCTGCACCGGCTTCTGCATACCGCGGGTGCTGAGCGTGACGAGCGCGGAGACGAGGGGGAGAGACGTGTCTGAAGAGCCCGGGGATGTCGTCGTCTACTGGCGGCCCATGTGCCCGTACTGCATGAAGCTTCTCGCCCAACTCCGGTTCACGCGGCTGCGGTTCACCAAGGTGAACATCTGGCAGGACACCGACGCGGCGGCGTTCGTCCGCTCCGTCGCGGACGGGAACGAGACCGTGCCGACGGTGACCGTGGCGGGGCGGGCGATGGTGAATCCGTCGAAGAGGGAGCTGTTGGACGCGGTGGCGGCTTATGCGCCTCATCTGTTGCCGGAGGAGGAGAGCGGCTGACCGTCCGGTTCATACGGCGCCGAGGAAACCCGGGTCGGTGCCGTTGAGTTGGAGGCATGTGTCGCGGCTCAGGGCCAGGATTTCCGCCATGGAGATCGGGCGACGGCTGGTTGCCGCCAGGTCCTGGCGGGCCTCGGCCGACCACAGTGGGGGAAAGACCGAGAGTCCGTGGCGGGTGTCCAGTGCTGGGACTTCCTCGCGCCAGCCGCTCCAACGCAGGCTTTCGTAGAACTTGTCGAGTCCTCCGGAGAGGATCCAGGACAGCCATGCCGAGTGGCCGACGCCCAGGGCTTCCCAGGCCAGGGCGTCGGGGGCGAAGTAGAGGATCTCGCCGGGTTCGCCGGGGCGGCCGGCCGCACGTGGGTTGTGCCCGTTGAGGGCGAAGACCCCGCCCAGTACGTCGTGCGCGACCACGAGACCTGCGTCCGGCTGCCATGCGGGGTCGAACTTCGTGGGCATCCCATTGATCTCGGCGAGGCCGGGAAGCCCTTCGGGCGCGGCGCCGCTCGGGCTCCGGCTCCGGCTCGGGCTCCGGCTCGGGCTCCGGCTCGGGCTTCCGAAGATCCGGAGCCAGCCGTCCTCCACGAGCAGACCACCGCAGTTGAGCACGATGCCACCCAGGTTCGATCGGGCGGAGATCCGCAGTTGCCGCAGGGAGGCGCGGCCCGTGTCCGTGTCGGCGGGAAGAATCTCAACCGGTACGTCGGAGTCGGACAGTTCCTCCAGGAGGAGCGGCCAGGCCGGATCCTCGACGTTGATCAGTTCACTTGGTTCACGGGGTTCGCGCATCTCCACCTCGTCCCATCGGCGCCTCGGTCTCCTACGGCGACTGTCCGTCGCGGAGTCGGTCGTCGGACACTCGTTTCACCTCGGCGAACCGGTCGTCCTGGCGATGTCCGCCCGCCAGGTCGCTCAGGGCGTACGCCGTGTAGGTGAAGCCGTCGGTCGTATGGAACTGCGCTCCCCAGTTGCCGAGGGACACCGCGCTGACACGGGACCAGGGCAGGCGTTGGGTGCCCCAGGGGTTCACCATGACGATCACGTCCGTGGTGAGTTCCAGACGTACGCGCAGCAGCACCCACCAGGCGAAGAGCGCGAGGCCCAGCGCGAAGGCGGTCGCTATGCCGGCGGAGTCCACGTTCTCCCTGTCCGGACGGGAAAGCACACCCCACCAGGCGGACAGCGCCCCGCACGCCGGGCCCACGGCCAGCAGATACCCCCCGAGCCGCCCGGACCGGCTGACCCGCCAGACGCCTATGACACCGTCTCGTACACCGTCCACGGTACGAATGATGCCCGGCCGGGGGCAGGGCCGTCGCTCTGTTCTCATCGCCTTGTTCGTACTGCGGCTGGGCTACTTGGGTGGTGCGAGCGGGTCCCGTTCCGGGGTCGGTGGGGTGTTCCACCAGGCCGGTGCGGGTGGGATCGGGGTCCAGCCGGGGCCCCTGTGGGTCTGCCACCAGCGCCCTGATGCCCATGGTCGACCGGAGCTGGACGGCCTGGATGTCGGACCAGGGGATGGTTCGGCGGCGCACGTTGTGGACCACGGCCGCGGACGGGGTGAGGGTGATGCCGAAGCGGGCGGGGAGGAGGTTGCCCAGCACCAGCACGGCGACCCAGAACGCCACCACGCCCGGCACTCCGCCCGGTGGGGGGAACTCGGGCCCGGCTGTGGTGAGGAGCACGGTTGTCAGAACTGCCAGGGGCAGGAAGGGAGTTGTCCGTTGCCACACCGCCATGCGGATGCGCACCTCGGCCGGCCGCGGTCTCCCGCTCGGCGAACTGTCCATCACTGCCACCCCGTTGTCCTGTCGGCCCGTTGTCCTGTCGGCCCGTTGTGCCGCTGATCTGTTGAGCCGCTGTCCCGCCCGTACCGCCCATTCCGCGCGGTCGTTCATTGTCCCTGTCGCCGCCGTGCCTGTCGTCGAAGAAATTTCCCGGGACGTGACAACCTCCCTGGCCCGTACCCCCGTTCCTCAGGCATGAAGTACTTCTCACCGTGCGCCGCGCCGGTGCCGGGTGGAGGTGGCCTGTGATCCGGACGTCCCCCGGACAGGGCGTCTCCGCTGATCCCGGTGGCGTCGTCGACGTCGGGCTCGACTTCGACGACTTCGCGCGCAGCCGGCAGGCGCATCTGCGGCGTACGGCTCATCTGCTGTGCGGGGACTGGCACTTGGCCGAGGACCTGACGCAGACGGCACTGGCGAAGCTGTACGCGGTGTGGCGCCGGGTACGGCAGCTGGAGTCGCCGGACGGGTACGCGCGGCGGGTGCTGTACCGGACGTTCATCGACGAGACCCGGCGTCGGCGCTGGCGGGAGCGGCTGGGCGCGCACGAGGAGGATGTCATGGCTCCCGTCTCGGATCCGGACCTCCGGCTGACCCTGCTCGACGCGCTACGGCAACTGCCGCCCCGTGGAAGGGCGGTGCTGGTGCTGCGGTTCTGGGAGGACCAGAGCGTGGAGGCCACGGCGGCGGCGCTCGGGTGCAGCGTCGGCACGGTGAAGAGCCAGACCTCCCGGGGTCTCGGCACCCTGCGGCGCATCCTCGCCGACGCCGGCAAGGACCTCGGCAAGGACTTCGGACCGGGAAACACGGGGACCGGAACGGGCTATCTGCAGGCGGAGTGGTGAGCATGGACGGAAAGGCCGGTGACAACTACAACTTCACGGACCAGACAGGCCGTTCGGGGCGGCCGGAACTGTCGGAACAGATGAACCAGACGGGCCAGGTCGACCAGCACGTGTACGAGTCCGCGCTCGCGGACGCCCTGGGCGGGCTGGGCTCCGGGGCCGAACCGCCCATGCCCGACCTGGTGCCGGGTGCCGTCGCGCGCGGTGTGCGGATCCGTCGGCGGCGGCGGGTCGGGGCGACGGTAAGTGCCGTCGTCATGGCGGGAGTTGTGGCCCTCGGCGGGCACGCGCTGCTCTCGCCCCGGACGGAACCCGCGCCGACGCTCCCCGCCGTGCAGCCCTCGGCCTGGTCCCCGTCACTGGAGCTGGTGCGGTCGATCCTCTCCGCCGGGAAGGGCACCGGCACGACCGTCTCGGCCGAGCAGCCGCGCCAACCCCTGCGGCCCGGACGGTACTTCAGGATGACCACCGCCGACGGCGGCGTGAACGACCTCTATGTGAGCGTCAGTCGGACCGCCACGGACCCGTTGTACGCCCATCCGTCCCGGGCCTGCCTGGACAGCAACGGCCGGGTGCTCGCCTCCCCGTGGAACGGCCTGATCACCCGGTGCTCCCGGACCGAGCACGGGTCGGGCAGCCTGTTGTTCTACTACGTGGCCGACAGAACCCTGGCCGTCGGCGTCACCTATCTGACCGCGGGCGGATGGACGGTGCAGGTGATCGCCGGTTCGCTCGACGAGGCCGCGGCCGCCCGGGGCAACGGCAGCACCCCGCGGACCGGACCGCTCACCCAACTCGCCACCGATCCCCGGATCTTCGACGCCGTGAAGGCCGAGAAGACCGCGAAGGGGAACGGCGGCTGAGCCGGGGCAGCACCGGCTGAGTTCAACACCCCTGTACCCACACCTTGGTCAACCCTGAAGGAGTGCATGGCATGAGCATGCCTAAATTCGGCACGCCCAGAACACGGATGTCCGCCCTGGCCCTCGGCCTGGTCCCCCTCCTCGCCGCCTGCGGCGGCGGATCCGACAGCAAGTCGGCTTCCGGTAACGGGAGTTCGGACTCGAGCGCGGCCACGACGACCGTCAACGGTGCGACCCAGCTCACCGTCCCGGACGGCGTGGACGACGCGACGAAGAAGGCGTACATCCAGGAGAACGCCATCGCGGTCTGCATGAAGAAGCAGGGCTTCACCTACACCCCGCACGTGGAGTCCTCGACCACGGCCGACACGTTCGCGGCGGTCGACGGGGAGGACTACGCGCGGGCGAAGCAGTTCCGGCAGAAGTACGGCTTCGGGTACTACGCCGGTGCCGTCTACCCGAACGACGCCAACGTCCCGTTCAGCAAGGCCGCGATGGCGAAGCGGACCGCACCCCAGGACCAGGACGAGGACGGTCTGACCGACGCGCAGAAGAAGGCGTACGACGTCGCGCTGTCCGGTCCCCCGGCCAAGACCAAGGCGGACGAGAAGCTCGCCGGGTGCTCCGAGGTGGGGCGGGTCGCGGCGAACGGGCCGGCGCTCAGCGCGTCGGCCGAGAAGGACGCGGAGAAGGCCCGCGACGACCAGAACCACGCCAACGGCCTCGCGCTCAACGGTGACGCCCAACTCGTCCAGCTCGCGCAGCAGTTCGCGACCTGCCTGACCGGCCAGGGCATCTCGGTCAGCACCACCCAGCCGACCGGCATGGTCTCCATGGTCCGCCTCGACATCTCCCGCCAACTGCCCGAGAACTTCATGTCGTTGAGCAAGGACGCCGCGCTGCCGCTCCTCAACAAGGACATCGGCATCGCCCTGAAGGACCTGGAGTGCGGCAAGAAGTTCCGCGCCGCCTACTTCCCCAAGGAGAAGGCCAAGCCCTACTACGGGGAGAACGGATGAGCCGCGCACAGGAGGACACGACCAGCCGACTCGGCAGCGGGCGCAGGCGACTTGGGGCCGTCGTATCGGCGGTCGTACTGGTCGGGGCGGGCGGATGGTTCGCCGGTACGCAGGTGCAGTCGCCCGCGGACGCCGCCGCCTCGCACCAGGCGCCGAAGGCCGGTCCGGTGACGGTCTCGGTCGTACGGCAGTCGCTCACCGCGAGCGTGGTGGCGACCGGGTCGGTCGAGTTCGCGTCACCGCGGCCCCTGTCGCTGGCCGGTCCTGTCGGCAGCGGGGCGGCCGCCGGAGCGGACGGCGAGGGTGCCGAGCAGCGGGTCACCAAGGCACCGGTGGCCGGGACGAAGATCGAGGAGGGCGACGTCCTGATGACGGTCAACGGCCGTCCGGTGTTCGCGCTCGGCGGTTCCGTACCGATGTACCGCGCCCTGGGGCCCGGCACTTCGGGCGACGATGTGACACAGCTTCAGAAAGCCCTGAAACGGCTCGGGTTCGACCCCGGCGGCACCGGCGGGACGTACGGACAGGGCACCGCCACCGCCGTATCCGACTGGTACAAGAGCGAGGGGTACGACGCCCAGGAGCCGAGCCCCGCCGATCAGCAGCAGCTCGGCTCGCTCGAACAGGCCGTCTCCGCCGCACAGGAGACGCTCCTCACCACCAACAGCGGTACTGGCGCGGCCAGTTCGAGTGAGACCGGGTCGTCCAGCAGCCCCACCCCGCAGTCCAGCACGGACAAGCAGGTCCACGAGATCCAGGTCAAGTCCGCCCAGAAGGCACTGGACCTGGCGAACGGCGCGCTCAGCAGCTTCAAGGCCACCTACGGCACGAAGGTCCCGGCCGGGGAGGTCGTCTTCCTGCCCAAGCTGCCCGCTCGGCTGGACAAAGTGACCGTCAAGACGGGCGACACCCCGTCCGCGCAGATCGGTACGGTCACCAGCTCCGACGTGGTGGTGCAGGCGGCCGTCCCCGGCACCGACGCCCAGCTCCTCCGTCACGGCATGGCCGCCCGACTCACCACGGCGGACGGCAAGTCGGCGCAGGGCACGGTGGACGTCGTGGCGGACGGTTCCGATTCCTCGTCGGATGCGGACTCCTCTGCTACGGCCCCCTCCACCACCGGCGACACGAACTCCGCCGCCGGCTCCACCACGGACTCCACCGCCGCCGTCCAGGTGCGGATCACCGTCCCGGACCCCGGTCCGCTCGCCGGTGAGGCCGAGGCCGCCGTCAAGGTGACCATCAAGGTCGGCGCCTCGGACGGCAAGGTGCTCACCGTGCCGATGGCCGCGATCCACACCTCGTCCGACGGGCGGGCCCGGGTCAAGGTCCAGCGCGGCGACGTCGTGACCGACGTCCAGGTCACCGTCGGGCTCTCCGCCGCCGGGATCGTCGAAGTCAAGCCGGACGGGGGCGCGTTGAAGGCGGGCGAGAAGGTGGTGGTGGGCGAGTGATCGACACCTCGGCCGGTTACGCGGTCGGGACCGCGCTCGACTCCGTCATCCAACTCACCGGTGTGGAGCGGACGTTCCCCTCCGACCCGCCCGTGCACGCCCTCCGTGACGTCCACTTGACCGTGCGCCGCGGTGAGCATCTGGCCATCGTCGGACCGTCGGGTTCGGGGAAGTCGACGCTGCTCAACACGCTCGGGCTGCTGGACCGGCCCACGGCGGGGTCGTATCTGCTGGACGGGGTGGAGACCACCGGGCTCGGCGACCTCGAACGAACCTCCCTGCGGGGAAGCCGGATCGGGTTCGTGTTCCAGTCCTTCCACCTGCTGCCGTACCGGACGGTCGACGAGAACGTGATGCTGGCCGAGGCATATCGCAGGCCGCGGCCCGAACGCGGGCGGGGCGGGCGGCTCGCGCGGGCCCATCAGGCGCTGGAACAGGTGGGGTTGGGGCACCGGGTGGGTTTCCGGCCCGACCGGCTGTCCGGCGGTGAGCGGCAACGGGTCGCCATCGCACGGGCGTTGCTCAGTGACCCGGCGCTGCTGCTCTGCGACGAGCCGACCGGCAACCTGGACACCGAGAACACCCTCTCCGTGCTGGAGCTCTTCGACGACCTGTGCGCCCAGGGCATGACCCTGGTCGTGATCACCCACGACGAGGCGGTCAGCCGTCGGGCGGGGCGGTGCGTCCGTATCACCGACGGGCGCCTGGCCGAGGAGGTCAAGTGAGCGTCGTGGAGAGGGAGATGGAGGCGGCCGCGCGGGTCGAGCGGCCCTGGATGGATCCCCGGGACCTGTGGACGGAGGCCCTCGCCGGGGTCCTCGCGCGGCCGGTGCGGTCCGCGCTGACGACGCTCGGCACGGTTCTCGGGATCACGACGCTCGTCATCACCATCGGGGTCGCGTCCACGGCGGGCAACCAGATCGTCGGCCGTTTCGACGCGCTCACCGCGACCTCGGTGACCGTGACCGTGCCGGAACCGCTGCCCGGTGCGGAGGATGCCGCGCCGCTGGTGCCGTGGTCGGGCACCGACGCCGTGGCCCGGCTGGCGGGGGTGGAGTCGGTGGCCGCGCTCGCCGACTCGGACGCGACCGACAGCGTGCTGGTGCGGGCCAACGACGTGACCGCGCCCGGCGATCTGTCCGGCCAGACCCTCGCCGTGGTCGCCGCCTCGGCGGGGCTGCCGGCGGCCGTGCACGGGCGGATGACCGCGGGACGGTTCTACGACGCCGGGGACATCGCCCGACGCGACCACGTCGTCGTACTCGGCGACCAGGCGGCCCAACTCCTGGGAATCAAAAGGGTGGAGGACGCGCCGGCGGTCTTCTTCCGCGGGCAGTCGTACACCGTCATCGGCATCCTCGGTGGGATCCGGCGCGAGGCGCGGCTGTCCACCGCCGTGATGGTGCCGCCCACCACGGCGGCCGACCGGATCGGGCTGCGGAACATCACCCGCGTGCTGGTCGACACCGCGCTGGGGGCGGCGAAGCAGGTCGCGCGGCAAGCGCCGATCGCGCTCGCGCCCGGCCACCAGGACTCGCTCGCCGTCGTGGCACCGCCCGACCTCTCCAAGGCCCGGGCCGGCGTCCAGAACGACGCCGACAGCCTCTTCCTCGTCCTCGGCCTGGTCTCCCTCGTGGTCGGCGCGATCGGCATCGCCAACGTGACCCTGGTGACGGTGATGGAACGGGTCGGCGAGATCGGGCTACGGCGGTCCCTGGGCGCGTCACGGCGGCAGGTGGCCGGACAGTTCCTGCTGGAGTCGACAACCATCGGGCTGCTGGGGGGAGTTGTGGGCGCGGCCCTGGGCATCGCGGTCGTGGTGTGCGTCGCCGTGTTCAAGGAGTGGACGCCGGTGCTGGATCTCCGGCTCGCGCTGGGTGCGCCGCTCGCCGGTGCCCTCGTCGGACTCCTCGCGGGGCTCTACCCGTCGCTGCGGGCCGCCCGCATGGAGCCGGTGGACGCGCTGCGGGCGCCGTCGTAGAACCGCGTCGGATGTGGCGAGTTGGCGCCCGGGATCCTCAACCCACCTTCACGGACAGTTCTGTTGAGCCCTTCAGTGGGAGGGTCACGGAGCGGAAGCCGTTGGCGGGGTCGCGGATGTAGTCGAGGTAGTCGGGTTCGGCGTTGTCGTTCATCACGAAGGCGCCGGTGCGGAGTTGGGGCGCGATGAGCTCCATCACCTGGCGGGCCAGCGTCGGTCCGCCGTCGCTGATCGGCCAGCCGTCGATGAGCGCGAAGTCGACGGGGCCGCCGAGATCGCGCAGCGTCTCCCGGGCGTCGCCGACGCGCAGGTCGACGTACTTGTCCAACTCGGCCTCGGCCAGGTTGCGTTGGGCGGTGGCCGCCTTCTCCGGCACGATCTCGGAGCCGATCACCGTGCCGCCGCCGTTGTCGCGCACGGCGGCGGCGAAGTAGATCGTGGACACGCCGACGGACGTGGCGAACTCGACGACCCTCGTCGCGGCGATCGCCCGGCAGAGCAGATAGATGAGATCGCCCTGATCGGCGTGGATCGAGAAGCCGATGTCGGCGTACGCGTGCGGATCGCGGGTGTCCGCGCCGCCGCGCGGGCCGCCGTTGGCGGGGCGCCGGCGTTCGGCCTGGAGCCGGTCCAGGACGGCTGTGACCGTGGGGTCCTGCAAGGGGCTGGGGGAATTCTGCGCGGGCATCGTCACTCCAGTTGTTGTATCGCCGATACGTTCCAGCCCTATCACGATATATCGATTGCTGTCGACGACTCCCGTTGCGAGTCGCCCGGGACCAGGGTGAGGTGGGCGAGGAAAGAGGGGCAACACAGGCAATACAGGCACCGCAGAAGGAGTCCGTCGTGGTCGACCGGCGCAGGTTCATCGTGGGATCCGGTGCCGTCGGCGCCCTGGCCGTGCTCGGCACGACGGCCGCGTGCACGGCGAAGGAGGCCGAAGGTGAGGCCGTGAGCGAGACGTCGTCGGCCACCGGCCATGTCCGCGGCGCCACCGCGATCACCCAGGTCTACGGCGACGGCCAGAAGCTCATCGCCGTGGCGGTCGAGTACGACACCGACATCACCGGTTCGGCCCTGTCGACGTCCACGTTCAAGGTGGCCGGCCGAACCGTCACCAAGGTGTACGCGAACCGCGAGCCCAGCCTCGCCGCGCAGGGCAGGAACGGCCGCTACGTCATCGTCGAGATGTCGCCGGACGACAGGGCGGCGGCCCTGTGGGTGACCCAGCAGGGTTCCGGAAACGCGTCGAGCTCCTCACCCAGCACATCCCCGAAGGCGTCTTCGTCTCCTACGGCGTCCTCGTCGTCCGGCTCAGGTCAGGCACCCGGTGGCGGCGGCCCGAAGGTCGGCGACAGCACCCCTGGCGGAACCATCGTCGCCGCGAAAGCCACGCTCACCCAGACCGGCACCGTCACCACCACCGGCGGCACGCGCTACCCCGCGAGTACTACGGGGCTGACGACCGACGCGGTGAAGAACCTGATCGTGGACGACTTCCGGCAGTTCACGTTCACCGACCCGGCGACCCGAAAGACCCTCAAGTACAACCTCTTCATCCCCAAGGGCTACGACCGCGACCACCACAAGAGCTACCCGCTGGTCCTGTTCATGCACGACGCGAGCGTGGTGAACGTGGCCACGGAAGGCCCCCTCGTCCAGGGCCTCGGCGCGGTGTGCTGGGCGAGCCCCGAGGACCAGGCCCGGCACGAGGCCTTCGTACTGGCCCCCGAGTACGACTCCGTCGTGATCGACGACACCTACAGACCGTCGCCGCTCTTCGACGCCACCGCCCATCTCGTCCAGGAACTCACCAAGAAGTACAACCTCGACGAGAAACGGCTCTACGCCACCGGTCAGTCGATGGGCGCGATGATGACGCTGGGCCTGAACATCAAGTACCCGGACCTGTTCGGGGCGTCGTTCGTCGTCGCCGGGCAGTGGCCGGCGGACCAGGCGAAGCCGTTGGCGAAAAAGAAACTCTGGATCGTCGTCTCCCAGGACGACGACAAGTCCTACTCCGGCGAGAACGCCATCACCAAGGTCGTCAAGGAGCAGGGGACGGCCGTAGGCACCGCGGTCTGGAACGGCCGGTCGACCGCGGCCCGGTTCGCCGCCGACGTGCGGAGCCTGAAGGCCCAGAAAGCGCCGGTCAACTACGCCTCCTTCAAGACCGGCACGGTCGTACCGGCCGGGTCGACGACCAGCGCGCACATGGCCACCTGGCAGGTCGCCTACACGATTCCCGGCATCCGGGAGTGGGTCATGGACCAGTCCCTCTGAGTTCGCTCTGAATTCGGCTCGTTCTCGCCGTAGAATTTCCGCCAGCGTTAAATCGGGTGACGGCAAGAAGGGGAATAAAGGTCAACAATTCAGACCCAATGCGCCGCGTTATCTAAGATTGCACGACGCGAATAACCAACACCACCAGGAAACTTCTGCGTAACCTGTGAAAAGGGGTCTCCTTTCTCCTTTCGCTTCACAGATCGAGGCAGGACAGTGGCGCTCGGCAGCCCTGACAAACCTCGATCGAAGGAGCTCACCTTCATGGACAGGCGTAGGTTCATGGCCGGTACCGCGACCGCGACGGCCGGGGCCCTGGCGGTGTTCGGCAGTGCGACCCCCAGCTCGGCGAGCGAGACGAGCGAGGCCGGCGGGACGGGTTCGGCGGATTCCGGCGGGGACCATGTGAAGGGCCTCACCGCCATCACCCAGGTGTTCGGCGCCGGGCAGAAGCTCGTCGCCGTGGCCGTCGAGTACGACCGGGACATCGACGGCCGGACGCTGTCGGCCTCGACGTTCACCGTCACCGACCGCACGGTCACGAAGGTCTACACGAACCGCTCCGCCGACCTCACGGAGCGGTCGCGGAACGGCCGTTACGTCATCGTGGAGCTGTCGCCGGACGACACGGCGGCGGCCCTGTGGGTGACGGGGCAGGGTTCCGGCACCCCGCCCACCGGCGGCGGGACCGGCGGGACCGGTGACTCCGGCGGCGGGGTCGGCGCGGGTGGCCCGCAGGTCGGCGACACCACCCCCGGCGGGACGATCGTCGCCGCGAAGGCCACGCTCACCCAGGCCGGCACGGTCACCACCACGCGCGGCAGGCAGTACGCCGCGAGTACTACGGGGCTGACGACCGACGCGGTGAAGAACCTGATCGTGGACGACTTCCAGCAGTTCACCTTCGCCGACCCCGCGACCGGCCAGACCCTGAAGTACAACCTGTTCGTCCCCCAGCACTACAACCCGCGCAAGAGCTACCCGCTGGTGCTGTTCATGCACGACGCGAGCGTGGTCAACGTGGCGACCGAGGGGCCGCTCGTGCAGGGCCTGGGCGCGGTGTGCTGGGCGAGCCCGGAGGACCAGGCCCGACACGAGGCCTTCGTACTGGCCCCCGAGTACGGCGCGGTCGTGATCGACGACAACTACGAGCCGTCGACCCTCTTCGACGCCACCGCGAACCTCGTCGAGTCCGTCACGCGGCAGTACAGCATCGACCCCGACCGCCTTTACACGACCGGTCAGTCGATGGGCGCGATGATGTCCCTCGGCCTGAACATCAGGTACCCCGACCTCTTCGCGGCGGCGTTCATCGTGGCCGGGCAGTGGCCGGAGGCGCAGGCGGTGCCGCTCGCGCAGAAGAACCTCTGGATCCTCGTCTCGGCCGACGACACCAAGGCGTACCCGGGCGAGCAGGCCATCACCGAGGTCATCCAGGAACAGGGCACGAAGGTCAGTACCGCGCTGTGGGACGGCCAGTCCACCGCCGCCGAGTTCGCGGCGGACGTCCGCGGCATGAAGGCCCAGCGGACCCCGGTGAACTTCGCCGCGTTCAAGACCGGCACGACCGTACCGACCGGCTCGACCACCAGCGCGCACATGGGCACCTGGCAGATCGCGTACACGATCCCCGGCATCCGGGACTGGATCATGCGGCAGTCGCGGTAAGGGGACGGACGCACGGGGGCGGGTCCTCGCCGCGGCACTCGGCGGCATAGAGTGCTGCGGCAGATCCGACAGAACCGGCGGAACCGCCCGCCCGCCCGTGGAGGTAGATCGCGATGGAGACCCCGCCGCAGCTCACCGACGGACGGCTGTTCTCCTCGTGGCAGGCGGACGTCCCCGCGCTGCTGGTCGTCGTACTCCTCGGCGGCCTGTACGGCTGGGGCGTCCTGCGCCTGCGGCGCCGGGGCGAGGCCTGGCCGGTGGCGCGGACCGCCGCGTTCGCGCTGCTCGGCCTCGGCACGATCGTGGTCGCCACGATGTCGGCGCTCGCCGTGTACGACCGCGTGCTGTTCTGGCCCGCCGCCGTCCAGAACGTCCTCCTCGACCTGATCGCCCCGCTCGGCCTGGCCCTCGGCGATCCGCTACGACTGGCCCTGCGCGCCCTGCCCGAACGCGCGGCGGCTCGCGCGCAGGGGGCCCTGACGGGTCGCCTGGTCCGACTCCTCACCTTCCCCCTGGTCAGCACGGCCCTGGTGCTCGCGACCGAGCTGACGATCTACTTCACGCCGTACTTCGAGACCGCGCTGGCCGACAACTGGCTGCACCAGCTGATGTATCTCCAACTGCTGCTCGCCGGGAGCCTGTTCGTCCTCCCCGTACTCACCCGCGAAGAGGCGCTGCCCGCCTGGTGCACGCATCCGGTGCGGGCGGGGCTGGTGTTCGTCGACGGGATCATCGACGCGATCCCGGGGATCGTGGTCATGACCCACGGCACGCTGATCGCCGGCGCCTGGTACCTCAGCCACTCCCCGTCCTGGGCCCCCGACGTCCAGCACGACCAGCAGCTCGGCGGCGGCGCGATGGTCAGCATCGCCGAACTCGTCGCCCTCCCCTTCCTCCTCGCGATCCTCGTCCAGTGGGCCCGCACGGAACGCGCCGAGACGGTCGCGCTGGACCGGCGGCTGGATGCGGAACTGGAAGTGGTCCGGGCGACGCCCGCAGAGACCAGAACGGGGACTTCCACTGAAGGGCCCGATCTCGTACGCCCCTGGTGGGAGACCGAGAACAGCGAGGTCGCGGAGCGCATCCGGGGTCAGCGGTAGGCGTTCCTCACACCACGTCCAGGGCGTCCAACTCCCTTATGAGCCGGGCCCCTTCGCGGGTCATGATCTCCGGGTCGCGCAGGGCGTTGGAGAGCAACGACATGCCCTGATAGGCGCCGATCAGGGTCAGCGCACGGCCCTCGGGGTCGACCGCGCCGAGCTGCCGGTACTGCTCCGCCACCCAGTCCACCAACCGCCGTATGACCTGGCCCGCGGCGAGATCGAGGCCGTCCTCGTAGCGCTTGTCCAGCTCTACGGCGAGCGTGCCCATGGGGCAGCCGTGGCGTGCCGCCATGTCCTTCTGCTCGACCCAGCCGCCGATGAGGGCCTTGAGGCGTTCGCGCGGGTCGGGAAGCTGGTCGAGGTGCGCGGTCAGGGTCTCCAGGTTGCCGGTGTGCTCGGAGAGGGCCGCCTCGATCAGCTCGTCCTTGGTCTTGAAGTAGTAGTAGACGTTGCCCGTCGGGACGTCGGCGGCACGGGCGATGTCGGCGATGGTCGTGCGCTCCACGCCCTGCTCGTGCAGGACCCGGGCGGTGGCGGTGGTCAGACGCTCCCGCTTGCCGCGCGGGGCGGGCCGGGAATCTTTTGAGTCAGTCACCTGACTAACTATAGACAAACTGCGGGTCGGTCGTGTTAGCGTCTTCTCGATGGAGTTAGTCAGCCAACTAACTCATACATGACGGGGGTGGCGAGATGATCGCGGTGACAGGTGCGACCGGGAACGTGGGGCGGGCGCTGGTGCGGCTGCTCGACAAGGAGGGCGTGCCGGTGACGGCCGTGGCCCGGCACATCGGCGAGGCCCAAGTGCCGCCCGGGGTGCGCACGGTGGCCGCCGACCTGGGCGAACCGCACGGTCTGCGGGGCGCGTTCGAGGGGGCCGAGGCACTGTTCCTGCTGGTGGCGGGCGAGCGGCCGTACGACATTCTGGACGTGGCCAAGGCCGCCGGTGTCCGGAAGGTGGTACTGCTGTCCTCGCAGGGGGCCGGGACCCGTCCGGAGGCGTACGCGCATCCGCGCCGATTCGAGGCCGCCGTACGGGAGTCGGGGCTCGACTGGACGATCCTGCGGTCGGGCGGGCTCGACAGCAACGCGTTCGCCTGGGCCGGGTCGATCCGCGCGGGACGGACCGCGGCGGCGCCCTTCGGTGACGTGGGGCTGCCCTTCGTGGACCCCGACGACGTGGCCGCGGTCGCTGCCGCCACGCTGCTCACCCAGGCTCACACAGGCGCGACCTACACCCTCACCGGCCCCGCGCCGACGACACCCCGCGCGCGGGCGGCGGCGATAGCGACCGCGCTCGGTGAGCCGGTGACCTTCGCGGAGCAAACCCGCGCGGAGGCCTACGAGTTGATGGCACGGTTCATGCCGCTGCCCGTGGTCGAGGGCACGTTGGCGCTGCTCGGCGAACCGACCGAGGAGGAGCGGCGCGTGAGTCCCGACGTCGAGCGGGTGCTGGGGCGGGCGCCGGGCACCTTCGCGGGATGGGCCGAGCGGAACGTGGTGGCGTTCCGGTGACCACAACCCACTCCATCCGCGCCCTCGACTCGACCATGTCCTACCGGGAGTTGGGCAGCGGGGTGCCGATCGTGTTCCTGCACGGCAACCCGACCTCGTCCCACCTGTGGCGGAACGTCATGCCGGGTGTCGCTTCCGGACGGCTGCTGGCACCCGACCTCATCGGCATGGGCGACTCGGGCAAGCCGGAGATCGCGTACTCCTTCGCCGACCATGCCCGGTACCTGGACGCCTGGTTCGAGGCGCTCGGGCTGCGGGACGTGGTGCTGGTCGGACACGACTGGGGTGGCGCCCTGGCCTTCGACCGGGCCGCGCGCCATCCGGACCGGGTGCGGGGCATCGCGTTCACCGAGACCATCGTCAAGCCGATGAGCTGGGCCGAATTCCCCGAAGAGGGGCGCGAGTTGTTCCGCGCGATCAAGACGGAGGGGGTCGGCGAGGCCATGATCCTCGACGAGAACGCCTTCATCGAGCAGGCACTCCCCGCCGCCTCCGCCACCCCCCTCACCCCGGCCGACCTCGCCGTCCACCGCAAGCCGTACCCCACCCGCGAGAGCCGCCGCCCCCTCCTGCGCTGGGCGCGCTCGATGCCGCTGGGCGGCGAGCCCGCCGACGTCGTGACCAGGATCGAGGCCTACGACCGGTGGCTGGCGGCCAGCCCGGAGGTACCCAAGCTGCTGCTCACGTTCGCGCCCGGAGCGGGGACGATGATGGACGAGGACGCCATCGCCTGGTGCGCGGCGAACATCTCCGCCCTGGAGATCGAGCACTCGGACGCCGTCGCCGGCCATCACACACCGGAGGACCAGCCCGAGTTGATCGCGGCCGCGATATCGGGCTGGGTGGAGCGGCTCAGGCTCACACACGGTCACAGAACGATCACGACGAGGGACTCCCAGGTGAACGGGTAGCGGATCGGCGACAGAATGTGACCCTCCGTCAGGGGGACGGGGCTCAGGGGGGATGGGTCAATGAGTGCTTACCGGTTCAATCCGCCGCCCGGCTGGCCCGTGCCGCCTCCGGGGTGGGCGCCGCCGCCGGAGTGGGTGCCCGACCCGACGTGGCCGACGCCTCCGGAGGGCTGGCAGTTGTGGGTGCCGGAGGGGGCCGTTCCCGGGACCGTCACGGCGGGCGCACCGGAGCCGGGCGCACCCGTCTCCCCCGACTCCCCCACCGCTCCCGCCGTACCCGCGCCCCGTAAAGGCGGCCTCTTCGGCCGTCGCCGGGCCGATGCCCTCTCCGAGGCCGACGAGTTGCGGGCCTGGATCACCCGGACGCAGGGGCTGGACGCCGTACAGGTGGCCGATCTGGTGCGGCGGACCGAGCTGGAGGCGGCCGCGCTGCGCGAGCGGCTCGGTGCCGAGGCCGCGGCGGAGGCCCAGGGGGTGTTGAAGGACGCCCGGGACACGGCGAAGGAGATCCTCGACGACGCGCGCCGGACGGCGAAGGAGACCGAGCGGACGCGCAAGGACGCCGACCGGCAGCGCAAGGAGGTGTTCGACGGGGAGCGGCGGCTCGCCGAGCTGCAGGCGCGGATCGTCGTCACCGACGAGACCGCGATGCTGCAGGAGGCCGGGGTCTACGCGTACCGGCACGCCCTGCACGACGCCATCGCCTACCGCAGCCGGCTCGACACCCTGCAGACCGAGATCAAGAACCTCGCCCGCACCGACCGGGCCGTGCTCGCGATCACGGGCTGGACGGTCAACGGCTCCACGCGCGAGGGCCAGAAGATGGTCCGCGACTTCTCCAAGCTGATGCTGCGCGCGTACAACGCCGAGGCCGACTACGCGGTGCGGACCATGCGCCCGCACCGGCTGCGCCCGCTCGTCGACCGGCTCTACAAGAGCCGCGAGACGATCGCCAAGCTCGGCGCCACCATGCACATCCGGATCAGCGACGAGTACCACAACGCGCGGGTGAGGGAGTTGGAGCTCACCGCCGACTTCCTGCAGAAGAAGGACGAGGAGAAGGAGGCCCAGCGCGAGGCCCGCGCCAAGGAGCGCGAGGAGGCGGCCGTGCAGCGCGAACTCGACCGCCAGCGCGAGAAGTTGAACAAGGAGCTCGGTCACTACCAGGTGGCCCTGGACCGGCTATGCGAGCGCGGCGACGCGGCGGCCGTCGCGGAGATGGAGGCCAAACTCGCCGAGATCGAGGGCGCGTTGCAGGACGTCGAGACCCGCGCGGCGAACATCCGCACCGGCTACGTCTACGTCATCTCGAACGTCGGCGCCTTCGGCGACCGCGTCGTGAAGATCGGCATGACCCGCAGGCTCGAACCCCTCGACCGGATCTACGAGTTGAGCGGCGCCGCGGTGCCGTTCCGCTTCGACGTCCACGCGCTGATCTTCAGCAAGGACGCGGTCGGCCTGGAGTCGGAACTCCACCGGCGGTTCGCCCCGCGCCGGGTGAACCAGGTGAACAGCCGCAAGGAGTTCTTCTACGCCACCCCGACCGAAGTACGGGACGCGCTGAGGCCGTTCACCGGCCAGCACCTGATCGAGTTCACGGAGGAACCCCAGGCACTGGAGTGGCGGGCCAGCAAGCAGCCCGCCTGAACCGGCTACCGCACGATCCGCACCTGCCGCGACACACTCACCTGGTCCACGTCGGACGTCCTGACCGTGACCTTCATCGTCCAGGTCCCGGCGATCGGCAGGTTGAGGGTGTTGGTCCCCCAATAGCCGCCCTCGTCCTTGACCTTGGCGTCGAGGGGGCCGACCTTCTGGGCCGGGAGCGTGAAGGAGAGCCGGAGTTCGGGGACGGTGGCGAAACCGCCGTCGGGGCCGTAGACGACCGCCTCGACGGAGTTCTCGCCGACGCGTCCGGGGTCGAGGGTGATCTGCACCTTGCCGCCCGCGTTGCCGACCCGGAAGGGGACGATGGTGACGGAGGCCGCCGGGATGCCGGCCGAGGTCGCCGTCTGCTGGGCGTCCGCCGCCGCGCGGCCGGGAAGGGTGTTGGTGAGGAGGGTGGTGATCACCAACACCACCACACCGACGCCGACTTCGAACAGCACGGAGCGGCGCAGACCGCGCCGGAAACGGTCCTGGGAGCCGTCGCCCCGGTCCGGAGAACCGTCGCCCCCGCCCTTGGAATCGTCACCGGAAGCAGGGCCACCCTCGCCATCGGCCCCGGACGCCGCCGCCCCGTCCGCCCCGGCCCGCACCAACTCCGGTACCCGGAGCCGCACTTCCTCCCCCACCATCCGCCCCGTCCACCGCCGCGACCACCCCGCCACCGCGAGCAGCAGCGTCACCGCGCCGAGTTTCACGAGCAGGATGCGGCCGTACGACGTCCCGGTGAGGGCGTTCCAGGAGCCGAGGCCGCGCCAGGACTGGTAGACGCCGGTGACGACCAGGACGGTCACCGAGGCGAAGGCGAGGCGGGAGAAGCGGGCCACCGGGGCCGCGTCGAGGTCCGGTGAGCGGTAGAGGACGGTGAGCAGGGCCGTCAGGCCGCCCAGCCACACCGACATCGCGAGCAGATGCAGCACCGCCGAGGTCATCGCCACCGGCACCTGGATCCCGGCGGAGGCGTGTTCCGCCGAGGCCCAGGTCAGCGCGAGCCCGACCGCGAGGACGGCACCCGTCCCCAGGGCCACCCGGCCGAACCGCTCCCGTCCCCGAAGTCGTAGGAGAAATGCGGCTGTTGCGGCGAGGAGGAGGAGACGGGCCGCAAGTGCCAGGCCCGGGCGGGAAGTCAGTGTCTTCGGGATCGCGGAGGGCTCGAAGGCCGAGGCCAGGCTGGTGCCCGCTTCGTAGGGGGCGCGGAGGATCAGGAGGGCGACGGTGGCCGCCAGGAGGGTCCACCAGCCCATCAGGATCGGCTTGTTGAGGACCGTCGGGTTCGGGGGGCGGCAGAGGGTGACGAAGGTTGCCGTGCCGATGAGGAGGGCCGCGGCTATGTACGCGAAGTAGCGGGCTATGTCGTACAGGCTGCCGGTCAGCGGGTCCTCGACCGGGGCCGTGCTGACCGGGGTGGTCGTGGCGGAAGGTTTGCCGATGGAGAAGGTGAAGGCGCCCGAGACCGGGTGGCTGTCGGCCGAGACCACGCGCCAGGCGACCGTGTAGGTACCGGTGCCGAGCTTGGCCGGGAGGGTCACGCTCGCCGTGTCCCCGGCGTCCTTCGCGTGGTGCGCGGAACTCGTCTTCACCCGCCGGTTGTCGGGGTCGTAGACGCGGAAGGAGTCGTCGAGGAGGGCGACGGACTCGGAGAAGGTGAGGGTGACGGTGCGGGGGGCGGACTTGAGGACGCTGCCGTCGGCGGGGTCGGTGGATTCGAGGGCGGCGTGCGCGGACGCGGTGCCCGCGGTGCCGAGGAGGAGCAGGACCAGCAGGGAGCCCAGCAGCACCAGCCCTTGAACTCCTCGCCGGCCACCCCGACCCCGTCCGCCGCCTCCTCCATATCCAAAACCCTGTCCCTCATTCCGTCGTCGGCGCACGTCACATCTCCGTCTTCGGACTTGCAGGTCTGCGGTTATGTACGGGGGAAACACACGTCTCGCTCACCAGGTGGGCCGCGCCAACACTCCGCCGTCCACGACAAGGTCGTGCCCGGTGACCCAGGAAGCGAGGGAGGACGCGAGGAACACACACGCGTCCCCGACATCCTCCGGCCGCCCCAGCCGCCCCGTCGGCGCCGCCTCCCGCCACCGCCGCACCCCGTCCGGCCAGGCCTCCTCCAACCCCTCCCGGTCGATCAGACCGGGCGAGACCGTGTTGACGCGGATGCCGTACGGGCCGTACTCCAGGGCCGCGGACCGCGCGTGCATGACGACGGCGGCCTTGGACGCGGAGTAGTGCGCGTGGAGGGCGGCGGGGGCGCTCGCCTCGATGGAGGCGATGTGCGTCACCGTGCCGCCGACACCGTGTTCCCTCATCACCGCGGCCGCCGCCTGTGTGCACGCGAAGACGCTGGTCAGGTTGGTGTCGACGACCGTCCGCCAGTCCGCCGCGGTCATCCCGGGCAGGGGCTGGGTGGGCTGTACGCCCGCGTTGTTGACCAGTGCCGTGAGCCGTCCGCCGCTCCACCCGTCCGCCTCGCGGACCAGTCCACGGCAGGCGTCCTCGTCGGTCAGATCGGCTTGCAGTACGACGGCACGGGCACCCAACTCCCGTACCCGATCCGCCACTTCACCGGCCGCCTCCACCGCCGTACGACACTGGAGTACGACCCCTGCCGCGCCCTCCTCCGCGAACCGCAGCGCGATCCCCCGGCCGATGCCGCCGCTCGCGCCCGTGACCAGGGCGAACCGGCCCTCCAGCAGGCGGCTCACGGGCGGCACAGCCCGGTGATGCGGGCGGCCTCGGCCGGGGTGCGGGCGTAGCGGGCGGTCAACTCGCCCGCGTCGCCGTGCTCGTAGCCGTCGTAGGTGAAGCCGGGAGCCATCGTGCAGCCGAAGAACGACCACGAGCCGCCCGCCACCACCCGCGCCCCCATCCAGGTGCCGCCGGGCACGGTGAACTGGACGTGCTGGCCGTGCGGCAGATCCGGCCCGAGGACCGCCGTGCTCGACGTGCCGTCCGGGGCGAGGAGCAGGAGTTCCAGGGGGTCGCCGAGGTAGAAGTGCCAGACCTCGTCGGCGGGGAGGCGGTGGAGCGCGGAGAAGTCGTCCGCCGTGAGCAGGGCGACGATCGCGGTGCCCTCCGGGCGGCCGTCGGGCCGCGCCGGGCCCGCCCACGTCTGGCGGAACAGGCCGCCCTCGCGGGGGATCGGCTCCAGCCCGTAGTGGGCGACGAGGTCCTCTGGGGTCACTCCGGTCATTTCGGCAGGCTACGGGAAGGCCACCTCGCGAGGGAGAAACGCCAGTTGAGCGCGCTTTTCGGGGATGAACACGTCCGGGATGTCCACCTCCGGGAGGACGACCCGCGGGCCCGCCACGAACCCCTGGCGCAGGAACCGCGCGATCGCCTTCTCGTTCCGCACGTCCGGGTCGACCACGATCCGGCGCCGGTCCAGACCGAGCAGGACGTAGGAGGCGAGGACGCCCATCACGGCCGCCGACCAGCCGGGCCGTGCGCCGTCCGGTCCGGCGGGTGCGAGAAGGAGATGGATGCCGATGTCTCCCGGTTCTACGGCGTAGCAGTCGCCGACGCGGTCTGCTGCGGGGTCGTAGGTCTGGAGGAGTGCGACGGGTTCGTCGTCCCTCGTGACCAGGTGGGCGTGGTGGGTGTCGAGGGTGTCCATGTGGGCGTAGATCTCGGTGACTTGGGCCTGGGTGAGGCCGTTCATGCCCCAGAACGCGGCGCGTTGCTCGCTGACCCAGCGGTGGATCGTCGGGGCGTCGGCGACGGGGTCGAGGGGGAGGACGCGGACGGTGCCGAAGCCGGGGATGTGTTGTGAGTGGACGGGTTGCCGGGCGGGGGCGGTCTCTTGGTGGAGTTCGAGGCGGGTGAAGTCGGTGATCACCGGGACCAGATCTCCCTTGAGCCACAAGGGCAGTTGATCCCGGCAGTGCGGTGAACTGGCCACCCCCGACGCCCCCCATGGCACCACCCACAGACTGTCCTCCCGCCGGGCCAGGTCCCACACGAACCGGGCCGCCGGGCCGCGCGCGCTAAGGTCGGTGAGCCCGGGTACGGCGGAGGTGCAGAGCACGCAGTCGTGGTCACCGGACAGTCCGGGACCGGGAGTCGGGGCGGTCTCGGCCAACGCCCGCCAGGGGGCGAGGCGATGGGTGTCGCCCCATGTGCCGATCGGCTCAGCGGCGGCCTCCTCGACAGCCGCCCGCACGATCTCCGGCCGGTCGATGCCGTACAACTTCCTTGCGCTCAGGAGGTGTTCGAGCGCGAAGGCGACGCGCGGGAGCAGCGCGAGCCACGGCAGGAAGACCTCCGGGTACGCGGGTGGTTCGGCCAGCGCGGCGAAGGTGGGGTGGGCCGCGATCCGTCGTACGACCGCGCCGCGCACGGTGGCGTAGGCGGCGGCGTCGCTGCTGCCGGCGTCCATGCGGCGGTCCCAGGCGAGCAGCCGTTCGCGGAGTGCGGAGGCTTCGGGGGTGAGGTGGGTGAGTGCGGCGAGGTGGTCCAACAGGGGTGTGGCGGAGCCGAGATGGGTGTCCATGTGGATCGCGGGCAGGTCGGCGGCGGACCACTTCTCCCGCTCACCGAGCAACTCGGCGATGCGGTCGGCACGGTGGTTCGGGGCGAACTCGACGCCGAGGGGGGTGGCGGGGCCGCGTTGGTTGGCCATGACGGCGATGCCGTCGCCGTTGAGTCCGGCGCGGGGCGGTCGGTGCCAGCCGTGCCACTCGTGGCCGGGTTCCCAGGCGGGGACGAGCCGGGTGCGGTTGGCGTCGGCGCGCGACGGGACCATGCCGGCGACCCGGTGCAGCGTTCCGCCCTCGGTGTCGGCGGCCTGGACGACGTTGACGGGTTCGGCCCAGTCGTCGAACGCCCGGTCCACGTCGGCGACTTGGCGGGCACGGAGGAGGGGGAGCAGGGAGGTGAAGCCGAGGTCTTCGGTGACGCGGGGCGGGTAGCGGAGGCTGACGGCGAGGGGTGGGGTGGGGGGCGGGGCGTGGGGCGAGGCGTGGAGCGGGGCGTGGAGCGGGGTGTCGGGCGGGGTGCTGATGCCTCCGGCGAGCCGTTCCGGTTCGCCGATGATGCCTCCATCGAGTCCCTCTGGCCCGCCAACGATGCCTCCGTCAAGCCCCGGCCCGCCGGTGATGCCTCCGTAAAGCCCCTCCGGTTCGCCGATGATGCCTCCGTCGAGGCCTTCCGGCCCGCCGATGACGACCGGCCCGCGTTCGGTCTCGATGATCTCGACCTCGACGGGGTCCTCACCGGCCACGTCGATCGTCTCCGTGTGGCGGGCGGCGCGGCGCCAAGTGCCGTCCGGGCCAAGGGCTTCGACGCCGGCGCCGGTGCGGCGGAGCCGTTCCCGGTACAGGTCCTGGTAGTCGGCCATGGCGTTGGTGATGGCCCAGGCGACCGTGCCGGTGTGCCCGAAGTGGGCGATGCCGGGGACGCCGGGCACGGTGAGCCCGACGACGTCGAACTCCGGGCAGGAGAGGTGGACTTGCTGGTAGACGCCGGGGTCTTCGATGAAGCGGTGCGGATCCCCGGCGAGCAGGGCCTGCCCGGTCGTGGTCCGTTCCCCGCTCACCAGCCAGCCGTTGCTGCCGGAGGTACCGGGGCCGTCGGTGGCGAACAGCCCGACGGCGTCCGGCCCGAGGTGCCGTATCGCCTCTTCGCGCCAGAGCTTGGCGGGGAAACCGGCGAAGAGGATGTGGGTGGCCAGCCAGATGCCGAGGGGGGTCCAGGGGTTCCAACGGCCGGGTTCCAGGCCGGAGTCGGCGAACTCGGGAGCCGAAGTCCCCGCAGCCAAACCCTCGTTGACCCCGTCGACGTACGCCCGGACCCACCGCGCGGTCTCCGGATCACGCTCCTCCAGCGCGGCGAAGCACCGTCTGGCCGTGTCGTCGAGGCGGGCGCGGCGGGCGAAGAGGTCCCAGGGGAGGGCGCGGACGCCGAGGAAGGAGGCCGACGTGCCCTGGGCTCGGTGCCGTTCGACCTCGATCTGCCAGGCGCGGTCGAGGGCGGTGACGCGGCCCTGGGCGCGGGCGAGCTCGTCGGCGCTGTCGGCGCGCAGGTGGGGGATCCCCCAGGTGTCGCGGTAGATCTGGGTCGTCACCCGGTGACCCCTCTGCTTCGAGGCTGCTTTTTAGGTTAGCCTTGCCTAAGTTACTGGTGGGGAAAGCGTACGCGAAGGGTGAAGAGACCATGGCGCAGGGGCGCGGCTGGGAGGGCGCGGTACTCAGGCTGCTGCGCGCGAAGGACTTCGAGTTCACGGTGACCCGGGCCGAGGACGTCACCCCGCGCTACCGCCGCCTCCGCCTCACCGACGGCGGCATGCTCGCGGCGACCGGCGTCCACCCGACGATGTGGGTCCGCCTCTGGTTCGACAACGCCGGCAGGCCGCACCAGCGGGCGTACACCCTGGTCGACCCCGACCCGGCGGCCGGTACGTTCGGCCTCGAATTCGCCCTGCACGAAGGGTGCGCGAGCGACTGGGCACGGGCTTCGAGGCACCCGACCCCGCTCCCTCCCACCTCTTCGCCATCGGCGACCCGGCGTCACTGCCCGCCATCAACTCCCTTCTGGATACGGTGGGTTCGACGGTCCCGGCGACGATCTGGTTCGAGGGCGACTCCGACACCCTCCCCTTCCGCACCGACCCGTCCCGCCACGAGGTCCGCCACCACCCCCGGGGCCAACTCGCCGACCGGGTACGCGCGGAACTCCCCGACCTGCTGAAGGGCAGCGCCGACCCGTACGTCTGGATCACCTGCGACACGGCCACGACCCGGGGGCTGTCGTCGTACGTACGCAGGGAGTTGGGAGTGCGGCGGGAGCGCGTGCACGCGCTGGGGTACTGGCGGGCGGGCTGAACGGGGGCGCCGAAAACACCTGTATTCCGAGGCCGCGGCCGGTCTACGCTCTGCGGATGACCTTGGAATGGGAACAGGTAATCGTCCACGCGGAGGATCCGACGGCCCTCGGGCAGTGGTGGGCCGAGGCGCTGGGGTGGGTCGTGGTGTACTCCGACGCCGACGAGTACGAGATCCGCCCCGCGCCGGACCGCCTCCCGGGCCTGGACTTCGTCCGGCTCGACGAGGCCAAGCAGAGCAAGAGCCGCCTGCACCTGGACTTCAGGCCGGACGACCAGGCCGCCGAGGTGGCCCGCCTGGAGGCGCACGGCGCGCGCCGCGTCGACATCGGCCAGGGCGAGCAGTCCTGGGTGGTCCTGGCGGACCCCGAGGGCAACGAGTTCTGCGTACTGGGTCAGCGCCGGCAGTAGGGCGCGCCCTGGTGGATGCCCGCCGACCCGCCCCACCGGCAGGCATCCCCCGCCCGAACGCGCCATCATCGGGGTCATGGACGCAACCCTTCACCTCGCCCAGGACCCCGCCGCCGACGAACTCCTCGGCCGCTCCCCGCTCGCCGCGCTGGTGGGGATGCTGCTCGATCAACAGGTGCCGATGGAGTGGGCGTTCAAGGGGCCGCGGACGATCGCCGACCGGCTCGGGGCCACCGATCTGGACGCGCAGGAGATCGCCGCACAGGACCCCGAGGCCTTCGCCGCGCTGCTCTCCGAGAAGCCGGCCGTGCACCGCTACCCGGGGTCCATGGCCAAGCGGATCCAGCAGCTCTGCCAGTACCTCGTCGAGCACTACGACGGGGACGCGAGCGGTGTCTGGGCGGGCGTCGGCACGGGAGCCGAGCTGCTCAAGCGGCTTGAGGAACTGCCCGGGTTCGGCAAGCAGAAGGCCCAGATCTTCCTCGCCCTGCTCGGCAAGCAGCTCGGTGTCACGCCGAAGGGCTGGCGCGAGGCCGCCGGGGCGTACGGCGAGGCGAAGTCCTACCGTTCGGTCGCCGACATCACCGGCCCCGAGTCGCTGGCGAAGGTCCGCGCCCACAAGCAGGAGATGAAGGCCGCGGCCAAGGCGGCGAAGGCGACCAAGGCCTCCGGCGGCAAGTAACCCCCGCCTCCGCACCCCGTCCGACCCCGATCCCCCAGGGGCGCGGGGCTGTGTCGATATGCGGCTCTGCCGCGCGGGCGCGACCAGCCCCCACCGACCCGCACTCGGCACACGACCCGAACCACCCCCGCGCCCCCGTCAGCCAGGTGGCCCGCCCCGGTGGCGGCCCGTCCGCCCCCGGTCAGAACATGGACCATGACCGAGGCACCGAGCGGCCCCTGGGGCCCGGAGTACGACGACCGCCGCGCCCACGCGCCACGCGACCCGCGGCCCCCGCAAGACGAGCCGGAATTCGAAGGGCCCCTCTTCGCCCTGTCCAAAGCCGCGTGGCAGGTCGTCCTGCTCACCGGCGTCGCGTCCCTCATCCTCGGCGTGCTGGTCCTCGTGTGGCCCGGCGCGTCCCTCTTCGCGGCCGGCATCCTCTTCGGCCTCTACCTCCTGATCAGCGGCGTCTTCCAACTGGTCGCCGCCTTCGGCACCCACCGCGCGACCTCGCTGCGCGTCCTCGCGTTCATCAGCGGCGCGCTGTCGATCGTGCTGGGCCTGTTCTGTTTCCGCGGCCCGATGCAGTCGATCCTCCTCCTCGCCCTGTGGATCGGCATCGGCTGGCTGATCCGGGGCATCACGCAGACCCTGGCCGCCATCCACGACCGGACGATGCCCGCCCGCGGCTGGCAGATCTTCCTCGGGATCGTCACCTTCATCGCCGGCATCGTGCTGATCGACTCCCCGTTCCGCTCGGTCGCCGTCCTCACCCTCGTCTGCGGCATCTGGCTGGTCGCGGTCGGCGTCGTCGAGATCGTCACCGCCGTCCGGATGAGGAGCCACGCCAAGCAGGTGCCCCAGGCCCTGTGAGCCTCGTTGGTAGGCCGTGCGGGCGGTTTACGCGCCCGCCGCGATGAACGCCGTACGGCCGCTGGGAGATGACCTTCCATGAGCACGAGGGTGCGCCCCGCACACAACCTCCCCCGCAGCCACGCCTGGCTGCGGGGCCTCGTGCTGCTGCTCGCCCTGCTCGTCCCGGGCACGCACGCCGAGATGCGCGCGATGCCTGTCGCGGTGGCGTCCGCAGAGACGACCGTCGAGTACGACGTCCTCGACACGGCCGCTGCCCTACGGCCGGTTTCCCCCCTCGTCCACCGGCCCACCGCACCCCTGCGGCCCGCGCCCGCACCGGCGTCCCGGGCGCCCCGGGTGCGTTCCTTCGCCGCGCCGGCCTCACCGCCGTACGCCCTCCGCGCCCTGCGCACCGTGGTCCTGCGCTGCTGACGGACCGACCTCCCCCAGGTCAACACGTCAACCGTCACCACGACGCGAGGAACACAGCCATGCCCATCGATCCGTACGCGGTCCTGCGCGCCCTGCTGCGCGCGGAGGCCGTCCGCAACGCGCCCAAGCCGGAAGTCCGACGGCCCGAGCCGCAGCGGCCCCCGGAGGAACAGGGGCGCTGAGCCAGTACGGCCCGGCGGGGGCTAGCGCTTCCGCCGGGCCGTTCCGAAGAGCGAGCGGGTGATCTCGCGGCCGATCTGGGTGCCGACGGAACGCGCCAGGGACTTGAACATGCCGCTGCCGACGACCTGTTGGACCATCGACTCGTCCTCCTTGGCCGGCTTGGCAGCCGTCTTCGGTGTCGCCGGTGCCTCCTGAGGGCGGGACGTCAGCTTCTCGTACGCCGACTCCCGGTCCACAGCCTGTGCGTAACGGCCGTACAGGGACGAGGACTTGACCGCCGCGTCGAGGGTCGCCGCGTCGATCGGGCCCATCAGGGACTCGGGGGCGCGGAGGCGGGTGACGGCGACAGGGGTCGGAGCGCCGTTCTCGCTGAGGACCGTCACCACCGCTTCGCCGGTGCCGAGGCCCGTGAGGATCTCCTCCAGGTCGTAGGAGGAGTTCGGGAAGGTCTTCACCGTTGCCTTCAACGCCTTCTGGTCGTCCGGGGTGAAGGCGCGCAGCGCGTGCTGGACGCGGTTGCCGAGCTGGGCCAGGACGTCGCCGGGTACGTCCTTCGGGGTCTGCGTCACGAAGAAGACGCCGACCCCTTTCGAGCGAATGAGGCGGACGGTCTGCGTGATGGAGTCCAGGAAGGCCTTGGAGGCGTCGTTGAAGAGCAGGTGCGCCTCGTCGAAGAAGAAGACGAGCTTCGGTTTGTCGGCGTCGCCCACCTCCGGGAGGTCGTGGAAGAGGTCGGCCAGCATCCACATCAGGAAGGTCGAGAAGAGCTGCGGTTTGTCCTGGACGGCGGGGAGTTCGAGGACGGAGACCATGCCCCGGCCGTCCGACGCCGTGCGCAGCAGCTCGCTCGTGTCGAAGTCGGGCTCACCGAAGAAGTCGGCCATGCCCTGTGCCTCGAAGGCGGTGAGGGAGCGCAGGATCACGCCGGCCGTGGCGGTGGAGAGGCCGCCGATGTTCTTCAGTTCCGGCTTGCCCTCGTCCGAGGTCAGGAAGGTGACGACCGCCCGCAGGTCCTTGAGGTCGATCAGCTCCAGGCCCTTGGTGTCGGCGTAGTGGAAGATCAGGCCGAGGGACTGCTCCTGGGTCTGGTTGAGCTGCAGGACCTTCGACAGCAGCACCGGGCCGAAGCCCGTGATCGTGGCCCGCACCGGGATGCCGTGGCCGATGCCGCCGAGGGCGTAGAACTCCGCCGGGAAGCCGGTCGCCGTCCACTGCTGCTTCACCTCGGCGGCCCGCCCCGCGACCTTGTCGTTCGCCGTGCCCGGCGCCGAGATGCCCGACACATCGCCCTTCACATCCGCGAGGAACACCGGCACGCCCTGCGCCGAGAGCTGTTCGGCGATGAGCTGGAGGGTCTTGGTCTTGCCGGTGCCGGTGGCGCCGGCGACGAGGCCGTGGCGGTTGAGCATCGGGAGGGGGATGCGGATCTGCGCGTCGGGCAGACAGGCGCCGTCCCACAGCAGGGCCCCCAGGTCGAGTGCAGGTCCTGTGAAGGCGTACCCGGCGGCGATCGTCTCGCTGTCACTCATATCAGGCCTCTGTTCCCGTTTTGCCCGGCTTTACGGCATCTTTTCCAGCGTCGCACTCCGTCTCCATGGCTGCGCCCGGAACGTCATGACCGGTAGGCTTTCCGTGTGATCTTCAAGCGCATCGGAAACGGCCGGCCGTACCCCGACCACGGCCGGGAAAGCACCCGGCAGTGGGCGGATGTCGCGCCGCGCCCGGTCCGCCTCGATCAGCTCGTGACGACCAAGGGCCAGCTCGACCTGGAAACGCTCCTCGCCGAGGACTCGACCTTCTACGGCGACCTCTTCGCGCACGTCGTGAAGTGGCAGGGCGATCTGTACCTGGAGGACGGCCTGCACCGCGCGGTCCGCGCGGCACTTCAGCAGCGCCAGGTGCTGCACGCCCGCGTCCTTGAGCTGGACTGAGCCCCCCTTTTTTTGAGGCTCGGTTCGCCTCCGGGGCGCCAAAGCCTGTGTCGAGAGCCCGACCGTGCTCGACCCTTCGGGCCTCCGCGCGCTCGATCTCTCGACACAGGCGCGCCCCTTCGGCTCACTCGCCGGGGCTGACCCGGGGTTCGCCCTTACCGACCCGGGGTTCGTCCTTTCGGGTTGGTCTCGGCGCTGTCGAATGATCATCTAGTAGGCATCGTCGCCCGGGCGCACTACGCTGCGCTCATGAGCATGCTGACTCCCCCAGGCATGGGCGGCCAGTACCGGATCACGGGGGACAAATACCCGCGTATGCGCCGTCCGCGGCGCCGCGGGAGGCTCGTCCTCATGGTGGTCGCGTCCGTCGCCGTACTGGGTGTGGGCGGGTGGGGCACGTTGCAGCTCATCGACGTCTTCACCGGTGGCGGCAAGCAGGCCGCGGCGGCCGGTCCCAAGGCCGCCTGCGCGACCAAGGCCAGCCCCTCCGCGAGCACCGGCGCGAGCACGGACTCCGCCGTGCCGAAGCCCGCCCAGATCACCGTGAACGTCTACAACGCCACCCCCCGCAGCGGCCTCGCCAAGTCGACGGCCGACGAACTCAAGAAGCGCGGCTTCAAGATCGGTGACGTGGGCAACGCGTCCGCGCAGTGGGACAAGAAGGTCAAGGGCACCGGCGTCCTGCTCGGCCCCGCCTCCGCCCTCGACACCTCGCTGCCCGTCCTCGCCACCCAGCTCACCGGCGCCGAGCGCCGCACCGAGGCCACCCGCAAGGGCACCGCGGTCGACCTCGTCATCGGCACCGCCTTCAAGAACCTCACGGCGAAGGCGGCCGCCGACAAGGCCCTGGCCGCGCTCGCCGGACCCGAGCCGACGGCCAGCGCTTCACCGAAGAGCTGCTCGTAGGCGTACGGGAACGGCCGTAGGAGAACGGCCGCAGGAAGTAGGAAGGGCGTACGAAAATCCCGTACGGCGGGTAAGAGCCGTACGGGAATCGGGTGTTGACGGAGTCCTGCTCGGCCGCGTCCTACTCGGCCGCGCCGTACAGGCGGTCGCCCGCGTCGCCCAGGCCCGGGACGATGTAGCCGTGTTCGTTCAGGCGCTCGTCGACCGAGGCCGTCACGACGGTCACCGGGGTGCCCGCGAGTTCGCGTTCCATGACCTCGACGCCCTCGGGGGCGGCGAGCAGGACCACGGCCGTCACGTCGTCGGCGCCGCGCTTGATCAGCTCGCGGATCGCCGCGACCAGGGTGCCGCCGGTGGCCAGCATCGGGTCCAGGACGTACACCTGGCGGCCGGAGAGGTCCTCCGGCATGCGCGTGGCGTACGTGGAGGCCTGGAGGGTCTCCTCGTTGCGCACCATGCCCATGAAGCCCACCTCGGCGGAGGGCAGCAGGCGGACCATGCCGTCCAGCATGCCGAGGCCGGCCCGCAGGATCGGCACGACCAGGGGGCGCGGGTAGGACAGCTTGACGCCGGTGGTCGGGGAGACCGGCGTGACGATGTCGACCTGTTCGGTGCGCACGTCGCGCGTGGCCTCGTAGGCGAGCAGGGTGACCAGCTCGTCGGCGAGGCGGCGGAAGGTCGCGGAGTCGGTGCGCCGGTCGCGCAGCGTGGTGAGCTTGTGGGCGACCAGGGGGTGGTCGACGACGTGGAGACGCATGTCCACAACAGTAGCCGCCGCCGCGTGCCTGCTCGCGCTGGCATCAAACCGCCCGTCCGGGGGAAAGTGGGAGGGACGGAACGGGGTGGTGAACCGATGCCTGACCGTGAGTCCCACGAGGAACCGTCACAGCGGAACAGCAGCGAGACCGAGGCCGAGCGCAGGCGGCGCCGGGCCCAGTTCCTGCGTGAGCTGACCGAGGCGCGCGAGCTGCGCGACCGGGTCCAGCCCCGCCGCGCCAAGACCGCGCGGCTGCGCCACGCCATGCGTATGCGCACGTTCCGCTGGTAGTCGAGACCTGTCTCACAGCACTTTGTAAGGCCAACCGGGTGCGTGCGTACGGCGATCGCCGCGTACGATCCCGCTGGTGGTCGATCAAAACGGGCGGACACAGGGAGCCGAAGACGTCCCCTGAACGCCTTGTTTCTGCCACGATTCCGAGTGGGTGGGGCTCGGAGCACGAGCTCTCCCCGCCCGCAGCCTCAGCCGGGGGGACCCCCAACCGGCACACCTATGACCAGTGGGAGAGTCACGGTGTACTTCGCCGCACTGCTCGCGCGCACCGAAGACGGGTGGGAAGCGAGCGACACAGAGCTCGACGATGTCGAGAGCCTGTCGGATCTGGCCGAACTGGCCCGTGAAGCCTCGCCCGAGGACGACACGGTGCTGGTGCTCATCGAGCAGGAGGACGCCTGGTTCGGCGTCGTCCGCATCGACGGCGAGGACGACCCTCGGATCTACGTCTCGGACGCAGCTGCCGCAGCCCGCAGCTCGTACGGCGAGATCCTGCTCACCGACGAGCTGCTCGGACGGGATCCGGACGACGACGACGTCGTCGATCTGGACTCCCTCGACCTCGACGGCACCGAGGACGGTGACACCGAGGAGGACGACGACGAGGACGGCACCTCCTCGGCCGAGGCCGTTCCGCACAGCCCCGTCGGTGACAGCCAGATCCTGGACGACCTGGGAGTCGGCGAGAAGGAGCTGCGTCTTCTGGACGCGGACGACGCGCTGAGCTCCATCGCCGAGGCCCTGGGGGCCTCGGAGGTCCTGGAGACCGTCCGCTGACCACAGCACGCACAGAAGGGACCCCGGACCCGGTACGCGACCGCTGGCGGGCCGCGATGCGGCTCGCCCTGGACGAGGCCGGAGCGGCCGCCCGGGGCGGAGACGTCCCGGTCGGCGCGGTCGTGCTGTCCCCGGACGGTACGACCGTGCTCGCCACCGGGCACAACGAACGCGAGGCCACCGGCGATCCGACGGCGCACGCCGAGGTCCTCGCGATCAGACGGGCCGCCGCTCACCTGGGTGAGTGGCGGCTGTCGGGCTGCACACTCGTCGTCACCCTCGAACCCTGCACGATGTGCGCGGGCGCGCTGGTGCAGTCCCGGGTGGACCGGGTCGTCTACGGCGCCCGCGACGAGAAGGCGGGCGCGGCCGGCTCCCTCTTCGACGTAGTCCGCGACCGGCGCCTCAACCACCGCCCCGAGGTCATCGAGGGCGTCCTCGCGGACGAGTGCGCGCACCTGCTCACGGAGTTCTTCCGGGACCGGTAGCGGGACCGGTAGCGGGATCAATGCCGGTGCTCGATTACCGATTTCAAACCACGCCCCACCTTGTTGTAAGGTCTCTCTCGGTAGCGTGTCCGAGCGGCCGAAGGAGCTCGCCTCGAAAGCGAGTGTGGCGCAAGTCACCGAGGGTTCAAATCCCTCCGCTACCGCAGGTAGACGAAGGGCCCGGTCCACTGGACCGGGCCCTTCGTGGCGCTCCGTCTCAGTTTCCGTCTCACTTGCGGCCCGTCAGGCCTCCAGAGCGCCCTGCTGCGGAACGGCGCACGCGCCGGCGTCCGATGGAGCACAATCCCCCTGAGGGGACTGTGCGACCGCCCCAGCCGCACACCCTTCCCGGGGGAAGGTGAGATGTGAACTACGGCTTGACCTCTGTGATCGTAGGCGTGGCTGTCATTGCCGCACTGGTCAGTGACGCCTGGCGTAGCGTTCTGCGTGCGATCTTCCGGCATCCACGTAGAACCTCAGTGATCGTGCACATGGACGGTGCGCGCCTGGAGGTCAGCAGCTCCAGTCCGGAAGAGATCCAGAAGGCGCTGGATGCGCTACTCAGCATTGCAGTGCACAACTCAGCGGTGGGGAACTCGACCAACGTCCACGGACAGCAGAGCAGTCCGACAGGGACAAACGGCGCTCACCCGACCTCAGGGGGTGGGCCAGGTGAGTGAGGGTCTCGCAAACACTGGCACTGATGTCGCTACCAGTTCAGCGCCCACCGCAAGCCAAGCAACCGTAGCGACCGTTGCCGCGCCAGAGGTCACTACCGTGACCGCTCACTTCAAATTGGTCTTTATCTGCGTAACGTTGATCACGGTCCTCACTCTTATGGCCAGCCCCCACTACCAATTCAACGAGTCGGCACGGACAACCCCAGTGCGCTGACGCTGCGGGCAGTAACCCGCCTTCCTCCCGCAGGGGTCACCGCAGCCATGGGCACCCCGCGTTCAAGGTCCACGTCCGGCGTGCGGAGTTCCAACGGCACCTGCGCAACCGAACTCAGACCGACCGTTCCTGAAACCTGCCGACGGCACCCGTATCGGCCCGCCGTCAGATGACTGTTCCGACTGGTCCAGCCTGGCGCATTGCCCGGCTCGCCTCCAGTGTTCCCGTCAGGGCACGAGGCCGGTGAGGCTCATGTCGAGGTCGAACGGGGTGGAGATCTTCAGGCGGTTTCGGTGGATGCCGGTGGGCACGTAGGTACTGGTCATGAGGTCGAGTTCGTAGGTGTGGACGGCGGGCGCTCCGCTCTCGTCCTCGATGCGCCAGAAGTGGGCGATCTTGGCCTGGGCGTACTTGAAGGGCTTCAGAGATCGGTCCCGGTCGGCTGATTCCTCCGAGACGACTTCGATGACGAGAGTGACGTCGTCGGGTGCGTACCAGGTGCGGTCGGGTTCATACGCAGCGGTGGTGACCAGGATGTCGGGCTCGGGACGACTCTTCTTGTCGAGACGGACGGTCATCTCCCGCTCGACCTCGAACCCCGCGGGAGCCGCCTGACGCAGCGCGAACGTCATGTTCTCCACGAGCCGGGAGTGCCAGGACCGCTGCGGCGACATCATGAAGATCAGGGCTCCGTCGATCAGTTCGGTGTGCCGCGGTGCTTGGGGGAGGTGATCGAGGTCATCGGCTTCCCAGCCGCTGGGCCTGGGCGGGATCATCCAGTCGGGGAGTTCGGCGGTCACGGCTTCCTCCAAGCGCTGCGTAAGAAGCGATCAGGGGCCTTGATCCCGGATCACGGACACGGGCCATGTACCTGACCTCAGCGTAGTTGACACCCCTCCTCGGCGAGCGGCATGTAGTGCCCAGTCACGGGCGGGAGCCCCCGGACACGCAGCGCGTCACGGCGTCTCCGGCCTCGACCCCGGTGATCAAGGACAGTCCCTCGGCTGGAGTCGGCTCGGTCAGGATTGCGCGACGGGACCCAACATCCCTTCACCTGCGGGCCGTTGGGTCCCTGGTCGGTCTCTGGTTGATCCCTGATTGATCCAAAAAGAGGCCGTGAAGGTTACACTCACCGCCGGCAACAGGGGGCCCACGGGCACGGAGTCACAGGGGAGGCCGCGATGGCGGTGAACGCCAAGAAGATCGTCGTCTACTTGCTCGTGGTCTTCGCGTCGTACGTGATCATCACGGACCCGTCCAAGGCGGCCGACTACGTCCAGATAGGCTTCGAGGGCATATCGGACGCCGCGAAGGCCATCGGCGACTTCATGACCTGGCTGGCCGACGGGGCGCAGTAGCCGCAGTAGCCAACTACCCACCAGGAGCGCGCAGATGATCCGCCACCTCGTCCTCTTCAAGCTCGACGAGGGTGTCGAGCGCGACGACCCGCGCGTCGTGGCCGGCGTCGAGGCGTTCCGCCCGCTCGGCGACCTGGTCGACGAACTGCGCTTCTGGGAGCTGGGCTGGAACATCAGCGACCGCCCCATCGCCTACGACTTCGCGATCAACTCGGCGGTCGACGACCCCGACGCCCTGAAGCGGTACATCGAACACCCCGCGCACCAGGCCGGTGTCGCGCTGTGGCGTGAGTTCGCGACGTGGATCGTCGCCGACTACGAGTTCTGAGCGCACCCCGAAGCGCCTTCCCGCCTTCCCGCAGAGCCCCTTGCCGTCACGGCAAGGGGCTTTTGTTGCTCAACACGGCATAACACGGTATTAGGCGGTGCTTGCACACAGTGCACATGTCTTGTGATGCTATGACCGCTTTTGACGGATGAGTTGACCTATTGAAGAGGTGTGGCGTTGACCGTGTCGGCCAGTACAGCGCCGCCCCAGGACGAGGCACCCGCCCAGCCCCCGGTGGCGGCCGCTCCGCCACGCAGCCGCGGCGCGGACACCCGGGCCCTCACCCAGGTGCTCTTCGGCCAGCTCAAGGGGCTCCAGCCGGGCACGCCGGAGCACAACCGGGTGCGCGGGGCGCTCATCGAGGCGAACCTCCCGCTCGTGCGCTACGCCGCCGCCCGCTTCCGCTCCCGCAACGAGCCGATGGAGGACGTCGTCCAGGTCGGGGCCATCGGTCTGATCAACGCCATCGACCGCTTCGACCCGGACCGGGGCGTGCAGTTCCCGACGTTCGCGATGCCGACCGTCATCGGCGAGATCAAGCGGTACTTCCGCGACAACGTCCGCACGGTCCATGTCCCGCGCCGGCTCCACGAGTTGTGGGTGCAGGTGAACGCGGCGACCGAGGACCTGACGACCGCCTTCGGGCGCACCCCGACCACCGGTGAGATCGCCGAGCGGCTGCGCATCGGCGAGGACGAGGTGCTGTCCTGCATCGAGGCCGGACGGTCGTACCACGCGACCTCCCTGGAGGCCGCCCAGGAGGGCGACGGACTACCCGGCCTGCTCGACCGGCTCGGCTACGAGGACCCGGCCCTGGACGGCGTCGAACACCGCGACCTCGTCCGCCATCTCCTCGTCCAACTCCCCGAGCGGGAACAGCGGATCCTGCTGCTGCGCTACTACAGCAACCTCACCCAGTCGCAGATCAGCGCCGAGCTCGGCGTCTCCCAGATGCACGTCTCCCGGCTCCTCGCGCGCAGCTTCCAGCGGCTGCGCTCCGCGAACCGCATCGAGGCATAGCGGCCGCACAGAAAGCCACATCGGGGATCACTCGAAAGCCCGAGCGAGATGTCACCGGTACGAACGAATCGCTCACAGGGCCCTTTCCCGACAGTTCTGCGCTGAAAAGCCGTCAGACCCCCTGTTTCCAGGGCTGATTCGTCACAGACATGTCGACATGTCACTACAGCGTGTTGCCGACATGTGACATTCTGCGGGAAGCGCGTTTGCCGTGGCCCAGGCTCCGGTATTCAGGTGAAGGCACCGCTCCCCAGACGGGGGCGATCGCCGCGACCGTCCCGCGACCCAAAGGGGGTGGCATGTCCGCAGACCAGGGCAGCTCGAAGGTGCTCACGCTCACCAAGAGCGACGCTGAGCCCGCACTCGACGCCGTTACGGTCCTTGAGGCCGTACCCGCCGTACCGGCCCCGGCCCTCCCGACCACGGGAGCCATCGACACCCGCACCCTGTCCCGCTCCCTCTTCCTGCGGCTCGCCGCACTCGACGAGAACAGCCCCGAGCGTGGTTACGTCAGGGACACCCTCATCGAGCTCAACCTCCCGCTGGTGCGTTACGCCGCCGCGCGTTTCCGCTCCCGCAACGAGCCGATGGAAGACATCGTCCAGGTCGGCACGATCGGCCTGATCAAGGCGATCGACCGCTTCGACTGCGAACGCGGGGTGGAGTTCCCGACGTTCGCGATGCCGACGGTCGTGGGCGAGATCAAGCGCTTCTTCCGCGACACGTCGTGGTCGGTGCGCGTCCCGCGGCGCCTGCAGGAGCTGCGGCTGGCCCTGACGAAGGCCAGCGACGAGCTCTCCCAGAAGCTGGACCGGTCGCCGACCGTCCCCGAACTCGCCGCGGTGCTGGGCGTGTCCGAGGAGGACGTCGTCGACGGCCTCGCTGTCGGCAACGCGTACACGGCCTCCTCGCTCGACTCCCCGGCCCCCGAGGACGACGGCGGCGAGGGCTCGCTGGCGGACCGCCTCGGCTACGAGGACACGGCCCTGGAAGGCGTGGAGTACCGCGAGTCGCTCAAGCCGCTGCTCGCCAAACTCCCGCCCCGCGAGCGCCGGATCATCATGCTGCGCTTCTTCGCCAACATGACCCAGTCGCAGATCGGCGAGGAGG